>URGL01000023.1 GCA_900547405.1 uncultured Eubacteriales bacterium
GGCATACGAGATGCTCAGGAGTCGCGTGGGCTCGGAGATGTGTATAAGAGACAGGCTATAATGTGCTCAACAACTTCCGGGAGGAATGAGAACATGAAAAAAGAATCTACCATCACCACCAAAAAGCTGGTCCTGGCCGCCCTGATGGCCGCCCTGACCGTCGTCGGCTCCGCCATCCGGATCCAGATGCCCATCTCCGTAGGAGGCACCACCGCCTTCCACCTGGGCAATATCTTCTGCGCCCTGTCAGGTCTTTTGCTAGGTCCCTGGCTGGGCGGCCTGGCTGCGGGCCTGGGGTCCTTCCTGTATGACATCATGACGAACTACATCTCCGAGTGCTGGATCACCTTCCTGACCAAGGGGGCCTACGGCCTGGTTGCCGGTCTCGTGGCCTGGAAGGCCGGAAAGATGAACTGGAACTACCTGAAGGCCACCGTTGCCACCACCGCCGCCGCCATCACCTACGCGGCGCTGTACCTGGCCAAGAGCTATCTCTGGAATGGTCTCTTCAAGCAGGGCCTGACCCCGGATGCCGCTGCCCTCGGTGTTGTTGCCAAGATCCCTGCCACCGTCTTCAACGCCGTGGTAGCCATCGTCTTCGCCCCCATCCTGGGGCTGGCCATCCTCAAGGGCCTGAAAAAGAGCCATTTGAGCCTGGAGTAAGGGGATATGTGTTCCCCCGGAGCCGTGTTTTTCCGGCTCCGGGGGTTTTTCTTATAGGTCCTTCAGGCTCTCCATGCTGGAGTATCTAGGCGCTGTTGGGTCCTTCAGCATCTTTCTCCCCTCTTGGATAGCCGCTGCCGTGGTATCGTTGGGGACATCGATTTTCAGGGCAAAGGGGATCCCGTGCTCCCGGACGGCAGTCCGCAGGAAGATATTCACCGCTGTGCTCATAGTAATGCCAAGCTCGGCGAAAATCTGCTCGGCCTGGTCCTTGATTTCCTTATCGGTTCGGATATTTAAATTTGTGGTTGCCATATGGGGCACCTCCTTTGTCTCTATTATATGCAGTTTGCTACCGTTTGTCAATACAATGTCATTATCCAAAAGGCTGCTTCGTAACCGTTCCTGCATACCGCCCCACACCCGTCACGGCTACGCCGTGCCCCCCTCTCCCAGGAGGGGGTCTTTTTTTGCGGAAAAACCGCCCCGGAAGAGGACCTTCCGGGGCGGCACATGCACGATTCAAGAGGGATATTAGTAGAACTTTCTCTTGTTCTTACGGGCAGCTTCAGACTTCTGCTTACGCTTCAGGCTGGGGCTGACGTAATGCTCGCGCTTCTTAACTTCGGCGATAACGCCCTCCTTGGCACAGCTGCGCTTAAACCGGCGCAGAGCGCTCTCCAGAGACTCGTTTTCCTTTACGCGAATTTCAGACATTGTTTTCCCTCCCTCCGACGCACCCGGCTAGATCCTGGATGCTTTCAGGGCCATACGGCTAGATTATTATACGGTGTAAAGCCCGGATTGTCAAGAATAAATTCGTTCTTTTTCGAAAAATTTCAAAATTATTTCACGATCAGGTTTACGAGCTTGTTCTTGACCACGATGGTCTTCACCAGGCTGCCGCCGATCTTTTCCAGGAACTTGGCGATCTTTTCGTCGGCCAGAGCATTCTTCACCACGGTGTCGTTGTCCAGGTCCGCCTCCATCAGGACGGTGCCCCGCATCTTGCCGTTGACCTGGACGGCCATGGTGACCTCCTGGTCCTTGCACTTGCTCTCGTCATAGGTGGGCCAGGGCTCATAGGCGATGGTCTCGCTGTGGCCCAGCAGCTGCCACAGCTCCTCGCCCACGTGGGGGGTGATGCAGGAGATCATCTTGAGGAAGCCCTCGGCATACTCTCTGGGGCAGGTGCCGTTTTTATAGACCTCGTTGACGAAGACCATCATCTGGGCAATGGCGGTATTGAAGCCCAGGGCCTCGAAGTCGGAGGTGACCTTCTTCACGGTCTGGTGGTAGATCTTGGTGAGCTTGCCGTCGTCGGCATCGGTGATGTTGGCGCTCTCGGAGAAGAAGTTCCAGACCCGGTTGATGAACTTCTTGGCACCGGCCACACCCTGGGTGCTCCAGGGCTTGGATACCTCCAGGGGGCCCATGAACATCTCATACAGCCGCAGGGTATCCGCGCCGTATTCCCGGACCACATCGCTGGGGTTCACCACGAACTCAGGGTAGCGCTTGCCCATCTTGATGCCGTTCTCACCCAGGATCATGCCCTGGTGGACCAGCTTCTGGAAGGGCTCCTTCACGGGGGACAGGCCCTGGTCATAGAGGAACCGGTTCCAGATCCGGGAGTACATCAGGTGGCCCACGGCGTGCTCCGGTCCGCCCACATACAGGTCCACGGGCATCCAGTGCTTCAGCAGCTCCTGATTGCAGAACTCCTTGTCGTTCTTGGGGTCGATATAGCGCATATAGTACCAGGAGGAACCGGCGGAGCCGGGCATGGTAGAGGTCTCCCGGGTGCCGTGAATGCCGTGGGCATCGTATTTCTTCCACTCGGTGGCGTTCTCCAGGGGGGCCTGGCCGTTTTTGCCCTTGTAGTCCTCCAGCTCCGGCAATACTACAGGCAGCTCCTCATCGGGGACGAAGTAGATCTTGCCGTCCTGGGTGTAGACGCAGGGCACGGGCTCGCCCCAGTAGCGCTGACGGGCGAAGATCCACTCCCGGAAGTGGTAGTTGACCTTTCTTCTGGCCACGCCCAGCTTCTCCAGCTTCGCCGTGATGGCCTCCTTGGCCTCCTCCACCGTCAGGCCGGTGAACTCCTCGGAGTTCAGGAGCTTGCAGCCCTTGCCCAGGTAGTCCTGCTTTTCAAAGGCGCATTCCGACACGTCCCGGCCGTCGATGACCTGGATCATGGGGATATGGTGGGCAACGGCATACTCAAAGTCACGCTGGTCGTGGCTGGGCACAGCCATGACGGCACCGGTGCCGTAGTTGGCCAGAACGAAGTCACCGATGAACACGGGGACCTGCTTGCCGTTGACGGGATTGATGGCGTAAACGCCCTCCAGGCGGCAGCCGGTCTTGCCCTTATTCAGCTCGGTCCGGTCCATGTCGCTCTTCTTCACGGTTTCGTCAATGTAGGCCCGGACCTCTTCCTTGTTTTCAATCCGGTCCATCAGATCCTGGACGATTTTGCCGTCCGGAGCCAGAACCATGAAGGTGATGCCGTAGATGGTCTCGATACAGGTGGTGTAGATGGAGAAGTCCCCGCCGCCCACCAGCTGGAAGTCCACCTCCACACCGGTGGACTTGCCGATCCAGTTGCGCTGGATCTCCTTGGTGGATTCGGGCCAGTCGATGTGGTTCAGGCCCTCCAGGAGCTTCTCGGCAAAGGCAGGCTGGTCGATGACCCACTGCATCATGTTCTTCTTCACCACGGGATAGCCTCCCCGCTCGGACTTGCCGTCGATGACCTCGTCATTGGAAAGCACCGTGCCCAGGGCCTCGCACCAGTTCACCGGCATCTCGATGCGCTTGGCGTAACCGGCCTCGTAGAGCTTCTTGAAGATCCACTGGGTCCACTTGTAGAAGCTGGGGTCAGAGGTGGCGATCATCTTGGACCAGTCGTAGTCAAAGCCCAGCTCCCGCAGCTGCTTGGAGAAGGTCTTGATATTCTCCTGGGTGAAGCCGTCGGGATGGTGGCCGGTCGTCACGGCGTACTGCTCCGCAGGCAGGCCGAAGGAGTCGTAGCCCATGGGGTGCAGCACATTGTAGCCCTGCATCCGCTTCATCCGGGACATGATGTCCGTGGCGGTGTAGCCCTCGGGATGGCCCGCGTGAAGGCCCACGCCGGAGGGGTAGGGGAACATATCCAGCACATAATACTTGGGCTTGGAGAAATCCCACACATCGGTGTGGAAGGTATCGTGCTCTTCCCAGTATTTGTGCCATTTGGCTTCGATTTTCGAGAATTCGTAATTCATGACAGGTAGCACCTCTTTAGTTCTCTTCGATGATAATATCCTTCAGATCGATTTTCTCCGCGTCGGCCCACAGGCGCTCCAGGGCGTAAAACTGACGGGCCTCCTCGGTAAAGACATGGACCACAATGGTGCCGAAGTCTAAGAGCTCCCAGCTGTTTCCCCGGTGGCCCTCCCGGCCCAGCATGGGCTCTCCCAGCTGCTCCAGGGTGTACTCGGCGTAGTCGCAAAGGGTCTTGACGTGGGTGTTGGAGGTGCCGGTGCAGATGAGGAAATAGTCTGCCAGGGCGCTGACCTGGTCGATCTTCAGCAGCTGAATGTCCTGGCCCTTCTTGGCATCCAGGGCCTTGGTCACCTCGTAGGCAATTTCTTTGGGGGTAAGCATTCCATCTATCCTTTCTGATTCAAAAAATCCAAAGCCCTCTTAGAGGCGGGGGACATTTCGCAGCCCTGCTCTTTCAGGTGGGCAAGGGTCATCTCCAGGCCCAGCTTCAGGGCCCCCCGGATGTCCGAGAAGGCCAGGCTGCGCAGCTCCTCCACCCCGGGGAAATCCCGGTTGGGCTCCATATAGTCTGCCACGTAAATAATGGTCTCCAGAAGGTTCATGTTTTCCTTCCCTGTGGTATGGGACGCAATGGCGGAGACCACCGCGCTATTTTCTCCGAAGATCCGCCGGGCAACCAGGCTGCCTGTGAGGGCATGGAGGGTTTTGGGGTATTTCCTTGAAAAATCATCCAATATCTTACCATAGGCCTGACACAATGTCAATTGCAAGGGGCCGTCCAAGGCCTTAGTAATGTCGTGGAGGAGCCCGGCCCGGCCGGCGTCCACCGGGTCTGCCCCCCATTTTTTCGCCAATGCCACTGCCGTATCCCGGCAGCCCAGCACATGGCGGACCCGGTTGGGGTTCAGCAGGTCAATGACAATGGGCTCCAGCTTCTCCATGGGAAGCTGCTTCAGGTCCTGGCCCACATAATAGAGCTTCTCCCGCCGGATGTAGCCGGACAGTCCCTCCGGCAGGAAGCTGTCGCCCCCTTCAAAGGCCAGCAGCCGCCGGAGCTGGGTGGAGGAAATGGGAAGGACGGGATTTTCCAGCAGCCGGACCTTTGCCCCCCGCTCTTCCAGAGCCTGGGCGCAGTCTGCCAATATCTTCTGCTCCCCCTTGTCCCCCCGGCGAAGGGCCGCCAGGGACACGGCAGAGGCGATCTTGTCCGCATCCACCCACTGGGGGAATTTCAGGAACATATCCGTGCCCAGCAGCAGCGTCAGCTCTGCCCCAGGGTACCGGGCCTTTATCTCCCGCACCGTCTCCCAGGTGTAGCTCTCCCCGCCCCGGTCCACTTCCGCAGAGCAGACCTCCATGCCGGGCTTCGCGGCCATAGACAGCATCTCCAGCCGCTGCTGGCCGGTGGCCCCGGCCGGAGCGAGCCGCTTCTGAGGCGTTCGCCCCGAGGGCACCAGCAGCAGCCGGTCCAGTCCCAGGGCGTGCATGGCGTACTCCGCCGCCTGGATGTGCCCCAGGTGGGGCGGGTTGAAGGAGCCTCCGAAAATCCCGATTTTTTCCATGTTCTCTCTTCCTCCAAATTCCTTACCTTCCCCTGGGGGAAGGTGGCCCCCCCCCGGGGCCGGATGAGGGGCGGTACCAGGTCGGTTCTGCTTGCCGCCCCACACCCGTCACGCCTCCGGCGTGCCACCCTCTCGTAAGGAGAGGGCTTTTTACCGTTCCTTATTGCGCAGCTGCTTCTCCCGGTCCCGCTCGATGGCCTTCTCTACGGCCTTCTCCTTGAAGAAGGCGTTGCGCTGCTCCCGCACCAGCTTGGCGGCATGGCGGCGGGCACGGATGCCCTTGCGGACAGGGTCGGACTTGGAGACGGGAATTTCCTTCCGCTTGGCCCGGCCGGTCATGTTCCGCTGGGCCTGCTTCTTCTCGCTGAAGCGGTAGATCACGAACTTGCTGCCCACGCAGGCCACGCCCTGGGCGCCGGTGGCCTGGCAGATGGCATCGCTGACCTCTCTGGGGGACATGAGGGCTCCCTCCAGGACCTTGCCCTTTACCAATTCTCTCGCGGTGAGCTGATTCTCCGCCTCGGCGATGACGCTCTCGGTCACGCCGCCCTTGCCCACCATCAGTGTGGTATCCAGGGCGTTGCTCTGGGCTCTCAGATCCGCCCGTTCTTTACTTGTCAGCATAGCCTGCCTCCT
Source organism: uncultured Eubacteriales bacterium (assembly GCA_900547405.1). Taxonomy (GTDB): domain Bacteria; phylum Bacillota; class Clostridia; order Oscillospirales; family Oscillospiraceae; genus Faecousia. Next base: position 6,132 of record URGL01000023.1, read on the forward strand.
TTAGTTTCTCATAGAATATCTTCAGTGCCTTTGCCCGGTGGGAAACTGCATTCTTCCGCTCCGGCTCCACCTCCGCCAGGGTCTTTCCGAAGGGGGGATAGTAGAAAATGGGATCGTAGCCGAAGCCCCCTTTCCCTCTTTCCTCCCGGGTCACCTCTCCGTGGACCTCTCCCCGGGCCTGAATCACCTGGCCCTCCGGGGTCACGAAGGTGATGACGCAGACGAACTGGGCCTGCCGCTGGCCATCGGGCACCTGCTCCATGTTGTGCAGCAGCAGCTTCACCCGGCCTGCGTCGTCCAGGGTCTCGTCAAAGCCGTACCGGGCGGAATAGATCCCCGGCTCTCCGTTCAGCGCGTCTACGGCAATGCCGGAGTCGTCCGCCAGGGCGGGAAGCCCTGTGGCCTGCATCACAGCATTGGCCTTCAAAAAGGAATTCTCTTCAAAGGTAGTGCCGGTTTCCTCTACGTCGATGTCTACACCCAGCTCGGACTCCAGCACCAGCTGAATATCGAACTTCCGGGTGATCTGGCTGATCTCCACCAGCTTGTGCTTGTTTTTGCTTGCTAAAACGACTTTCATACTCTTCCTCCTGACCTTCCCCTGGGGGAAGGGGGACCGCCGCAGCGGTGGATGAGGGGCAGAACCAGGTCGGTCCCTTTGCCGCCCCACACCCGTCACGCCTTCGGCGTGCCACCCTCTCCCAGGAGAGGGTTTTTACACAAGTGCGTTCACAAAATCCCAGGCCACGAAGGGCATCAGGTCGTCGGCCTGCTCCCCCACGCCGATGAACTTCACCGGCAGGTTCAGCTGGTCCGCCACGGCGATGACAATGCCCCCCTTGGCGGTGCCGTCCAGCTTGGTGACGGCCAGAGCCGTGACCCCGGCGATCTCCTTGAACTGCTTGGCCTGGATGAGGCCGTTCTGGCCTGTGGTGCCGTCCAGCACCAGCAGCACCTCCCGGGCAGCGCCGGGAAGCTCCCGCTCCACAATGCGGCTGATCTTCCCCAGCTCGTTCATCAGGTTCTGCTTGTTGTGGAGCCGTCCGGCGGTGTCGATGATGATCACGTCCACGTCTCTGGTCTTGGCGGCCTGAATGCCGTCAAAGACCACGGCGGCGGGGTCCGCTCCCTCGTGCTGGCGGACCAGGTCCGCCCCGCTGCGCTGGGCCCAGATCTCCAGCTGGTCCGCGGCGGCAGCCCGGAAGGTGTCTCCCGCCACCAGCAGGACCTTCTTCCCCGCGTCTACCTGCTGCTTGGCGATCTTGCCGATGGTGGTGGTCTTGCCCACGCCGTTGACTCCGATGACCAGGATCACGCTGGGATGGGTGGACAGGTCCAGGTTGGGGTCTCCCACACTGACCATGCTGGTGAGGATCACCCGCAGGGCAGACTTGGCCTGGTCCGCCCGGGTGATGTTCTGATCCTTTACCGCCTTGCGGAGCTTCTCCGTGGCCTTGGCCGCGGTCTCCACACCCATGTCCGCCAGGATCAGGCTCTCCTCCAGCTCGTCATAGAAGTCCTCATCCAGCTCCGTATCCTCGGAGAACAGGTCGTTCCAGCTCTCGCTGAGGGCATCCCGGGTCTTGGTGAGGCCCTGCTTGATCTTATCAAAAAATCCCATAAATTACTCCTTTATCTCTTGCCTTCCCCGGATGGGAAGGTGGCCCCCAGGCCGGATGAGGGGCGGTACCAGCTGAAATCTGAGCTTGCGCCTTACAAAAGCGTGTTTCCCCTCATCCGTCAGGGCTTCGCCCTGCCACCTTCCCCGGAGGGGAAGGCTTGTTTATTCTCCAATGCCCAGATATTCTTCCATCTGGTTCAGGTCCAGCCGCAGCAGCTTCGACACGCCCTGCTCCTGCATGGTGACGCCGTAGAGCACGTCGGCGGACTCCATGGTGCCTCTTCTGTGGGTGATGACGATGAACTGGGTCTTTTTCAGGTTGTGGAGGTACCCGGCGAACCGGTCTACGTTCCGGTCGTCCAGGGCGGCATCGATCTCGTCCAGCAGGCAGAAGGGGGTGGGCCGGACCTTCAGAATGGCAAAGTACAGCGCCGTAGCCACAAAGGCCTTCTCGCCGCCGGAGAGCAATGTAATGGTCTTTACCTGCTTTCCAGGGGGCTGGACCCGGATCTCAATGCCGCAGGTCAGGGGATTCTCCGGGTCCTCCAGGATCAGCTGACCCTTGCCGCCGCCGAACATCTCCTCGAAGACCTGGCCGAAATAGTGGTTGATCTTGCCGAACTCCTCCACAAAAATCGTGGTCATTTCCTTGGTAATGTCCCGGATGATGCTCTCCAGCTCCCGCTTGGAGGTGAGCACATCGTCCCGCTGCCCGGCCAGATACTGGTAGCGCTCGTTGACCCGGGCGTATTCGTCGATGGCTCCCAGGTTGGGGGTGCCCAGGGCGGCGATCTTCCGCTTCAGCTCTCCGATGCGCCGGTTTCCCGCCGCCACGGATTCGATCTGCCCCCGCTTTTCTCCGGCGGTGCCGGGGGTCAGGCCGTAGTTGTCCCAGAGCTTGTCGATGATCTGCTTTTCCTCCATGGAGGTGGTGACCTTTTTCTGCTCCAAGAGGGCACAGGCCCGCTCCATGTTCAGGATGTCCTTGTTTTTCTCCTGGGCCTCGTGCTCGGCCTTGGTCTTTCCGGCCTCGGTGTCTGCCCGGTCCTGGAGCATCTGCTGGAAGGTCAGGTTCATGGCGGCGGCCTCCCGGTCGTTGGCCTGCTGCCGCTGCTCCAAAACCCGGATCTCACCGGCCAGGCGCTCATTTTCCTGGCGGATGGCCTCCATGAGGGCTTCCTTTTTCTCCCGGTCCCCTTCCATGGCGCCCTGCAGATCCTTCAGGTCCTCCATGTGGGATTGGGCCGTGGCCTTCTCCGCCGTCAGAGCCGCTTCCTTTGTCCGCAGCTCCGTCATGTGGGCGGTAATGGCGTCGGTGGCCTGGGCCGCCTCGCTCTGGCTGCCCTCCAGAAGGGACAGCTGCTGGCGGACAGAGGTCAGGTCCTTTTCATAGACCTGGATCTTGGCCTTCTGGGCCGACAGGCGCTCGCCGTCGCCCCGGTCCCGGCTGTGGAGGCTGTCCCGCTCCTTCTGGGCGGAGGCCTCCGCCTCTGTGATGGCGCTCAACATGACCTCGAACTGCTTTTCCTGGCCCTGGAGCCGAAGGACCTGGTCCTCCGCCTCCCGGAGCTGATCCCGGGCGGTGGAGAGCTGATACTCCACCTGGTCAAATAGCCTTTGGCACTCCTGGAGCCGGGCCTCCTCTTCCCCTTTTTGCTTTTGCAGCTGCTGCTCCTGGGCCGTCAGCTTTTCCAGCTCGTTGGCCCGGGAGAGGAGCCCCGCGTCCTTATTCACGGAGCCGCCGGTCATGGAGCCGCCGGTATTCATCACCTGGCCGTCCAGGGTCACGATGCGGAACCGGTTTTTATACTGCCGGGCCATGGCAATGGCCGCGTCCAGGTCGGAGGCGATCACCGTCCGGCCTAAAAGGTTCCCGATCACGTTCCGGTATCTGGCATCGCACCGGACCAGGTCCGCCGCCACGCCTACAAAGCCCCGGCAGGACTCGATCCCCGGCTCCTGTAGGCTTTTGCCCCAGATATTGGACAGGGGCAGGAAGGTGGCCCGGCCTCCGCCGGTGCGTTTCAGGTAGTTGATGGCCGCCTTGCCGTCGGCCTCGCTGTCCACCACGATCTGCTGCATGGCCGCCCCAAGGGCGATCTCAATGGCCACGGCGTAGCTGTCGTCGGTGCGGATGAGCCGGGACACAGGGCCGTGGATGTTCCGCAGGGACCCCCGCTGGGCCTCCTGCATGACCATCCGGACGGACTTCTGGTAGCTTTCGTAGTCCCGCTCCATGGCCCGGAACACCCGGACCTTGGCGCTGACTCCCTCCAGCCTGGCGGTAATGTCCCGCAGGGCCTCCATAGAGGCATCCCGGTTCTTCTTCCGGCTCTCCTGCCGGAGGGTGAAGCCGGAGATCACGTTGTTGGAGGCGGTGACCTGCTCCTGGGCCTTTTTCAGCTGGGCCCGGCTGTCTTCCAGGCTCTTCCGGGCCTGCTCCAGCCGCTGCTTTCCGGCGCTCAGGTCCCCGTCCAGCTCCTCCAGCCGCCGGGAGGCGGCAAGGCGGTTCTCCTCAATAGCTCTTACCTCCGCCTCGCAGCCGGCGATGTCCGCCGTCAGGGTGGATTCCTTGGCCCTCAGCTCCAGAAATTGGCGGCTCAGGCCCTGGGCGGATGCCGTCATCTCGCTGAGCTTCCGGGCGCTGGCCTGGATGGCTCCGGCAACATCCCCAAGATCCTTCTCGATCTGGGCGATCCGGGCCTGGGCCTGGGCGATCTGGCTTTCCAGGCCGTCGGACCGGTCCAGGGCCCCCCGGAGCTCCTCTTCGATGCGCTTCAGGTTGGCATCGTTGTTTTCTACATTGCCCCGGAGCACCGCCATCTGGCCTTCCAGCTGCTGGTGGGTGCTCTGGAACATGGTAGTCTTCACCCGGACGGATTCCAGTGCCCCGTCCTTTTCCCGCAGGGCCCTGCCCAGCTCCTCGGCCTGACGGTACAGGCCGTCCAGGTCGTCGTGGGCCTGCTGCAATACAAAGGAAGCGGACTTATAGTCCTCCTCCGCCTTTTTCGCCGCGGCGGAGAGCCTGTCCAGGGTGTCCAGCCATACGGCTACCTCCACCCCCTGGAGCTCCTCCTTCATTTCCAGGTATTTTCTGGCCTTTTCGGACTGGACCTTCAGGGGCTCCAGCTGCATCTCCAGCTCGGAGACCTTGTCCCCGATGCGCAGCAGATTGTCCTCGGTCCGTTCCAGCTGCCGCTCGGTCTCTTCCTTCCGGTGGCGGTATTTGGAGATGCCCGCCGCCTCCTCAAAGATCTCCCGCCGGTCTCCGGATTTCAGGGACAGAATCTCATCAATGCGGCCCTGGCCGATGTTGGAGTAGCCCTCCCGGCCCAGGCCCGTATCCATAAGCAGCTCATTGATGTCTTTCAGCCGGGCGGACTGGCGGTTGATATAGTATTCGCCGTCGCCGGAGCGGTAATACCGCCGGGTGACCACCACCTCGTCGGCATCGTAGGCCAGGGCCCGGTCTGAATTGTCCAGGGTCAGGGTGGCCTCCGCAAAGCCCAGCTGGGGCCGCTTGGCGGTGCCTCCGAAGATCACGTCCTCCATTTTGGCACCCCGAAGGGTCTTGGAGCTCTGCTCGCCCATGACCCAGAGGATGGCGTCGGAAATATTGGACTTGCCGGAGCCGTTGGGGCCTACAATGGCGGTGATGTCGTCGCCGAAGCGGATCACCGTCTTGTCCGGAAAGGACTTGAAGCCCTGCAATTCCAGTGATTTTAAGTACACAGCAAAACCTCTTACTCGTAATATCAATAATGAATCAGTTTATTATATCTGTTTCCTTCGCGGAATGCAAGAGTTTTTGGAAATATTTGCGAAAGGAAAATCCCCCGAAACCGGTTTTCAGAAAACTTTTCCTTGCTGTTATACCTGATCTGTGGTATACTAAGGTGAATATTTTTGTCCAGTCGGCACCAAACAGAAAGAGGGAATCGGTTTGTATCGTAACTATGGGAAGCGTTTTTTGGATATCATTCTTTCCGCCTGCGGCATCGTGGTGCTGTCCCCGGTGTATCTTCTCATCTCCTTGGCCATCAAAATAGACGATCCCGGCCCCGTCTTTTTCAAGCAGAAGCGGGTGGGGCTCCACAAGTCCCATTTCCATATCCTGAAATTCCGCACCATGAAAATGAACACCCCCCACGATGTGCCCACCCACCTTCTGGAAAACCCGGAGCAATACATCACCCGGGTGGGGAAGTTCCTGCGGAAGACCTCCCTGGACGAGCTGCCCCAGATCTTCCAGATCTTCACCGGCAAGATGGCCGTCATCGGTCCCCGGCCCGCCCTGTGGAATCAGTATGACCTGATCGCCCTGCGGGAGGCGGTAGGGGCCAACGATGTGCGGCCGGGTCTCACAGGCTGGGCCCAGATCAACGGCCGGGACGAGATCCCCATTGAGCAGAAGGCCGCTCTGGACGGAGAATACGTGAAAAACCTCAGCTTCCTCTTCGACTGCAAGTGCTTCTTCGGCTCCGTCATCGCCGTCCTGAAGCGTGACGGCGTGGTAGAAGGGGGCACCGGCGCAAAGGAGCGGAAATGAAAAGAATTCTCATCACCGGCACAAAGGGGTACCTGGGCACCTCCCTGAAGCAGTACCTCTCCCAGTGGCCGGAGTATGCAGTCACCAGCCTCAGCCTCCGGGAGGGCCAGTGGGAGGCCTTCGACCTTCGCGGCTATGACGCGGTCTATCACGCCGCCGCCCTGGTCCACCAAAAGAAAACCAAGGACGACCCTGCCTGTCTCGATGAATACCGGAAGATCAACCGGGACCTGACCCTTCGTCTGGCGGAAAAGGCCAAGGCGGCAGGGGTGGGGCAGTTCCTCTTTCTCTCCACCGAGGCGGTGTACGGACTGACGGCCCCCTACGGCAAGGAGATCGTCATCGGGGCCCACACCCCCACAGCCCCTGTGGATAACTACGGGATCAGCAAGCTGGAGGCGGAGCAGGGGCTGCAAGAGCTGGCCTCGGCCAGCTTCCGGGTGGCCATTCTCCGGCCTTCTCTGATCTACGGCAAGGGCTGCACCGGAAACTTCCGCGCCCTGGAAAAAATGGCGGACAGGCTCCCCTGCTTTCCGAAAATCGAAAACCGCCGGTCCATGCTCTATATAGAGAACCTGAACGCCCTGGTGAAGCTCCTCATCGACCGGCAGGACAGTGGCCTTTTCTGCCCCCAGGACCCGGAGCCTCTGTGCACCAGCCAGGTGGTCCGGGCCATTGCCCAGGCCAAGGGGAAGCGCCTTGCCCTGGTCCCCGGCTTCGGCTGGGCCTTGGGCCTGTTGCGGCATATGTCCGGCAGCGTGGACAAGGCCTTCGGCAGCCTGCGCTATGACGAGGCCCTGAGCCGGTATCCCCAGCCCTATCAGCTGGTTTCCTTCCCGGAAAGCGTTTTCCGATCCGAAATCTGAATTTTTAAGAAGGGAGGCGGTTTTTGTATGCGTGAGAAAAAAGACATTGTGTTTCTCTGCCAATTTTTTCACCCGGAGTATATCTCCTCCGCCCAGCTCCCCTTTGATACCGCCAAGGCCCTGCAAAGGGCGGGCTTCTCCGTGGACGTGGTCTGCGGCTACCCCAAGGAATACTATACCGGCAGCCCCGTGGCCAGAGAGGAGACCCTGGAGGGCATCGGCATCCATCGGCTCCGCTACCTCCAGCCGGACCGGAAAAGCGTTCTGGGGCGGCTGGTGAATTACTTTTCCTTCACCCTGGCGGTGCTGGGCCGTTTGCCCCGGCTGGGGCACTATCGGGCGGTGGTGGTCTATTCCAATCCCCCGGTCCTTCCCTGGGTGGCGGCTCTGGCCAAAAAGTGGTTTGGCTGCCGGCTGATCTTCGTCTCCTACGACCTGTATCCGGAACTGGCCCTGCGGACAGGAGCCCTCAGCCAGGGCAGCCTCATCTGCCGGGTCATGGACCGCATCAACCGGGCTGTCTACCCTAATGCAGACCGGGTGGTGGCCCTGTCCTCGGAAATGAGGGACTTTATCGCCGCCCACCGGCCCATTGCAAAGGACCGCATTGCCGTGATCCCCAACTGGTACCCGGACCGGGGAGAGGCTGACCGGGATCCGGAGAGCAACCCCTTTGCCAAGGAGCTGGCCGGTAAATTCGTGGTGGGCTACTTCGGCAACATGGGTACGGTCCAGGATGTGGACACCGTTCTGGAGGCCATCCGGCTCCTGAAAGAGGACGACAGTGTGTTCTTCCTCTTCGCCGGTCACGGCAACAAGCTGGAGGCCCTGAAACAGACCGTCTCCCAGGAGAATCTTTCCAATGCCCGGGTCCTGGACTACCTCCACGGCAAGGATTATCAGCAGGCTCTGGATGTCTGCTCCGCCGCCCTTATCTCCATAGCCCCGGGCACCACCGGCCTGTGCGTGCCCAGCAAGACCTACAGCTACATGATGGAGGGCATTCCTCTCATCGTCATCATGGATGACAGCGACATTGTGGCGGATACCCGGAAGGGGGCCGGTGTCAGCCTGAAAAACGGCCAGTCTCAGCTTCTGGTCCAGAAGCTCCGGGCCATGCAGGCAGACCCGGAGGCCCAGGCCCGGATGCGCTCCGTCTGCCGCCGCCTTTACCTGGAAAACTATACCCCGGAGATCTGTACCCGGAAATACGTCAGCCTCTTCCAGGACCTGCTGGGCGGGGAGGCGGAACCATGAAATATCTGTTTGTCAACGTCACCGCGGGAGCCGGAAGCACCGGCCAGCTGGTGCTGAAAGCCGCCCGGGAGCTCCAGGCGGCGGGAAACACCTGCCTGCTGGCCTACGGCCGGGAGGCCAAGGGCTGCGGCGATGTGAAGACCCTGGCCATCGGCACCAAGCTGGACCACAACCTCCACGCCCTGCGGCACCGCATCTTCGGCACAGGCGGCTTCGGCTCCTATGCCGCCACCCAGGCCTTCCTCACCAGGGTCCGGGAATACGACCCGGATGTGATCTGGCTCCACAACCTCCACGGTTACTACATCCACCTGGGGCTTCTTTTCGATTACCTCCGCCTCTGCGGCAAGCCGGTGATCTGGACCCTCCACGACTGCTGGGCCTTTACCGGCAACTGCCCCTATTTCACCTATGCCGGCTGCGAAAAGTGGCGCACCGGCTGCGGCGGCTGCCCCCAGCGCAGGCTCTATCCCAGCTGCGCCCTGGATGCCACCCGTGAAAACTACCGGCGGAAGAAGGCCCTCTTCACAGGCATTCCACAGCTTACCCTACAGGTCCCCTCCCAGTGGCTGGGGGATCTGGTCAGCCAGAGCTTCTTGAAGGACTATCCTCTGCGTGTGGTTCCAAATGCGGCGGATCCCTCTGTTTTTCACCCCACTGCCAGCAGTCTCCGGCAGGAATACCGGCTGGAGGACAAATTTCTGGTGCTGGGGGCCGCCAACGTCTGGGAGCCCCGGAAGGGTCTGGCGGATTTTGTCCGTCTTGCCTCCCTCCTGCCGGAAAGCTGCCAAATCGTGCTCATCGGCATTCCGGAGAGCCTGAAAAGGACCCTGCCGGAGAATATTCTGGCCCTGCCCCGGACCCATGACCAGCGGGAGCTGGCCCAGTGGTACACGGCGGCAGACGTCTACGTCAGCCCCAGTGTGGAAGAGACCTTCGGCATGACCGTGCTGGAGGCCGCCCTCTGCGGCACCACCCCCCTGGTCTATCGGGGCACCGCCTGCCAGGAGGTAGCCCAGGCCCAGGGAGGCATCCTGGCGGACCGGGGGCCGGAGCACCTGGCCAAAGCCATCCTACAGCTGCAAAAGGAGAAAACCAAATGACCCGTTACCCCTTTCCCGCCCAGCGAAAATGGAATGTCCTCTTTGCCCTCTATCTGCTGGCCCTGGTATATCTGAACCGGGACAGCCAGGCGGGGCTGTACCTTCTGGGCTTTTTCCGGGCCCAGGCCCTTTCGATCGGCCTGACTCTGGCGGTGGGGCTGGTGTTTTTGGTCTATAACCGGAACCGGATCGGCTCCATTCTCTTAGATGGCCGGGTCCTGCTTTTTGTCCTGTTCAGCCTGACCATTGTCATCCCCATGGCCATCAAGAGGGACTGGCAAATGATGTACATCAGCATGATCTACTGCATCGCCGTGGCGGTGCTCATCTCCTACTTTGCAGGTCTCCGGCAGACCGCAAGGGCCTATATCCTGATCCTGGCTCTTCTGGCCGCCGGGTCTCTGCTTTGCAGCTATGGCCTGCGGCTTCTGGCGGACCGGGGCATCCTTGTGCCTCCGGTTTTTGAAAACAGCTTCCAGGCCAGATTCTACAACTATCTGCTGTGCTATGTTCCGATCAACTACGCAAAAACCCGGAATTTCGGTATTTTCCGGGAGCCTGGGGTTTACCAGTTCTTTCTGTTCCTGGCCCTGTATCTCAACAATTACCAGGCGGACTGGGACTCCGGGAAATGGACCTGGGGCCTGAACGCCCTGCTGGTCACCGCCATGCTCACCACCTTCTCCACCTGCGGCGTAGCCGTGACGGCGGTGTTCCTCATCGCCCTGTACTTCGACCGGAAGGTTTACGACACCCCCCTGGGCCGGAAGCTCAGCCTGCTGCTTTTTGCCCTTCTGGCCCTGGTGGCTGCCTGGCTGGTAGCGGCCAAGCCCCCTCTCTACACCCAGCTGAAGCTCATGGTGGAGAAGCTCTTCACCTCCAACCCCTCCCTGAACGACCGGATCGACTGCATCAAGTTCAATCTCTACGTCATCCAGTGGGACCGGTTTGTGGGCCGGGAGCTGGCCTATATCCTGGAAACCGTGACCCACAACACCAGCTCCTCCACCATTCTCTTCGGCATTCTGGGGCTGCTCTTCGGCTGGCTGAATCTCTTCGGCTGGGTCACCCTGGTGTTCCGGGGCCGGGGGCATCTGCCTATGAAGCTTGTGTGCCTGGTGACCCTGGCCGCCACCTTCAACACGGAGAACCTGATCACGAATCCCTATTTCTGGCTCTTCCCCATTCTGGCTCTCACCGAGGGGCTGCTGCCTCTGGCAAACGCCCCCAGGAAAAACCTCCGAAAGGCATAACGCTATGCACATTGTTTACGCCGTCACCACCTGCTCCGACAGGACCTACGCCGCCCTGTTTCAGGACTGCCCCCAAAAGCCCGCCTTTCAGTCCCAGAAGTACCACCGGCTCCTCATCGAGGGCCTGAGTCAGTGGGCAGAGGTGGACGTGGCCGCCACATTGCCCCTCAACCGGGCAAACTGCGGCCAAACGCTCCTGCGTCTCCCCCCGGAAACCGAGGGCGGGGCCCGCTACCACTATGCCCCCGCCAGCCGCCAGCCCCTGCTCAAGGCCCTGCTGGGGGCCCTGGGCACCTATCGCAATGTGCGTAGGCTGGCCAAAAAGGGGGATGCGGTCTTTGTGGACTGCCTGAACTGCACCACGGCCCTCTTTGCCCAGCTGGCCGCCAGGGCAAAGGGCTGCCGCTGCGTGGGCATTGTCACGGACCTGCCGGAGATGCTGGGAGGCAGCCGCCCCTATCTGGCCCTGACAGGCCGGGTCATCCGGGGCTGCACCGACTATATCTTCCTGACGGAGCAGATGAACAGCCGCCTGAATCCCTCCGGCAAGCCCCACCTGGTTCTGGAGGGCCATGCGGACATCTCCATGGCGGACCGGGACCCCGGTGCCGTCCGGAAGGCCTCTCCCAGGGTCTGCCTCTATGCCGGGTCCGTGTGCAGACTCTATGGCCTGCCCCAGCTGGTGGAGGGCTTCCGGATGGCGAATATCCCGGATACCCGGCTGGTCATCTACGGCCCCGGAGACTATGTGGAGGAATTGAAGGCCATTGCCGAAAAGGACCCCCGGGTCCAATACGGCGGCATGCTCCTGAGCGCCCAGGTGGTGGAAAAGGAGATGCAGGCCAGTCTGCTCATCAACCCCCGGCCCACGGACGAGGAATACGTCCGGTATTCCTTCCCCTCCAAAACCATGGAGTATATGGCCTCCGCCACTCCGGTGCTGACCACCCGCCTGCCGGGAATGCCCAAGGAATACTACCCCTATGTGAACTTCATCGATGACGAGTCCCCCCGGGGCATTGCCCGGGCCCTGGAAGCGGTGTTTTCCAGAACCGAGGCAGACCTGCTCCGTCAGGGCCAGGCCGCCCGGGACTTTGTCCTGAAAGAGCGAAATAACCGGGTCCAGGCCGGAAAGATCCTGGAAATGCTGCGCATTACGGAAAGGAGCTGAATGCCATGCGGCTATTGTGGCTGTGCAATCTGCTGCCCGGTGCCATCCGCCAGGCGGTGACCGGTGCCGAGGGCAGCGGCCTGTGGATGGATCAGACCCTCGCCGGTCTGCGCCGGGAGGAAGATCTGGAGCTGCGCCTATTGTGCCGGGGGGACAAGCCCGCCGCCGGTACCGCCGCCCGGAACCTATCCTACTATATCTTCCCGGAGCCTACGGTCTACCGGTACCAGCAGGATCTGGAGCAGCAGTTTACGGACCAGCTCCGGGCCTACCAGCCGGACGTGATCCACATCTGGGGCACGGAATACGGCCACACCCTGGCCATGCTCCGGGTGTGCCACCGGCTGGGGCTGCTGGACAGGACCGTGGTCAGCATCCAAGGCCTCTGCTCCGTCTACGCCCGGCACTATGCCGAGGGGATCCCCGCCTCGGTCTATTGGAGCACCACCCTGCGGGACCTGCTGCGCCTGGACAACATTCCCGCCCAGCAGCGCAAATACGTCCAGCGGGGCCGGATGGAGCTGGAAGCCCTGGGGCTTGCCCGCCATGTCATCGGCCGGACCCCCTGGGACAAGGCCTGCACCCAGGCTCTGGCGGAAAAGGCCCAGTACCACTTCTGCAACGAGTCCCTTCGGGAGCCCTTTTATGAAGGACAGTGGCGGCTTGGGGCCTGCCGGAAGCACCGGATCTTCGCCTCCAGCCTGGAAACCCCCATCAAGGGCTTTCACTATCTTCTGGAGGCCCTCACCCAGGTCCTCCGCCGGTATCCGGATGCCACACTGGCGGTCCCCGGTAAATCCTTCTTCCCCCCGGACCCCAAGGCGGCTCTAAAGCAGCAGACCTATCACCGGTATCTGTGCCGGTACGCCCGGGCCCATGGCCTGGAAGGAAAAATCGAATTTCTGGGCTTCCTGAGCCCGGAGGACATGAAGCGGGAATTCCTGCAGAGCCATGTCTTCGCCCTGCCCTCCACCGTGGAGAATTCTCCCAACGCCCTGGGAGAGGCCATGCTCCTGGGAGTGCCCTGCGTGGCCGCCCATGTGGGCGGGGTCAGCACTCTGCTGAAGGACCGGGAAGAGGGATTTCTCTACCCCTCCACAGAGCCCCTGCTTCTGGCCAGCGCCATCTGCCGGGTGTTCGATATGGAAGAAGGGGCCGCTTCCCTGGGCCGGGCGGCTCAGGCCCATGCCCAGGTGACCCACGACCCGGAGGCGAATCTGCGGATCCTGCGCTCCATCTACGACAGGCTGCAAAAGGGGGCGAAGGAGCCGTGATCTCTGTCATCATTCCCGTCTACAATGTGTCCAAGTACCTGAGCCGGTGCATCAACTCCGTCCGCACCCAGGCCCATGTGAAGGAGATCCTGCTCATCGACGACGGCTCCACCGACGACTCCGGCATCCTCTGCGATGCCTACGCCGCCATGGAGCCCCTGGTGAAGGTCCTCCACAAGGAAAACGGAGGCCTCAGCAGTGCCCGAAACGCGGGACTGGACCTGGCCCAGGGAGAATACGTGGCCTTTGTGGACAGCGACGACTTCTTAGAGCCTGGGGCATACGAGAAGCTCCTGTCCTGCGCCCAGCGCCATGCGGCGGACCTGGTCTGCGCCGGGCGCTCCGACCTGATCGGCGGCATCGGGGACAAGACCCTGGGCCTCTGCCCGGAAAAAGAGGAAACCATCACCGGCCCGGAATTTGTGGCCCGGATGTTCACCTGGCAGGGCGTGGATTCCGCCGCCTGGGACAAGCTCTATAAGCGCAGCCTCTTCGACGGCCTCCGCTACCCGGAGGGAAAGATCTGCGAGGATGTGCCCGTCACCTATCGGGCCGCCCTGAAGGCCAACAAGGTGGCCCTGCTGCCGGAGCCGGTGTACGTCTACTACCACCGGCCCGGCTCCATCACCACCGCCCCGGTGTCCCAAAAGAGCTTTCACTTCGCCGCCCACACCCAGGCCATCTGCCAGGATATCAAAGCCCGGTGCCCGGAGATCCTGCCCCAGGCCAGATACCTTCGGGTCTGGTCTCTGGCCCATCCCATGATGCTGTGCCAGGAGTCCGGCCAGGTTCATGCCTTTCGCCAGGAATACCGGGCCTGTAAGAGGGCCCTTGCCAAGGAGCTTCCCTTCTTCCTCACCAGCCCCCTGCTTTCCGGAAAGGAAAAGCTCCACGATCTGCTGCTGGTCCTGGGTCTCTTCGGCCCTGCCTGGCGGCTTACCGGCCACAGGAGGGACCCATGAATCAGCGAAACCGGGTCAGCTTTTTTAACATTTTAAGCACCTGCCTGCTTTACGGCATCTCCATTTTCACCGCTCCCCTGTTCTCCCGGCTCCTGGGCACCGGCGGCTACGGCAACGTATCCAACTACAACGTGTGGGTCAGCGTTCTGGCCATTGCCGCCACCATGCAGACCCAGGGCACCCTGGTAAACGCCAGGGTAGAATACCCGGAGGAAACCCAGATCCGGTATCAGTCCAGCGTCATGAGCCTGTCCTTTCTGGTTTTCGCCGGGGTCACGGCTCTGGTGCTGCTGTTTTTGGAGCCCATCAGCAGCTCCCTGGATCTGAGCAAATTCTTCATCCTCCTGGTGCTGTTCCAGGCCATCGGCACCTACGGCGTCAACTTTATGAACACCAAGCTGACCTATGAGCTGAAAGCCGGCCGGAATATGCTGCTGAGCGTAGGCACCAGCCTGGGGACCCTGGTCCTGTCTCTGATCCTGGTGCTGACGCTGCCCAAGGAGATCAACTACTATGGCCGGATCCTGGCCATTGCCCTGGTTTACGGCCTGCTGGGCCTGATCCTTTGCCTCTGCGTCTTCGTCAAGGGCAAAACCTTCTACAACCGGGAATTCTGGCGGTTCTGCATTCCTCTGGCCATTCCCTATGTGTTCTACAATCTGGCGGACCTGCTGCTGGGCCACAGCGATGTGGTCATGCTCCGGCAGCTCTCGGGAGAGGATGTCAGCGGCATCTACTCCATGGCCTTCCAGTTCGGCACCATCCTCTTCACCCTCTTCGGGGCCCTGAACAATACCTGGGTGCCCTTCTTCTACGAGGACACCAAGCACGGGAGAAAAGAGGCGGTTTTGCAGCAGTCCAGAAACTTTCTGGAGCTGTACACCGTGCTCTCCGTAGGCTTTATCCTCCTGGGACGGGAGGTCTATCACCTCTTCGCCCGGTCGGACTTCTGGGGCTCTACGGACCTGATCCCTATTTTCATCGCCAGTCACTATCTGAATTTCCTGTGCACCTTCCCCATCAACTATGAGTATTACCACAAAAAGGTGAAGATGGTGGCCGCGGCCACCATCTCCTCCTCCCTTATGAACATCGGTCTCAACTACGTCCTCATCGGGAAGCTGGGAATGGCCGGGGCGGCCATCGCCACGGTTTTGTCCCACAGCCTCCAATTTCTGCTCCACTATCTCTACACCCGCTATTACCTGGGAAAGGACCGTTACCCCTTCCCCATTGGGCTCTGGGGGCCCTATGGGGCGGCGTTTCTCCTGTTTGTCGGGCTCGTGTATCTGCTCCCTGAGGCGGCTTTGGTCCGCTGGGCCATGGGTGCCGCCATGGGCGCCTGGGAGCTTTGGCGGATCCGCCGCCGTAAGGTTTTGATTTAGAAGGGAGGGGCATTCCATGCCTGAGAAAAAGATCCTGTTTGTGGCCACGGTGGTCAAGACCCACATCATGCAGTTTCACATCCCCTATCTCAAAATGCTGAAGGAGCTGGGCTGGGAAACGGCGGTAGCGGCCAAGAACGACTACGAAAATCCTGCCGACTGCCGTATCCCCTACTGCGACACCTTCTACCCCATTTCCTTTGGCCGGTCTCCACTGGCCGGAAGCAACCGGAAGGCCTATGGGAGCCTGAAAAAGATCATCGACCAGGGCCATTTTGACGTGATCCACTGCCACACCCCTGTAGCGGCGGTGCTGACCCGTCTGGCCGCCCGGGATGCCCGGAAACAGGGCTGCAAGGTGGTCTACACCGCCCACGGCTACCACTTCTTCCGTGGGGCCCCCCTGATAAACTGGCTGCTGTTCTTCCCGGCGGAATGGGTCTGCTCCTTTATGACCGATGTGCTCATCAACATCAACCGGGAGGACTACGCCTTTTCGAAAAAGCATATGCACCCGAAGCGGCTGGAATATGTCCGGGGTGTGGGGGTGGATCTGGCCAGATTCCAGGACCGGAAGGAAAACCGGGCCGCCCTTCGCCAGTCTCTGGGGCTGGCCGAAGACGATTTCGTCCTTCTGTCCGTAGCGGAAATGACCAAGAACAAAAACCACCCCATGATGCTCAGGGCCCTTTCCCGGATCCCGGACAAGCGGATCCGCCTGCTCTGCGCCGGACGGGGCCAGGAGCTGGAACATAACAAGGCCCTCTGCCGGGAGCTGGGGCTGGAGGACCGGGTCCAATTTCTGGGCTACCGCGGCGACGTGCCGGACCTCTACGGGGCCAGCGATGCCTTCCTCTTCATCTCCTTCCGGGAGGGGCTGTCCCTTTCCCTGATGGAGGCCATGAGCTCCGGTCTTCCCAGCATCGTCAGTCCCATCCGGGGCAATACGGATCTCATCGAAGACCAAAAAGAGGGGCTCTACGCCGCCCTGACCCCCGAAGCCGTGGCCCAGGCCATTGAGGCCCTGGCCGGAGATCCCGCCCTGTGCCAAAGGCTGGGCACAAACGCCAAAGAAAAAGTCCAGGCCTTCAGCCTGGACACGGTATCCAAACAAATGCGGGATATCTACCTGTCGCTGTGACTTCCTGCCCTCTCCTTGCTTGGAGAGGGCTTTTTTTACGCTCTTCTCCGGATGATCCGCAGCACCTGCTCCAGCATCTCGAAAATCGGCTTGTGGTTCACCGTCACCAGCAGCACAAAGGCCCCCATCTGGGCAAAGGGCTGGATGGGACTGCCCCAGAAGCACAGCAGGGACTGGAGCATCAGCAGCCCTGTGCTCACCGTCAGCCGACCGGGATAGAGCCGGAAGGGGATCAGCCGCCGGGCGCTGACGGCCCGGATGCCGAAGCACATGAGATAGCTCACCAGGGTGGCAATGGCCGCGCCCTGAATGCCGATCCTGGGGATCATCCACAGGTTCATCAGGATATTGGCCCCCGCTCCCCAGACCGCCGTCCACAGTGACAAATGGCTCTTCTCCATCACCACATAGACGCTGTTCATAAAGGAGGAGAAGGCGGAGAACACCATGGCCATGGCCAGCACCGGCACATACTGCCAGGCGGCATAGTAGCTTCTGGCCGCCAGGACCCGAATCTCCAGCCGGCACAGGACGATCATCACGCTGCCCACCAGCACCATGGCGGAGAGGAAGAAGCCCCACACCTGGGAGTAAAACCGGATATGTACCTCTCGGTCCCCCGTGGCCTCGGAGATGGCGGAAAACTGCCAGGCCTCCATGAAGATGGTAGACAGCAGGCTCAGAATCGTGGGGATCTTGCAGGCCACGGCATACAGGCCGTTGGCCTCGGCGCCCAGGAACCAGGTGACCATATACCGGTCCGACACACTGGTGATCCACCAGAAAATCGTGGCGGGGATCAGGGGGATGCTGTAGCGGAGCATGGCCTTGGTGACGCTGTCGTCAGGCTTGGGCACCAAAAGCTTCCACAGCTTCTCCCGCAGCACCAGATACCCGGTGCAGATGCCGTCGGCCACCACCACAGACATGACGTAGCCGAAGACCCCCAGCCGGAACACCTGCAAGAAGAGGATATTGAACCAGATCACCAGGGCCGTGTTAAAGATCCCCTGGCCAGCAAAGAGGGCGGTCTTCCCTTCCGCCCGGATGTATTGGGCGCAGAGGCTGTGGAGGCAGGAGGCCAGGGTGTAGGCGCAGATCAGCTCCACATATTCGTGGAGATCCTCACTTCTCGACAGCAGAGGCCCCGCTGCCAGCAGGATCAGAGAGCCCAGCAGGATGGTGTAGAGCCCGGCGGAGAAGATGCTCTTGCGGTGCTCCTTCCGGTCCAGGGCGAAGCGAAACACGCCGTTGGTAATGCCCAGGGAGACCACCGGCAGCAATAGATTGGCCGTCTGCATGATGAGGTCCGCCGTGCCGTAGTCCGAAGGGGTCAGGACTCCGGTGTAGAACCGGACCATGACGAAGGTCAGTATCTTAGAGCCGAAGGTGCCCAGGCTGAGCAAAAAGGTATTGTCCAGCAGGGTTCTGTATTTGTTCTTATGATCCATTGGTTTTTGTCTTTCTCCCGGTTTGAAATGGCTAAAATTCCAGCCTTTTTATATAGGCTGTATTATAACATATCCGGCCCCATATTACCAGAAGAAAAGGCAAATTTTCTCATTTCAGCTTCTCTACCACCCTGCGCATCATGGCGCTCTGGGCATGGGCGGCAGAGGAGATGGCGCTGAGGTCGCTGCCGGCGGAAATGAACTGGATCCCCCGGTTCAGCCAGAACAGCACGTCCTCCTCGCTGTTGGCCCCTACGGCAATGCCGATGGGCATCCCCGCCCCCCGGCACTTGGCAACGCAGGCATCGATCAGGGCCAGGACCTCCGGGTGGAAGATGTCATTCAGGTGGCCGATGGAGCCGGACAGATCGCAGGGCCCCAGGATAATGCCGTCCAGGCCGGGGACCTTTAACATCTCCTCCAGGTTGTTGACGGCATCCACGTGCTCCACCTGGGCGAAGCGGCACATCCGGTCCGGGGCCTCTTCGATGTATTGGAACAGGTCCTCAGAGCAGTAGCCGCAGGCCCGCCGGGGTCCGAAGCCCCGGGTTCCCTCAGGCGGATACAGGCAGGCATCCATGGCCTTCTTCAGCTCTTCCGCAGAGGAGACCTGGGGGAAAATAATGCCGTCGGGGCCCATCTCCAGCACCCGCTTGGCAAGGTAGGGCTCGTTCCAGGGAATGCGGACCACAGAGGCGGCCCCACCGGCCTTGGCGGCGATGATCTGCATGAGCACCATGTGGTAATCCATGGCAGAGTGCTCCGTGTCGATCCAGATATAGTCGAAGCCCGCCTGCCCCACCATCTCGCAGATGCAGGGATCGCACAGGTCTACTTCATACCCTACCAGCCGCTCCCCGGCCAGCAGGCGCTTTTTAAATGCGTTCATAATTCTCTCCTTTTCTAATCAAAGGGGATAGCTCCCCCGACGCGTAGGGGACGATGCCCACATCGTCCCGGATGTTCGACGACGGACCGGTCACCTGGTTCGTATCAACCTGCCATGACCGCCCGTCAGGTCTCGGGCGGATGTGGGCATCCGCCCCTACGCGGAAATTCCGGATGTTTCCATGATTCTGAAAAGCCGGGCGCAGTATGCGCCCGGCTTCAGGTTTATGATCAGGCCAGAGTCTGGATGTAGTCCCAGTCTTCGATGCTGGGCTTGATGTAAGGAACGGTGGCCTCCCGGATGGTGTCATCGGGGGTGATGATGGTCACGCCCAGGCCCTCCAGCTCAGAGGCCAGAGACTTCTCGGCGGTGATGATCTGCTCGTCCTGCCAGGTAATGGCGTTGTTGATGGCAGTCTGGACCACTTCCTTGTCGTGGTCGGACAGGCCGTTCCACACGTCGCCGTTCATGAAGACCATGTTGGGGCAAATGATGTGGTTGGTCAGGGTCACGTTCTTCACCACCTCGTAGAACTTGTAGCTCTGGAAGGTGGTCAGGGGGTTCTCCTGGCCGTCAACGGTGCCGGTCTGCAGGGCCATGTACAGCTCGTTGATGTTCATGGGGGTAGCGGAAGCGCCCCAGGCCTCTACCATCTTGATGTACAGGTCGCTCTGAGGAACACGGATCTTCATGCCCTTCAGGTCAGCCAGAGTGGAGACGGGCTTGTTGGTGGTCAGCTGACGGGTGCCGTAGTAGAAGGAGCCCATGATGCGGACGTCCACCTGCTGGAACAGCTCATTCAGGGTGTCCTTGTATTCGCCGTTCAGAGCCTTCTGCATGTGCTCCACGCTCTGCCACAGGTAGGGAGCCTCTACCTGAGCGGCCTTGGGGATCCAGGAGGCGAACTGGGCAGGGCCCTCGGTGATGATGTCCACCATGCCCTCCTGAACGCCTTCCACCAGGTCGGAGGAGCCGCCCAGCACACCGTTGGGGTAGCCGGTCACATGGATGCCCTCGGCGTTGGCGTTGATCTCGTCGATGGCCTTCATCATCATCTGGGTAACCACCTGGGTCTCGGGATGGACGGAGCCCCACTTGAGTTCCTTCACGTCCTTTTTGGCTTCCGTAGCGGGAGCCTCAGTAGCGGCGGGGGCATCGGCAGCGGCGGCTGCCGTCGTGGCGGCGGGGGTAGAGGTGCTGCCGCAGGCGCACAGGGAAACGGCGGCGCACAGGGCGAGAACCAGAGCCAGTAATTTCTTCATTTGACTTCCTCCATTTTTTGTGTTTTATTCCAGTATCGGCTTTTCGCCGGTATCTGCGCTTTTTAGCCGTACATCAGC
The DNA here is from genome assembly GCA_900547405.1 of uncultured Eubacteriales bacterium. Classification (GTDB taxonomy): domain Bacteria; phylum Bacillota; class Clostridia; order Oscillospirales; family Oscillospiraceae; genus Faecousia. The sequence continues at coordinate 26,394 of URGL01000023.1, forward strand.
TGGGGCAGCCAGTTGGTGACGCCGGGGACAAAGGTGACGATCATCAGCACGATCAGCAACGGCACCAGGAAGGGGGCCGTGGCCTTGATGACCCGCTCCGCGGAGACCTTGGACACATTGGACACCACATACAGCACCACACCGATGGGCGGAGTGACCACGCCGATCATCAGGTTCAGGATCATGATCAGGCAGGCCTGGGTCTCGGTGCAGCCCATAGCCATCATGGCGGGGATCAGAATGGGTCCCAGGATCAGGATGGCGGCAGTGCCCTCCATGAAGCAGCCGATGAACAGCAGGAACACGTTGACCAGGATCAGGAACAGCACCTTATTCTGAATCAGGGACAGGAAGGCGGTGATCTGCTGGGGGATCTGGGCCACGGATAGGATGTAGCCGAAGATATTGGCGGTCATGACGATGGACAGCACCACGCCGGTGGTCTCGCAGGTGGAGAGCATGACCTTGGGGATGTCCTTCAGCTTCAGGTCCTTATAGGACAGCAGGCCAATGAGCAGAGAGTAGGCGGCGGCCACAATGGCGGCCTCGGTGGTGGTGACGATGCCGGTGTAGATGGACACGAACAGGATGACGGGGGCCATCAGGGCCAGAAAGGCTTCCTTAAAGGCCACCCAGATGACCTTCAGCGTGGGCCGGGGGTTTCTGGGGTAGCCCCGCTTTCTGGCGTAGTAGGCTACCATGGCGCACAGGGCAATGGCGATGAGAATGCCGGGGATGATGCCGCCTACGAAGCAGCGGCCCACAGACGCACCTACGGTGACGCACATGATGACCATGGGCAGAGAGGGGGGGATAATGGGGCCCAGCACAGAGGAGGCGGCGGTGACGGCGCAGGAGAAGTCGTCATCGTAGCCCACTTCCCGCATAGCCTGGATCTCGATGTTGCCCAGGCCGCCGGCATCGGCAACGGCGGTGCCGCTCATACCGGCGAACAGGGCGGAGCACAGCACGTTGGCGTGGCCCATGCCGCCGGGGACGGTGCCCACGATCACATTGGCGAAGCGGAACATCTTCCGGGTAACGCCGCCGGTGTTCATCAGGTTGCCCATGAGGATGAAGAAGGGGGCGGCGATCATGGTAAAGGAGTTAGAGGCCTGGGTGATCCGCTGGACAACCACCATGGGGTTGGTGCCGGTGAGGAACATATACAGGAAGGATGTCAGGCCCAGGTTGACATACAGGGGCAGTCCCGTAAACAGCAGGATCAGAAACAGTATCAGGATAATTGCAATAGCGCTCATTCAGCCTCGCCTCCCACATCTTTATAATTTCTGGGGCCCTTGGTGAAGCACTCAATGAGGCCCGCCAGCTCGTAAAACACAATGGTCAGGTTGCAGATGGGGCCCATCACATACACAATGCCGTAGTTCAGGGCGATGGACACGGCGGTGCGCTTGGCACCTACGCCGATCAGGTTGATGCCGTAGCGGATCATCAGAACCGAGAAGATGATGACCAGCACATGGCAGAAGGCCTGGAGCCACTTCTGGACTCCCTGGGGCATCATATTCAACAGGGCGGTGATGCGGATGTGGGAATCCTTCCGGGTGGCAATGGCCCAGCCCAGGTAGCAGATCCACACATAGGTCAGCTGGATCAGCTCCTCTGACCAGACGATGGGGTTATTCAGGACCCATCTCCAGATGACCTGTGCCAGACCCAGGATAAAAATACCGCTGAGCAGCACCACGGACAGCCAGTCGATGACCGTTTCGGTGACTTTTTTCACCGTCGGCAGGATCTTGCCCAAGAACATTCCTTTTTCCTCCAATTCTGTCTCCTCCTTTTTATCTCTTGGCTTCCAGCTCCCGGGCCTGTCGGATCACGTCCTTGCTCATTTCCCGGAAATAGTCCAGGGGGGTGCCCATGGACAGGAAGCTTGCTCCCTGCCCGATCCACCAGCTGACCAGCTTCATATCCACGCCGATGGACAGGCCGAAGGGCTTGCCGTGAGCCTTGCATTTGTCGATGATGCTCTGCATCAGGTCCTGGACCTCCGGGTCGAAGTAGTTGCCCATCTTGCCTACGGAGGCGGACAGGTCCATGGGGCCGCAGATGATGCCGTCTACACCCTCCACCTCCAGGATCTCATCCAGATTCTTCACAGCCTCCACGTGCTCGCACTGCATGAGCTTCAGCAGCTGGCCGTCTACGGTCTGCAGGTACTCTCCCAGGGGCTTGGTGCCGTAGTCCAGCCCACGGAGGGGGCCAAAGCCCCGGATCCCCTTAGGCGGGTAGGTGCAGATGGCCACGCACTGCCGGGCTTCCTCCGCGGAATTCACCATGGGGAAAATAACACCGTCGGGGCCGCACTCGATGACAGGCTTGATATTGCACATCTGGTGATCCGGCACCCGGACGAAGGCACAGCTGCCGCCGGCATTGGTGGCGATAATGGCGTTTTTGATCATGGGCTGGGTCATGCCCGCGTGCTCGTTGTCGATCCACACATAGTCGTAACCCAGAAGGCCGCACATCTCATAGAAGTCCAGCTCGGTGTTGGAGCAGTGGGTACCGAAGCACAGGCCCCCGGCGGCCAGCTTATCCTTGATCCTTTGAATGTTGTTCATGGGTCTTTCTCCTCCCCTTGGCATAAGCAAAAGGTTTTAAATAATTTATGAATTGATTATATATTGGGTTTCAGAGAAAGGCAATACGATTTCACGATTTCACATATGTTTGGATAGAATTTCACGATTTATGAAATCGTTTGACATATATGACAGATTATGCTAGTATATTTCTATCTCAATCAGTAAATTAGGAGAAAACACTATGGTTGACCAGAAAACAATTGCGGAAAAGGCCGGGGTGTCCCGGGCCACGGTTTCCCGGGCCTTCACCCAGAACGCCAACGTCTCCCCCAGGTCCCTGGCAAAAATTCAGGCAGCCATGGAGAGCCTGGGCCTCCAGCCCCTGGCCTGGTTTCCCAGCGATATACGCAAAAAGTCCAAGTATGTGCTGATCCTCTGCGGCGACATCAGCAACGCCTTCTTCTCCCAGGTCATCAAGGGCATCAGCGACCGGCTGCTGGCCCTGGGGCTGCTGCCCGTGGTCTGCAACAGCAACTACAACGCGGACCTGGAGGAAAGCCAGATCGAAATGGCCGACACCAACAATTACCTGGGCATCATTTTCGTCACCGCCACAGAGCGCCCCACTCTGGCCGCCACCCTGTACCGCACCAATACCCCCGTCATCCTGGTCAACCGCTATATCCACTCCTTCGAGACCCACACCGTCTGCATCGACAACTACAAGGGCGGCTACATCGCCGCCATGCACCTGATCGAAAAGGGTCACCGGCGCATCGCCCACATTGCCAGCTACAAGGGCACCACCCCCCAGATGGACCGGATCCAGGGCTTCCAGGAGGCCATGCAGTGCCTGCCCCGGGGGGAATACCGCTACCAGGTCTACTTCGGGGACGGCACCCTGGAGCGGGGCAACCAGGTGGCCCGGGAGCTGATCAAAAACGGCATGCCCTACACCGCCCTTTTCGTGGCCGACTGCCAGATCGCCATCGGCATTGTGAACACCCTCCGGGAGCAGGGCTTCCGGGTGCCCACAGACGTCAGCATTCTCTGCTTCGATGACTCCCCCTACATCAACCAGTATGGCCTGCGCCTTTCCACTGTCACCTACAATCCCCTGTCCATGGGCTCTACCGCCGTAGACCTGCTGGCCCAGCTCATGAGCGACCGGCTCAGCAGCATCTCCCACGTGAACCTGACCCCCCAGCTCATCCAGCGGGACAGCGTCATGGATATCAACAAGAGATAGCAATACCAAAAATGCCGCCGTCCGGACCCGGACGGCGGCATTTGGCATTCTTACGCCTTGGGAAACAGCTTCCCGATGGCATCCCGGGCGGATTCCTGCTCCGCCCGCTTTTTGCTGGTGCCCTCACCCTGGCCCACCACGGTGCCGTTGAGGGACACGGCCACGGAAAAGTGCTTGTCGTGGTCCGGGCCCGATTCGGCAGTAAGCTCGTAGGTCAGCACCTGATTTTTCTTCTGCTGGACCAGCTCCTGGAGCTTGGTTTTATAGTCCACATTGTGGAGCTGGCTCACAGGGACCTCTACCAGGATAAAGGTCTGAATGAATTTCTTCGCGGCCTGAATGCCTCCGTCCAGGAAGCTGGCGGCGATGACGGACTCCACGGCATCAGCCAGGATAGAGTCCCGGGTCCGGCCTCCCCCCTGCTCTTCCCCGTGGCCCAGGAGCAAATGCTCCCCCAGGTGGATCTCGTTGGCCACCTTGGCCAGGGTCTTTTCGCAGACCATATCCGCCCGCATCCGGGTCAGCTCTCCTTCCGGCCGGTCCGGGAAGCTGCGGTACAGGTACTCCGCCACCAGCATACCCAGTATGCTGTCCCCCAGAAATTCCAGCCGCTCGTTGCTCAATAGGCTATTGTGCCACCGCTCGTTGGCATAGGAGGAGTGGGCCAGGGCGTTTTGCAGCAGGGAAATATTTTGAAAGTGATAGCCGATGGCTTCTTCCAGATCTTTAATCATGAACTGTCTGCTCCTTATACTTGGCAAGCTCTGCCAGTCTCTTTTCCAGCTCCGGAGTCAGGTCGTGACCGGCCGCATCCATGGCCTGCTTCACCGCGTTGCGGAAAGCCAGGGCATCGGAGGAGCCGTGGGCCTTGATGACGGGCTTTTTGATACCCAGCAGCTGGGTGCCGCCGATCTCATGGTAGTCCATCAGCTTCATCATGTCTTTCACGCCGGAGGCGCACAGAAGGTAGCCCAGTTTGGACAAAGCATTCTTTTTAAACATTTTCTTCATGAGGCTGCCCATAAACATGGCGGTGCCCTCGATGGATTTCAGCAGAACGTTTCCGGAGAAGCCGTCGCATACCACCACGTCCACGGCCCCCAGGGGCACATCCCTGGCCTCCACGTTGCCGACGAAATTCAGCAGCCCCTTGTCGGAGGCATCCTTCAGGAGGCCATAGGCCTGGCACTGCAAATCGGTGCCCTTGCTGTCCTCGGTGCCGATGTTGAGAAGGCCCACCTTAGGCTCCGCCACACCCAGCTTGCTCTGGGCATAGGCAGAGCCCACCAGACCGAACTGCAGCAGAAATTCCGGGGTACACTCGGCGTTGGCGCCGCAGTCCACGATCAGGGTCTGGCCCCCGGCCTTATTGGGCATGGCGGGGCCCATGGCCGCCCGCCGGATCCCCTTTACCCGCTTGACGATCAGGGTTGCGCCGCTTAAAAGCGCTCCCGTAGACCCGGCGGAAATGAAGGCATCCCCCTGGCCCTCGGCCAGCAGCCGGAGGCCGATGATCATAGAGGAATTCTTCCGCTTGTGGATCACCGTGCCGGGATCGTCGTGCATATCCACCACGTCCTCTGCCCCGGCGATCTCTATTCCCTGGGGCAGATCCTGATAGCCTTGCTCCTGCATGATCTGCAAAATCTCTTCGCTGCGGCCCACCAGGGTGATCTCCGCCCCAAAAGTCTTGACCGCTTCAATGGCCCCCAGCACGGGAGCCTGGGGGGCCAGATCGCCGCCCATTGCGTCCAGGATGATCTTCATTGGATTACCTTCCTTCTTTTTCGAAGAAACCTGCTGGAAGAGTATATAAACAGAACCGATATCCGTAATTTTTTTCAAAGAGAAGGATATAAAGAGTTTGGGCTTGGATACATTTTGCGGACATTTCAGATTCGTTATCATTCATATATGACCAGAGAACAGACATTTCCTCATGAGATGGGATTGCTTTTGGGGTATCCCATCGAGGATGTTCGTGGTTTTATTGATCACGCAGGTGAACAATATCTGTATTCCGGCTACTGGAAAGTATATCAGGATGTGGAAACCAAAAAACGCATTTTTGAGCAGTATGAGACTGCGAAAGAGACGCTGATACAACTACTTGCATCCGGAATTCATATGGAAGAGATTATCAGACATTATTATGGGAATAATCGGTTAAAAAAAGCTGTGTAATGTTGTATATCAAACAGAAAATTCCCAGTAATAAGGTATGATATAAATAAAGATCATTGGAAAGGAGATCATCACAGGATGAGTAAGGTGAGTGTTGTATATTGGTCACAGTCGGGAAATACACAGGCAATGGCGGAAGCTGTTGGTTCTGGAATTACTGCAGCTGGACAGGAAGCAGACGTCATCGACGTAAGCAGCGCTTCAATTGATGAACTGAAAAATGAAAAAGCCTTCGCACTTGGCTGTCCGGCAATGGGCGCAGAAGAGCTGGAAGAGACAGAGTTTGAGCCGATGTTCAGCGC
>URGL01000024.1 GCA_900547405.1 uncultured Eubacteriales bacterium
ACGAGCACGGCTGGGACGACAACGGCGTCTTCAACTTCGAGGGCGGCTGCTACGCCAAGGTCATCAACCTGGATAAGGAGTCCGAGCCCGACATCTACAACGCCATCCGCCGGGATGCCCTGCTGGAGAACGTCACCGTGGACAAGGACGGCAAGATCGACTTTACCGATAAGTCCGTCACCGAGAACACCCGTGTGTCCTACCCCATCGACCACATCAAGAATATCGTTCGTCCTGTTTCCGCGGCTCCCGCTGCCAAGAACGTGATCTTCCTGTCCGCCGATGCGTTCGGCGTTCTGCCTCCCGTGTCCATCCTGACCCCGGAGCAGACCCAGTACTACTTCCTGTCCGGCTTCACCGCCAAGCTGGCCGGTACCGAGCGGGGCATTACCGAGCCCACTCCCACCTTCTCCGCCTGCTTCGGCCAGGCCTTCCTGGAGCTGCATCCCACCAAGTATGCTGAGGAGCTGGTCAAGAAGATGAAGGTCTCCGGTGCCAAGGCTTACCTGGTCAACACCGGCTGGAACGGCACCGGCAAGCGTATCTCCATTAAGGATACCCGCGGCATCATCGACGCCATCCTGTCCGGCGCGATCCTGACCGCCCCCACCAAGACCATTCCTGTCTTCGGCTTCGAAGTGCCCACCGAGCTGCCCGGCGTTGACTCCGGCATCCTGGATCCCAGAGACACCTACGCCAATGTGGCCGACTGGGAAGCCAAGGCTGCCGATCTGGCTGGCCGCTTCGTGAAGAACTTCGCCAAGTACGAGGGGAATGAAGCTGGCAAGGCCCTGGTTGCCGCCGGCCCCAAGGCTTAAGCCGTATCGTTCGTTTTCTCGATACCTGCAAGGGGAAATTCCCCTTGCAGGTATCTGAAAATGCGGCAGTGGGGCGAATCTGTGGGGATAAATAAAAACGGGTGTCATTGCGAGGCAGTGCGCACACTGCCGTGGCAATCCCCCTGTTTTTCAAAGCGCCCGGAATATCCGGGGGGCTGCCACACCAGCGTGCGCGCTGGTTCGCAGCGACATGGACTTATCCCCAGAGATTTCCCCATTTGCCGTGACATATTCATTTTAACGGAGGTTAAAACCAATGGCTCAGAAAGTCCAATTCACTGAAACCGTCCTTCGTGATGCCAACCAGTCCCTGATGGCTACCCGTATGCCGTTTGCCGATATGGAGGGCATTCTGTCCACTATGGATAAGGCCGGGTACTATTCCGTCGAGTGCTGGGGCGGCGCCACCTTTGACAGCTGCCTGCGCTACCTGAACGAGGATCCCTGGGAGCGCCTGCGCTCTTTCCGCAAGGCTATGCCCAACACCCGTCTGCAGATGCTGCTCCGGGGCCAGAACCTGCTTGGCTACAAGCACTACCACGATGATGTGGTGGAGAAGTTCGTGGAGCTGTCCATCAAGAACGGCATCGACGTTCTGCGTATCTTCGACGCTCTGAACGATTTCCGCAACATCAAGACTGCTCTGGAGGCAACCAAGAAGTACGCCACCGCCAACACCGTGGCTTCCGGCTGCATCTCCTACACCCAGTCTCCTGTTCACACTCCCGCCAAGTACGCCGAGATGTGCAAGGAGCTGCAGAGCATGGGCTTCGACACCATCTGCCTGAAGGACATGGCCGGTACCATGAGCCCCAACGAGGCTGAGCAGCTGTTCAAGGGCATCAAGGATGCCGGTGTGACCCTGCCCCTGGTCCTGCATACCCACTGCACCACCGGCATGGCCTACATGACCGTTATGAAGGCTGTGGAAGCCGGTGTGGACATCATCGACACCGCTACCTCCTGCTTCTCCAACGGCACCAGCCAGCCCGCTACCGAGACCGTTTACTACGCCCTCAGCGAGCTGGGCATTGAGACCGGCCTGAATGAGGAAGTCATCAACAAGGTCAACAATTACTTCAAGCCCGTGAAGCAGAAGTACATCGACAATGGCCGCATCAACCCCAAGTCCATGGGCACCGATGCCCAGGCCCTGGTCTACAAGGTCCCCGGCGGCATGCTGTCCAACATGATCGCCAACCTGACCGATATGCACGCCATGGATAAGTTCGACGCCGCTCTGGCTGAGATCCCCTCCGTCCGGAAGGACATGGGCTATCCTCCCCTGGTCACTCCTCTGTCCCAGATGGTTGGCAACCAGGCCGTGACCAATGTGCTGGTGGGCGAGCGCTACAAGAACATCTCCAAGGAAGTCAAGGCTTACTTCAAGGGCGAGTACGGCATTGCCCCCGCTCCTGTGGATGCCGACCTGGAGAAGCGGATCCTGGACGAGGCCGGTATGACCGCTCCTCAGGACTGCCGCGTGGAAGACAGCAAGCGTACCGGTGAGGAGTTCGCCGCCGCCAAGGCTGCCCTGGGCGACCTGGCTCAGAGCGAAGAGGACATCATGAGCTACATCTGCTACCCCGCCCAGGCCGAGAAGTACCTGGAGGGCCGGAAGGCAGCCGAAGAGAACAAGGTCACCTATACCATTACCGAAGCGTAAGGAGGAACCTTTCCTATGATGCTTACTTCTGACATTACGATCGGCGAGGCCGGCGTCTACGCGCTGCTGGGCTATATTGTGGTTTTCTTTGGCCTGATCCTGCTGATGGCCGTTGTCATCGCCCTGGGCAAGTACTTTGCCTCTAAGGACGCCCAGATGGCTGCCACTGCCGCCTCTGCCGCCAAGGCCGCTGCTCCCGCTCCCGCACCCGCCGCTCCCAAGGCTGTGGCTCCCGGCTCCGCCGGTGAGCTGAAGCTCCATGATGTGGAGCCCAAGACCGCAGCTATGCTCATGGCTATCGTGGCCGACAAGATGGGCAAACCCCTGAACGAGCTGCGCTTCAAATCCATCAAGGAGGTCAAATAATCATGAAATATAAGGTAACTCTGAAGGGCCGTACTTACGAGGTCGAGGTAGAGGCCGGCGAGGCCATCCTGCTGGACGAGTACGAGGCCATTGCTCCTTCCGCTCCTGCCGCTGCGCCTGCTGCTGCTCCCGCTCCCGCCGCTGCCCCCGCTGCCGCTCCTGCTGCTCCCGTGGTCACCGGTGCCGGTGAGCCCGTGAACGCCCCCATGCCCGGCAACATTCTGAAGGTCAACGTCACCCAGGGCCAGGCCGTGAAGTCCGGCGATGTCCTGTGCGTGCTGGAGGCCATGAAGATGGAAAATGAGATCATGGCTCCCAAGGACGGAACCGTTACCCAGGTTCTGGTTGCCAAGGGCGCTACTGTGGACACCGGGGCACCTCTGGTCGTGATCGGTTAAGGAGGGCTCCCAATGAATGTTGGTGCTATCCTTGGAAAGCTGTGGGGTAATTCCGGCTTTGCCGCCATTATTACCGGCTTTGTATCCAATAACGGCTGGCAGAACCTGGTGATGCTGGCCATCGCCTGTGTGCTGCTGTACCTGGCTATTGTCAAAAAGTTCGAGCCCCTGCTGCTGGTTGGCATTGCCTTCGGCTGCCTGCTGACCAACCTGCCCAACGCGGGCCTCTATCACCAGGAGCTGTGGGATGCCTTCATGAACCCCGACAGCCCTGTGTACCACAGCTTCGGCGAGATCATGCGTAACGGCGGCCTGCTGGACATCTTCTACATCGGTGTCAAGACCAGCCTGTACCCCTGCCTGATCTTCATGGGCGTTGGCGCCATGACCGACTTCGGTCCTCTGATCTCCAACCCCAAGAGCCTGCTGCTGGGCGCTGCCGCCCAGCTGGGCGTATTCGTTGCCTTCTTCGGTGCCGTGTGCATGGGCTTTACCGGTAAGGAAGCCGCTTCCATCGGCATCATCGGCGGCGCTGATGGCCCCACCGCCATCTTCCTGACCACCAAGCTGGCTCCCCATCTGCTGGGCGCTATCGCCGTGGCCGCCTACTCCTACATGGCTCTGATCCCCCTGATCCAGCCCCCCATCATGAACCTGCTGACCTCTTCCGAGAGCCGGAAGATCAAGATGGTCCAGACCCGGAACGTGTCCAAGACCGAGAAGGTCATCTTCCCCATCCTGGTCACCATGTTCGTGGCTCTGCTGCTGCCCGACACCGCTCCCCTGATCGGCTGCCTGATGCTGGGCAACCTGTTCAAGGAGACCGGCTGCACCGACCGTCTTTCCGACACCGTGCAGAACGCTCTGATGAACATCGTCACCATCCTGCTGTCCACCGCCGTGGGCTCCACCATGGTGGGCTCCACCTTCCTGACTGCCCAGACCCTGAAGATCGTGGTCCTGGGTGTGGTGGCCTTCGGTATCTCCACCGCCGGCGGTCTGCTGGGCGGCAATGTGATGTGCTGGGCTACCAAGGGCAAGGTCAACCCCCTCATTGGCTCCGCCGGTGTGTCTGCCGTTCCTATGGCTGCCCGTGTGTCCAATAAGGAAGGCCAGAAGGCCAACCCCTCCAACTTCCTGCTGATGCACGCCATGGGCCCCAACGTGGCCGGTGTCATCGGCTCCGCCATCGCCGCCGGCTTCCTGCTGAGCGTGTTCGGTGGTTAATTCCAATTGAAAAGCGCCGCCCTCCGGGGCGGCGTTTTTGCACAAAGGCGGTGGTCCCTGGCCCTCCAACCTTCCCCTGGGGGAAGGTGGCCCCGCAGGGCGGAAGAGGGGCGTTTACCCTATCCAAACAGCTCATCCAGGGTCCCAAACCGGTATCCCTCCTGCTCCCAGTGGGTCAGCAGATCTCCTAAAATCTCCGCGTTGGTCTGGGAGGTGGAGTGGAGCAGGATCACCGCCCCTGGGTGGGTCCTGGGCAGGAGCTTCTGGAAGGCCTGCTCCTTTGTTGGTTGCTGGTCGTTCTTCCAGTCCACATAGGCAAGACTCCAGAATACGGTTTTATACCCCAGCTCTTTTGCCATTTTCAGGTTTTCCTGACTGTATATCCCCTGGGGCGGACGGTAGAACTTGGGCAGGTCCTTGCCGGTGGTTTCCTTGAAAAGGGCCTCCAGGTCTGTCAGCTCTTTGGAAAAGGTCTCCTTGTCCGAGAGCTTCGACATATCGTAGTGGTGCATGGTGTGATTGCCTACAATGTGGCCATCCTCCACCATCCGGCGGACCAGGTCCCGGTTCCGCTGGATGTAGCTGCCCACCAGGAAAAAGGCAGCGGGAACCTTGTGGGCTTTCAAGGTGTCCAGGATCTTTTCCGTGGACCCGTTCTCGTATCCGGCGTCAAAGGTCAGGTACAGCACCTTTTCCCGGGTGTCCCCGATGTAGGCGGCATCATATTGCCGCAGCTGCTCCGTCCCGGCGTTGCCAACCGGGGCTGTGCCCTCCTGGCGGAAGCTGAGCCCCCAGGCGGCGGTGGGTACTGCGCTTTCGTAAAATACCCGGACGACTCCCAATACCGTCAGGGCGATGGCCGCTAGGAATATGGCCGTGTCCCGTTTCCCGATCCCCATGATGATCCCCTCCTGCCCCTAAGGTATGCGGAGCAGGAGAAGCATATGAATACGCCCGGCCTCTTGACGAAAAAGGCCGGGCGTATGGTTTACAGCGCATGTGCCCCTTGAAATTCTACATGGAGGGGCAGGATCTGCCAATGGTGTTCCGTGAGCTTCGGCAGCTTTTCCGCAAGCTTTTCCTCCAGCCCAGGGTTACGGGTCAGGCACAGGAGCGTGGGGCCGGCGCCGCTGAGGCAGAAGGCCGCGCCGGTGGTGCGGATCAGGGCTTCAATTTTTTCGTAGTCCGGGATCAGCTTTTTCCGATATTTCTGATGGAGCCGGTCCTGCATAGCGTTGCGCAGAAGCTTCTCGTCTCCCAGCTCCAGAGCCTTCAGCACCATGGCACCGTGGGAGATGTTGTAGATGGCATCGCCCCGGCTTACCTGCTCCGGCAGGACGGAACGGGCCAGGCTTGTCGGCAGGTCAAAATCCGGCACCAGGGCCAGGAATTCCCAGCCGGGGTGGAGGGGGAAACTGACGGTGACGGGCAGACCGTTGTCCACCATAGAGGCGGTGAGGCCGCCGTAGAAGGCGGGGGCCAGGTTGTCCGGGTGGCCCTCCATGGCGTTGGTGATGTTCAGCAGGCCCTGGGTGGAGAGCTTGCTGCCCCGCAAAATATTGGCACCCATGGCTCCGGCTACCAGCAGGGCGGCGGAGGAGCCCAGGCCTCTGCAAATGGGGATGTGGGCATCAATGTGGATCTTGACCCCCCGGACCTCTTCACTGAGAGAGGCCAGCACAGCGCAATAGGAGGTATAGGCCAGGTTGTCCGGACCGCAGTAGGCCTCGTCGCAGCCGGTGATCTCCAGCCCCTCCTGGGTCTCCTCAAAGGTCACATCGGTGTAGAGGCTCAGGGCGCAGCCGAAGGCATCGAAGCCGGGGCCTAGGTTGGCTGTGGTGGCAGGGACCCGGACGGTTACTTTGTTCATGCTCGTTCTCCTTTATCTGTTCAGTACGTACTCCAGCATTTTTTCCTTGGGGATCACGTCGGTATGGAGCTCAGGCTTGCCCCGCAGGGAGGCCAGATTCTTGGGGATGGGGACGCCGGTCAGGGTGTGCAGCCGCTCCATGCGTTCGTACTCCGTACCCTGGGTGTCTCCGCCGATGGCATTAAGCACGGTGGTGGAGAACTTGTAGGGGGAGGCGGTGGAGAGGACCACCATCTGATTTTCTCCCCTGTTCTGCTCCGCAACGAACCAGCCGGAGGCGGTGTGGGGATCCATCAGGTAGCCATAGTCCCGGTAGACCCGGCCGATTACGGCCTGGGCATCGCCATCATCGCAGAATCCGGCACCGAACTCCTTCTGGATAGCGGCAAGGAGGGTTTCGGGAACCGTATAATAGCCCTTCTCGTTCAGGTCCTTCATCAGTCCGGCCACCAGGGCGGTGTCCCCGGAGAGCAGATACAGCAGCCGCTCCAAATTGGAGGACACCAGGATGTCCATAGAGGGAGAGGTAGTTTTCAGCAGGGGACGGCGGCGGTCATAGGTGCCGGTGGTGATGAAGTCCGTCAGCACGTTGTTGGCGTTGGAGGCGCAGTAGAGCCGACCCAGGGGCAGACCCAGCTTCTTGGCCAGATATCCGGCCAGAATGTCCCCAAAGTTGCCGGTGGGAACGCTGAAATCCACCTTGTCGCCCAGGGCAATGGCTTTCCGGTCCAGCAGATCCCGGTAGGCCCGGAAATAGTACATGATCTGGGGGGCCAGACGGCCGATGTTGATGGAGTTGGCGGAGGACAGCCGGAAGGGAAGGGGCTTTCCTTGGGTATCGTGGAAAATGTTCTTCACCCCGGTCTGGGCATCGTCGAAGTTCCCCTCCACGGCGCAGACGGAGACATTCCGGCCCTCCTGGGTCACCATCTGGGCCCGCTGGACCTGAGAGACGCCGCCCTGGGGGTAGAATACACAGATGCTGACCCCAGGCACATCCTGGAAGCCTACCAGAGCCGCCTTGCCGGTATCACCGGAGGTGGCGGTGAGGATACGGATCTCCTCCTGAATGCCCTTTTCCTTCTTGGCGGCGGTGAGAAGCTGGGGCAGCATGCTCAGAGCCACATCCTTAAAGGCGGAAGTGGGGCCCCGGAAGAGCTCGCAGACCGTCATATTCCCCACAGCCACAGAGGGAGTCAGGTCTTCGGTCTCGAATTTGCCGGTGTAGGCCTTCTTGACCAGTTCGCCCATATCCGGAATGTCCGGCAGCAGGGCAGAGAGGATCATCTCGGACATGCCCTGGCTGCTCTTTTGCAAGCACCCCTGCCAGTCAAAGGCAGGAATGAACTTCGGCACATAAAGGCCGCCATCCGGCGCAAGACCGTTGAGAACTGCCTGAGCGCTGTCAACGGCGGGGGACATTCCCCGGGTAGAAATGTAATCCATAGCAAAACCTCCTGTATATTTGCACAAAAGAAATGGAAAACCAAGGGAAAGCATTGCATTTCCTTGCAATTGCATTTTTCGTAGGTATATGATATACTGACTAATACAAAAAAGCAAGTGTTTTTCCCAGAGATACACGCTGAAAGAATTTGCAGGAATGGAGAGAAAATTATGCGAATTGGACTACTGGGCTTCGGTACCGTGGGCAAGGGGGTCTACGAGATCATATCCTCCCGGGAAGATATGACCGTTTCCAAGGTCCTGTGCCGCCGGGACCTGGAGCTGTCCGACGCCGTGGTGACCCACGACTTTGCAAACATCCTGGAGGATGAGACCATCGACACTGTGGTGGAAGCCATTGGCGGACTGCATCCGGCTTACGAGTATGTCCGCTCCGCCATTCTGGCAGGAAAGAATGTGGCTACCGCCAACAAGGCCCTCATTGCGACTTACTATGACGACCTGATCCCTCTGGCCCAGGAGCGGGGCGTCCTGCTGCGGTGCACCGCCTCTGTAGGCGGCGGCATCGGCTGGCTTTCAGAGCTGGAGCGGGCGGGCCGGATCGAGAAGATCCACCATGTAGGCGGCATTATGAACGGCACCTGCAACTATATTCTGGACTCCATGACCCGGCTTGGCCTTGGCTACAGCGAGGCGCTGAAGCAGGCCCAGGCCCTGGGCTATGCCGAGGCGGACCCCACCACGGATGTGGAGGGCATCGACACCTGGCACAAGCTCATCGTCTCCGCCAACATTGGCTTCGGCGTCAGCCTGGATACTTCCCATATCCCCGCCGCCGGTATCTCCCGGATCAAGGCTGAGGATGTGGCCAATTTCAGCGCCAACGGCCTGCAATGCAAGCTGGTGTCCACGGCGGATTGCTGCGGCGGCAGCTACTGCGCCTTCGTTCAGCCCACACTGTATCCTCTGGGCCAGCCGGAGGCGGCGGTGCCTGCCAACTACAATCTCATTACCCTGGAGGGGAATGTGTCCGGCCGCCAGAGCTTCTTTGGCCAGGGGGCCGGTCGGTATCCCACGGCCTACAATGTGGTCCAGGACTGCGTGGATTTCACCCTGGGCAAGGGCTTCTACCGGGGCTACGGCCGGAAGGTTCCCGTGGACAACAGCGTAAAGATGCGCTATTACGTCCGGGGCACCGAGGATGCCTGGCTGAAAGAGCACAGGAGGGCCCACTGGGGCGCTGCTGTCGTCACGGAAGAGGTCAGCGTGGAAGAGATGCACCGGTGGCTGAAGGAGCATGAGGAAGCGTTCATCGCGGCTTTTGTCTAAGAAAGAAGGATATCATATGAAAGTAGTCAAATTCGGCGGCTCCTCCATGGCGGACGCGGGCCAGTACCGAAAGGTCCGGGATATACTGCTGGCGGATCCGGAGCGGCGGGTGGTCATCGTCTCCGCTGCCGGCAAGCGGAACAAGCAGGACCACAAGATCACGGACCTGCTATATCTGTGCTTCGCCCACACCCAGTACGGTGTGGACTGCTCCGGCGTCTTCGAGATGATCACCTCCCGGTACCGGGAGATCATCCGTGACCTGGGCCTTACCATCGACCTGGAGCCGGAGTTTGCGGCCTTGAAGGCCAAGCTGGACAAGAAGGCCATCACCCAGGATGAGCTGGCCTCCCGGGGCGAGTATTTCTCCGCCAGGCTCATGGCGGACTTCCTGGGCTTCCAGTTCATCGACGCGGCGGACTGGATCCATTTCCGCTTCGACGGTACCGTGGACCAGGAGAGCAGCTATGAGGCCCTGCGGATCCTGGTGAGCGGCCCCGGCGTGGTGATCCCCGGCTTCTACGGCCAGCTCCCTGACGGGAAGATCAAGACCTTCACCCGGGGGGGCAGCGACATCACCGGCGCACTGGCAGCGGCGGCTCTGGATGCCGATGTCTACGAGAACTGGACCGACGTGTCCGGCATCCTGATGGCGGACCCCCGGATCGTGGACAATCCCCAGACCATCCCGGAGGTCACCTACGACGAATTGCGGGAGCTGAGCTACAGCGGCGCTCAGGTCCTCCACGAGGGAACCATCTTCCCTGTCCGGGAGAAGAACATCCCTCTGAACATCCGCAATACCAATGCCCCCCAGGATCCGGGCACCATGATCCGGGAGCGGTTCGATGGGGACTCGGATCCCCACCGATTTATCACCGGCATCACCGGCAAGAAGGACTTCTCCATCATCGCGCTGACCAAGCGGGGCATGAGCAGCCAGGTGGGCGTGCTGCGGAAGGTTCTGACGGTGCTGGAGCGGCATAATATCAGTGTGGACTATGTGCCAAACGGCATCGACAACGTGTCCGTGGTCATGCCCACCGAAGCCGTAGCCTCCAGCCTGTATACCATCCTGGGAGAAATTCAAAAGGAAGTGGAGCCGGACAATATGGTGGTCTACGATCAGATCGCTGTGGTTGCCGCCGTAGGCCGGAAGATGGCGTTCCGTCCCGGTATTTCCGGCCAGATCTTCGCCACCCTGGGCCAGGCGGGGATCAACATCCGCATGATCAACCAGGGCCCCGACGAACTGAACATTATCTTCGGCGTAGACAACCGGGATTTTGACAGCGCCATTAAGGTGCTGTATAACAGCTTTGTGAAATAAGGAGGAATATTGCAATGAAACAGTATACCGTTGCCGTCCTGGGCGCTACCGGCGCTGTGGGACAGGAAATGATCAAGATCCTGCAGGAGCGGAACTTCCCTGTGGGCAAGCTGAAGCCCCTGGCCAGTGCCAGAAGCGCCGGAAAGACCCTGAAATTCCGGGGGGAGGACGTGACCATCGAGGAGGCCCGGGACGAGGCCTTTGAGGGCGTGGACA
This sequence comes from uncultured Eubacteriales bacterium, assembly GCA_900547405.1. Taxonomy (GTDB): domain Bacteria; phylum Bacillota; class Clostridia; order Oscillospirales; family Oscillospiraceae; genus Faecousia. The sequence goes on from URGL01000024.1 coordinate 10,649, forward strand.
TTGTGCTGGGTGCCGCCGAAAATGACATCGCCAAGCGGTTTGCCCCTGCCATCGTAAAGGCCGGAGCCGTGTTTGTGGACAATTCCTCCGCCTTCCGCCTGGACCCCAAGGTGCCCCTGATCGTGCCTGAGATCAACCCCGAGGATGTGAAGGACCACCATGGGATCATCAGCAATCCCAACTGCTCCACCATTATTACCGTCACCGCCGTCAACGCGCTGAATGCCCTGTCTCCCATCCGCACCATGACCGCCTCTACTTACCAGGCAGTGTCCGGTGCCGGTGCCGGCGGCCCCATTGAGCTCATGGCCGAGGTGGATGCCATGCGGGAGGGCAAGACCTATGAACCCAAGGTTTTCTCCCACCAGATCGCCTTCAATCTGATCCCCCAGATCGGCGGCGAGCAGTTCGAGGGCTACACCAGCGAGGAAATGAAGATGCAGAACGAGGGCCGGAAGATCATGCACCTGCCGGAGCTGAAGGTCAGCTGCACCTGCGTCCGTGTCCCCGTGGTCCGCAGCCACTCCATCTCCGTCAGCCTCCACTTTGATAAGCATATCTCCGTCAAGGAGGCCCAGGAAGCCATTGCCAAGGCCCCGGGCTGTAAGCTGGTGGACGACCTGGCCAGGAAGGAGTACCCCATGCCCCTGGACACTTCCGACCAGGATATCGTCTTCGTAGGCCGCATCCGCCCGGACCTGACCGATGACAACGGCCTATGCCTGTGGTGCTGCGGCGACCAGGTCAGAAAAGGCGCCGCCACCAACGCCATCCAGATCGCGGAACTGCTGGTGAAGTAAACAGAGAATATAATTGCCCCAGCAGCCGGTGAAAACCGGCTGCTGGGGCGATTTGTATAGCTATAGGATTGGAAGCAACTCTGCGGTAACGGTAATCAACAGTACACTGAGGAGTCCGGCCGTGGCAATGGCAAGGCCAGACATGGCACCTTCTGTTTCACCCAGTTCTGCGGCTTTTGCGGTACCTACGGCGTGGCCGGAAGTGCCCAGGGCGATGCCGCGGGCTACCGGCTCTTCGATGCGGAAAAGTCGAAATACGAGGTCCGCACTGATGTTGGCGAAAACGCCGGTGAGAATAATCGTAGCAATGGTAATGGATACGATCCCACCGAGTTCTTCAGAAACACCCATGCCAATGGCTGTGGTGATGGACTTGGGAAGCAAGGTGACCAGTTGCTGATGATCCAGTTGAAAGATCAGTGCAATCACGCTAATGACGATTATGTTGGAGAAAATACCTGCCAAAATGCCGGAGAGAATCGCCAAGGCGTTGCGCTTGAGGATGGTTAGATTCTCATACAGGGGGATAGCCAGACAGATGGTGGCCGGAGTCAGTAAGTAGGAAATATAGGAGGCGCTTTTGTCATAGGCGGCGTAATCTATGCGGAAAACCGTCAACAAAGCGATGATCACGGCACTGCTGAGGAGAATGGGGTTGAGAATGGCAAGCTTGAATTTCTTTTTCAGTAGTGTGGCACCGCCAAACAAGGCGATGGTCAGGGCTATACCGAAATAAGAAGAGCCTTCGAGAAATTCCGCCATTTCTATCACTTCTCCTTCCTGTGAATCAGCGCTTGGGTAACAAGACCAGCGGCGGTCATGGTCAGCATGGTGCCCAGGGTAGCAGCCAGCACTACGGGGAACAGCAGCTGGCGGATATCCGCCCAGCGGACGATAAGTCCCACGGCGGGAGGGACAAACATGATAGACATGATGTCCAGCAGAAAGCCGGAGACCTTGCGCACCTGCCTGACCTTTACAAGATTGGTGCACAGGGCAACAAGCATCAAAACCAGCCCGTAGATGCTGGCGGGGATGGGCAGTGGAATGAGAAAGTGCAGCAGTTCTCCCATCAATGAAATGAGTAGGATGACTAAAAATTGCCATAGCAGTTCCATGAGATTAACCTCCGGCGGTATAAAGTCTCTGGGATGGGCGTAATGTCAGCGCACCTTGGCTGTCGAAGAGCGGCACAGCACCCTGCCCCAGCAGCCGGAGCTTCGGGTGACGCCGGACTTCCGGTACCAGGGATTCCGATACTAGAAAACGGTCCGGATGGAGCGTATTTTCCATCCATACCAGTCGGCAGCCTACTTTGTCTTTGATCGGGGCGGCATCGATGGCCAACCGGACTGCATTCCGGTCGCTGGGCATAACAGCGGGGATTTTTATGCCGTGAAGGTCATGGCTTGTCATGCAGTTTGGGTAGGTTTTTTCAAAATCGATGCTGTCGAATACCTGCTTGGTAGTAACATCTGCCAGGCCCAGCCCGGCGGCATTGTGGTCTGTCTGTTCCGATAGCCCCAGAACGGCAATGTGGTCGATATAAGGAGCGGATACACCAAGAGCGGCAGAGACGCCGGTCACATTGGGATCCATGCCGGGACCGGAGATATTTTTGCCAATTTCTTCCAAAACAAGCACGTCCACTTTGTCAAAGGGAATTCGGGGGACCAAGGAGCGGGCTGTTTCCAAAAGAGAGGCCTCTCTGACGAGGATGTCCTTTCCGGGGATCAGTTCCAGATCAAAGGTGCCGTGGGCGGCATCCTCCAGGATCGCCAGACCAAAGGGAACTGTCTTGCGTGCGAGAATGATTTTGGCGCAGGCGAGAATGCTTTCAGACATATTTGCCATGCCCATAGAATGGCAGGCGTGAGCACCGGCCTGTTTCCCACAGCCGATGGCCAGCATTTTGACCAGGCCGCTTTCGTATTTTCCGTGGAAATCCGTATGGGGTTTGACCCGGCCTATGGGAAAGATGCAGTCTGCTTCATAGGCATACTTATCCAGATGGACGGGAAGTCCGTCGGAGGTGGTAGTCAAAATGATGGTCTCCATGGTGGATCGAATGGGACACCCTATAGACGCTTCTGTAATACCATAATGTTCCAGGACCTTTCGCTGCCCCTGGGCGGTTGCCCCGCCGTGGCTGCCCATGGCGGGGATGAGGAAGGGAGAAGCTCCACGTTGACGCAGTTCTGCGACTACACAGCGAAGGATCAGAGAAATGGAACTGATTTCCCGACTGCCTGCAGTAACAGCAACAGAAGCCCCTCGCAGTTTGTCTGCTTCCGGGTGGGAAGCAAAGAGCAGATGGATCAACCCCGGGATATCCTCCGGGGAGATTTCTCCCCGGGGAATATCGAAGCCGACCGGCCAAAGGGCAGGAATGGGTACACCTTGAAGAAGCTGGTCATAAATATCCATAGAGGATCACTCGCAGATGGCAAGGACGCTATTCCAAAGGGTCTGCTTATTTTCGGGAGTATCCTCTACAAAGATGGTGTCCTTCAGATAATTATAGATCTGCTGCTTGTTCTCTTCGGTTTCGGGAATGCCCATTTCGTGGAGGGTGGTGGGCATGTGCATGGTCCTCATGAATTTCTTAAAGGCGGGAACTTGGTCAGCCTGACGGTTATAGACCAGCTGCATGATCAGGCAGGCTCCGACAATTTCGCCGTGTAGGAACTCTTTGGCCTCTTGGGTGTAATTCATACGGACCACATAGTACATTTCATGAGCCAGAGCGGTTTGACCCAGGGCCTTGGAGATGCCGCTGATCATACCGGTGACGGCAAAATTGATGAACAGGAAATCGTGGACCTCTTTGCTGAGGATGTGGTTCTCCACATCGGAGTAAACCTTCAGGGCGGTGGATTCCAGTACGCCATATATGTATTTCGCCAGTACATATGCGGTGTATAGCTCTACGTTGAAGGTGTTAAACTGGATATCCGGATGCCCATTCTGAATCTCGATGAATTTGGCCATGACATCCAGCATACCGGAGGCCACATAGCGGGGCGGCTGATGGATCATGATGGTCTCGTCTATGATCAGCAGACTCACCTCGTACAGATGGTAGTAGTTGCCGCCAACGGTGCCAAAGGCAGCGCCGTTCTCCCGATAGAGCACACTCATGGGTGTATAGGCGGCACAGGTAGCGGCCTGAGTGGGAATGGTGACGACAGGCAGCCCGGCCTGGTGGGCGACGCCTTTGCATAGATCCATGATTTTGCCGCCACCGACACCGACGACCACATCGAAGTGGTTCTCGCGGCAGTAAGTGCCGAATTCCTCACACTTTTCCATGGTGTTGTAGCCGCCGTACTCACAGAATTCATACTCGAGTCCGGCCTTCTTCAGAGAAACTTCCAATTTTTCCTGGGTCAGGGACAGGGCGGTGGGGCCGCCGACAAGCCAAATCTTCTTGCCGAAGGCGGCAATCTCCTCTCCGGCAATGGAGAGGGCGTCGGGTTGCTGGATGTAGCGGCCAGCGCCAAATTTGAATGCTCGATCGAGTGCCATAATATCCTATCCTCCATAAGTGCTTGTTTTTTGCTTTTAACTTGTCTGATAAGAAATGAGACTTTAGATCAAATAAGACAAGTATCGGACATCCATACTATACGATGCTCTTTCAAAAATGTCAATATGATTTTCGATAAAAATTGAAAGAGATCAAAAATAATTGAGCATTCTGCATTTAGAAAAACTTAATACAAAGATGCAATTGTGCAATACACATAAAAATGTGCGTGGCGGTTTGGAGACATACGACAAACTTTGAAGAGAACACAAAAAAGAGATTGACAAATCCAACCTGCGGGAGTAAGCTGAATTCATCAGACATCTGATAAATGCCTGATACATTCAAGAAATTATATTTGATACAAAAAGGAGAATTCAGCATGACACGGAAAGAGTTTACCGCAAAGTATGGCAAGATCCTGCTGCCCCTCGTTACCCCCTACGATGAGAACGAGGAGATCCGCTACGATGTGTACGCGGACCTGATCAACTACCTGATCAAGAATGACCTGTGTGATTCCTTGATTGTCACCGGCACCACCGGCGAAGCTTCTCTGCTCACCTTCGACGAGCGTGTCAAGTTGATGAAAGTTGCTGTAGAGACTGCTGCCGGCCGCAAGCCTGTTATCGCTGGCACCGGCTGCGCCTCCACCAAGGAGACCATCGCCCTGACCAAGGAAGCAGAGAAACTGGGTATCGACCTTTGCATGGTGGTGTGCCCCTTCTACAACAAGCCTACCATGGATGGCGTTTACAACCACTATAAGGCTGTGGCCGAGAGCACTTCCTGCAATATCCTGCTGTACAACATCCCCATTTTTGTGGGCATTAACCTGGATCCTGCTGTGGCTGGTGAACTGGCTAAGATCAAGAATATCATCGGCATCAAGGATGAGGCCGGAATCAACCCCACCCAGGTCACCGATTACTTCCTGGCCACCGAAAAGACCGACCCGGAATTCGTTGTGTTCAACGGCGATGACGTGATGCTGCTGCCCACCATTGTTCAGGGCGCTATGGGCATCGTCTCCGGCGGCGCGCATATCTTCGGCCATGAGATTCGCGCTATCTTCGAGGCATTTGAAAAGGGCGACAACGAGAAGGCTCGGGAACTGTTCGTTCCTCTGTACCGCTTCTGCAAGAGCTGCGGTCAGAATGGCCGGATCCTGCCCAACTCCATTATGCGCCCCGCTATTGAGCTGGTCACCGGCATTCCTGTAGGCCCCGCCCGCAGTCCTTTGGCACCCATCACCGATGAGGAGATGGCTGTTTTGAAGCAGGTCCTCAAAGAGGTCGGCAAGCTGTAAGCTAGAATCTTCTTCCCTTTCGGGACCCGCCAAGGGCGGCAGGTCCCGCCCACAAATATATAAAGTATGGAGGTCCAAATATGAAAAAGCTAACCGCATTGCTCCTGGCACTGGTTATGGTCCTTTCCGTAACAGCCTGTGCATCCAACAACACCTCGGCAACCACGGGTGCTCCGAAGGCTGCCGATACGACTGCCGCTGAAAACAAAGTAGATGACAGTGCGTTCGACGGCGAGATCGTATTCGGCCTCAGCACTGCCGTTACCGGCAACTTCCCCCTGGCCGGTGAGCGCACCCTCCAGGGCGTTGACCTGGCGGTGGAAGAGATCAATGCCGCCGGTGGCGTTTTGGGCAAGAAGCTGACCTACATCTATGAGGATGACGGCAACGATGCCACCACCGCCGTGAATGTGGTCACCAAGCTTCTGAATGAAGACGTTGTGGCGGTCATCGGCCCCCACACCACTGGCAATACCCTGGCGGTTCAGTCCTTGTATGCCGAAGCTGGTATGCCTTTCTTTTCCGGCGGTACCGGCGTCAAGCTGGAAAACGAGATGGACAACAAGTATTTCCACCGCATCCGTCCCTCCGATTCAATCTGTGGTGCCATTGCCGCTAAGTTTGCCGTTGAAAACCTGGGTGCCAAGAAGGTTGGTGTTGATTACAACAACAATGACTTCGGTACCGGCGGCCGGGACGTGGTAGTTGCCACCCTCCAGGAGCTGGGCGTTGAGTATGTGGAGGTTGCCCACAACTCCGGCGATACAGATATGACCACTCAGCTGATGAATCTGCAGGCTGCGGGTGTAGATGCTGTAATCCTGTGGACTGATGATGCTGAGGATGTGGTAACAGCCCGTCAGGCCTATGAATTGGGGCTGGACATTCCCTTTATTACCTCCGCTGGTGTTGTGATGCAGCAGGTGCTGGATCAGATGGAGCCTGAGTATGTAGAAGGCTGGTACTCTGCTACTGACTTTGTTCCTGCCAATGATGACCCTGTTGTAAAAACCTTTGTAGAGGCTTTCAACGCCAAGTATGGCATTGATCCCGAGCTTTACGCTTCCGCTTATTACGGCGCGGTCAAGGCGCTGGCCGCAGCCATCGAGATCGCCGGTTCTACCGATCATGAAGCGGTGAACGATGCTCTGACCCAGATCAAGGATCTGCCTGCTCCCACTGGCACCATGACCTACGGAGCTCACGGCAACATGATCCACAGCCTGGTCATTACCCAGATCCACGACCTGAAGCCCTCTGTGGTCAGCACGGTCTCTATGGATTCTAACTGATTTTAACAGATACCCCCTTTCGTCGGGGGGAATGCCCATCGGGCGTTCTCCCCGAAATAATTGAACAATACTCTGTTCCGAACCGGAGGAAGCTGCGGCCGTCTGACGCGATGGGTTCGGAAAAACCTGGGGAAAGGTGAATCAAATGACACTTAAAATTGTTACACAGTTGATCGTCAGCGGCATTGCGTTGGGCTTTATCTACGCACTCGTTTCCATTGAATACACTCTGATTTTTAATTCCACTGGACTGCTGAATTTCAGCCATGATAAGCTCATCATGATGGGCGCGTATGTATTTGCCGGACAGTTTGTCCTGGGAATGGGGTGCAGCTATCTGGTTGCCACTCTGGCGACCATTGTCACTATGTTCCTGTTGGGCGTATTGATCGCCAAGGGAATCTTTAACCCCCTGCGAAATATGTCCTCTCCCATTTTTGCGGTCATTGGCACCGTCATTATGGGGCGCATTTTTAAAGAGATTGCTCGGCTGGTTTGGGGCGCTACCGCGTTCAACATTCCAGGCTATCTGAAGGGTACCTATAAGCTGGGGCATGTAGTCATCACCAGAGCCAATGTGATTATTATTGTTGTTTCTATTATCATTGTGGCAGCGCTGCAGGTTTTCTTCTACCATACCAAAACGGGAAAAGCTATGCGCTGCGTACAGCAGAACAAGACAGCTTCTACTCTAATGGGCATCAACGTCACCAGCAACATCAACTTTACCATTGCGCTCAGCGCGGTGATCTGCTCCTGCATCGGTATGCTGGTGGTGTCTCTGTTCTCCGTCAGCCTGACCATGTCCTCTATGATCGGCCTGAAGGGCTTTGCTGCCGGCGTGGTTGGCGGCTTTGGCTCCTTCCCTGGTGCTATCATCGGCGGCATCGTCATTGGTGTTGTGGAGAATATCAGTACCCTCGTGATCCCGCCGCTGTATAAAGACTGCATCTCCTTCGTGCTGATGATCGTCTTTATGCTGGTCCGGCCTCAGGGGATCCTCGGAAAGAAAAAGTGAGGGCGGAATGATGAAAAAAGCTACTGTTACCAAAAAGAAAATTACGGTTTTCGTTCTGTTGGCGCTGCTGGTCGCGGCGGTTGCCATTTTTCCTCTGGTGGACAGCAACACGTACCACCAGTTGATCCTGGGCGAAGCCCTTGTGAATATCATTGTTGTATTGGGCCTGAATTTTATCACTGGACTGACAGGACAGATGAATCTGGGCACTGCGGGTATTATGGCCCTGGGCGCTTACGGCTCTGTGCTGCTGCGGGTGAAGGTAGGCGTGCCCTCTTTGCTGACGCTGTTGGTGGCTATTGCCTTTGGCCTGATCATCGGCTTGGCACTGGGATATCCCAGTCTGCGGCTGAAGGGCGTTTACCTGTCCCTGACTACCATCGGCTTTAGTGAGGTCATCCGGCTGCTCATTGCCAACCTGGTGGACCTGACGAATGGTACCAACGGCATTAAGGACATCCCGCCTATGAACCTGTTCGGACTGAAGCTGACATCTACCAGGATGGTGATCTGGTTCTACCTGGTGCTGGTAATTCTGCTGACCTTTACCGCCTGGCGGGTGGTACACTCCAAGTGGGGCCGGGTATTCAAAGCTGTCCGGGATAACGTAGAGGCTGTGGAAGCCAGCGGAGTGAACATTGCTTCTATCAAAATCCAAGCATTTACTCTGGCGGCTATCTACGGTTGCATCGGCGGCTGCCTGTACGCTTTCCTGGTAGGCTATGTGAATCCATCCCAGTTTACGCAGGATCTTTCCGCAAACTACCTGCTGATGATGATGTTCGGCGGTATTGGAAGCGTTCCCGGATGCATCATCGGTGCCACCACCATTACGGTGCTGCCGGAGCTGCTGCGGTTCCTGAAAAGCTATTACTGGCTGGTATTTGGTATCATCACCCTGCTATTCGCTATCTTCCTGCCCTATGGCGTAGTGTCCCTGTTTGAGCACAATGGACCCGTGGCCAGAGGCGTGAAAAAGCTCCTGGCAAAGAAGGAGGCCGCACACCATGACGACTAACGACCAGAATATTGCGCTGAAGCTGGAACACGTGACCAAGCGTTTTTCCGGCCTGACTGCGGTCAGCGACGTATCCTTTGAGATGAAAAAACGGGCGATCCATGCACTGATCGGCCCTAACGGCGCGGGAAAGACCACCACCATTAATATGATCATGGGCGTATATCCCCAGACCGAAGGAACCATCAGCTTCTACGGCGGTTGTATGGATCAGCTGAAGGTTTATGAGCGGGCACGGCTGGGCATCGGCCGGACGTTCCAGAATCTGAAGCTCTTTGGCTCTATGACAGTAGAGGAAAACCTGATGGTGGGCGGACACCAGATGGCAAAGGTGGGTTTCTGGAATTCCTTGTGGAATATTCCTGGAGCCAACCAGGACGAGAAAATCCTTCACGAGCGGGCGGAGGAGGTCATGGAGTGGATCGGCATTGCAGATATCCGCAATGCCAACGTGAAGAACCTGTCCTATGGCCGCCAGAAAATGACGGAACTGGGCCGGGCCTTGATGACCAATCCCAAGCTGCTGCTCCTGGACGAGCCGGCTGCCGGCTTGATCCCGGCGGAGCGGAAGGAATTTGTGGATATCATCCTGCGGCTCTTTGATGCCGGGATCGATATCTTCCTCATTGAACACAACATGGATGTGGTCATGAATATCAGTACGGACATCACAGTTCTGAATTTCGGCAAAAAGATCGCAGAGGGTACACCCGGGGAAATCCAGAACAATGACGAGGTTATCCAGGCCTATTTGGGTGACCAGTACCGCAAGGATGGAAAGGGGGCAAAGTAAATGCTCACGGTCGAGAATATAGAGGTCTTTTACGGAAAGGTGCAGGCCTTGTTCGGTGTATCCCTGGAAGTGGGAGAGCACGAAATTGTCTCTGTCATCGGCTCCAATGGTGCAGGTAAAACCACCACTATGAAGTCTATTGTGGGCCTGAACAAGGTAAAAGCCGGTAAGATCACTTATAACGGCAAGGTCATTTCCAACCAGAAGCCTCATAGGACCATCTACGATGGCATTGTCTATGTGCCGGAAGGCCGGGAGGTCTTCCCGGATATGCCGGTGGTGGAAAATTTGGAAATGGGAGCTTTTTCCAAGAAATACACCGCTGCTCAGTACAAGGAAAAGCTGGAGGAGGTCTATGAACTCTTCCCGCGGCTGCGGGAGCGTGCCAAGCAGAAGGCTGGTACCCTGTCCGGTGGTGAGCAGCAAATGTTGGCCATCGCCCGGGGACTTATGAGCGAGCCGAAGCTGCTGATGCTGGATGAGCCCAGCCTGGGCTTGGCCCCAGTGATCGTGGATGAAATGTTCGATGCTATTGTGCGTATCAATAAAATGAACCATACACCCATCATCATTGTGGAACAGAACGCATTTATGGCCATGTCCATTTCGGACCGAACCTATGTGCTGGAAAATGGACATGTTGCCATGTCCGGCGAGAGCAAGAAATTGTTGGAAAGTCCGGAAATCAAGAAGGCTTATTTGGGCGGATAAAAATTATGTCGAAAAAAAGCAGATACTTTCCCGCAAATGACAGCAAACGGAGTTGACTTTGCTTCCGAAAATTGATAAACTCTTTATGAACAAACAATGAAGGCAGTGTGAGATATGGCTGAAAAGAGAGCGTCGGTGGCGGAACAGTTGATAGATAAATTGCTGCTGCATATCGAAGACAATCATTTGGGTCCGGGGGACCGAATGCCCAGTGAGAAGGAGGTATGCGAAACATACCATGTTGGGCGCTCCAGCGTGCGGGAGGCGTACAAGGCCATGCAGTCCAGGGGACTGGTCGTAACGGCCCAGGGCAAAGGCGTATTTGTAGGAAACAAAATCGATTTGGGCGTTTTGGAATCGACGCCCTTCGGCAATGTTAAGATGCAGGTCCAGGACTATATGGATGTCCGTGTTGCCATTGAGATCGCCTCTGTTCGGCTGGCTATCCAGCGGGCAACGCCGGAGCAGATTCAGAGCCTGCAGGAGATACAGGAAGGTTTCCGGCAAAGCATCGCCATCGAAAACACTTGGCTGATGGCAGAGAAGGACGAGCAGTTCCATACCAAAATTGCGGAAATCACCGGAAATCCTCTGCTGATCCAGGTCCAGGCGATTGTGGCGGACTATTTCCGCAACTTCCGTGTGCGCTCTTTTCGGGTGGCGGAAAATCGAGATCACGCGGTCAATCCCCATAATATGATCATTCAGGCGTTCTTGAGCCGTAACGAGGATTTGGGTGTATTGATCATGCAGCAGCACCTGGCGGAGTCCTTCAGTGACTTTATCGGAAATTTGGAGAACCACCAAGAATAAGGAAAAACCTCAGCAGCTGTTTTTGCTGCTGAGGTTTTTCTGTAACAAGCAAAGATGGCAAAACAATCAAATATGCGTTAGGTACGCATCGTACTGCCGGATGAGCTCATCCATCTTCCGCTGTTCTTCCTTGGTCAAGGGATGGAAGGGTTTGCGACAGGGACCACAGGGAATGCCACGCTGGGTGAGGACGTATTTGACGGCGCTGAAAATACCTACCTGGCACATCTGTTCTACACAGTAGTTGATCTCCCGCTGGACTTGGAGGGCGCTTGCCATATCGCCGGACTGGAATAGGGTTCGGGCTTTCAGGAACAAGGGGGCAAAGACATTGACGGTGGTGCCGATGGTGGCCTGCGCACCCATGGTGAGTGCACCGGTGAATTGCTCGTCGAAGCCATTGAAAAAGACCTTCTCGGGATAAGCGGAACGCATCCGCTCCAGGGAGTAGAGGTTGTTGGAGGTGTGCTTGACACCCAGAACCCGGGGATCGGAGATCAGACTGCCGGCATTTTCCTTGTTGAATTCAATGCCGGTGAACTGAGGAATGTTGTACACGATCATGGGCAGTTCCGGCACGGCGTCCATGACATCCCGATAGTAAGCGGTGATTTCTGCCATGCTGAACTTATAGTAATAAGGCGGGATCATGGACACGGCGTCCACGCTGAGGGACGCGGCATGACAGGCCAGGGAGATGGCATCCGCTGTGCGGATGGTGCCCACGTGGGCAATCACCGGTACCCGGCCCTGGACGGCGGACATGATGTGCTCCAGAGCATGTTTCCGTTCATCCAGACTCAGAAGCAGAGCCTCTCCGGAGGAGCCCATGCAATAGAAGCCCTCCACGCCGATGCTGAGTTCGTATTCAATGAGCTGAGAGAGCGCGTCATAATCCAGACGTTCGTCGGGCTTCATGGGAAGCTCCTGGGCGGAGAAGATTTTTTGATATTTAGCGGTATCCATAGGTTTTGTTCCTCCAATGTGATTTGTCAAAAATTAAGACACAGGACGTATTACACCGTAGGACAAAACCAGAAACATTAAATGGTGTTGTACTTACTGGTCTCCAGGTCTTTGGAGACTTTTTTGATATGCTGGCGCATTTTCTTTTCGCCCAGGGCTGTATCCCTGGTCTCGAAAGCGCGTATAATGGCCCCGTGGGCAGGAATGAAGTTTTCTACGTTGTTTTTGATCTTGAAAGTGTTTTGCCGGAACTGGGACAGGCACTTGGAGATCATACTATTGAACTCCACCAGTAGGGCGTTGCCGGAAATTACAAAGATCAGCCGATGAAATTCCTCGTCCAGGGCACCCAGGGCAGTGTAATCGCCCTGCTCTACGGCGGCTTCCGCATCGGCTTGGTTCTGCTGCAAAAGCTCCAGCTGCTCCGGGGTGCAGCGCTCAATGGCCATAGCGGTGGCGAGGGGCTCCAGGGTGGCACGGACTATAATGATATCCTGGATCGCCACTTCGTTTGCAAAGAACCAGTTGGATAGAGAGTCTCCCTGCTGGGGAGTCTTGCTTTTTACATAGGTGCCGAGACCCGGCTTGATCTCCAGGTAGCCCTGGGAAATCAGGACCTTTACGGCTTCTCGGATAGTGCCACGGCCCACACCCAGAGAGATGCACAGGTCTTTTTCGTTGGGGATCTTGTCACCAACCTGGACGGTATCTCCACTGATGTAGGTGATCAAATTTTCCATGGCCTGCTGCGTCGCGGTTTTTTTTGTAACTTGGTTCATATTCATCGTTCCCTTTTTATTCCGTTTGCCTGTGTAATAAGCACAAATATCCCTGGCCTTGTTCTGTATTACATGATTATGTTACTGCGTTTCTGAAGGTTTGTCAATATGTCTATTTTTATAGTTTTTGGGTGTGCACATTGTACAAAACTTACATACTAGATATTGAGAAACTGGTATACGACAAATCTGTGGTCAATATATACAAATAAGCACTGAAAATAATGTACAGTTTAATGTATTGACTCTAGGAAAACTTTGAGGTAGTATATAGCCAAGACATAGGACGTCATACCACAGGACATCACATCACACGATAACTAAATGGAATTTTCCGACAAACAAAAGGAGGACAACCCCTATGAAAGATGAATTGTTTGATGTATCCGGCAAGATCTGCATTGTCACCGGCGGTCTTGGCCAGATCGGCAAGAACATGGCCAGAGAACTCTACGAGAGAGACGCCCGGGTCGCTGTTTTTGCCGCCCATCCCACCCCTGAACGGATCGAAAGAACTTTTCCGGATCACGATCCTAAGCGGCTGAAGTTCTACAAGGTGGACATCAACCAGAAGAACACCATTGAGGCGGCTCTGGACGAGATGCAGCAGACCTGGGGAGATGCCCCTGATGTGCTGGTCAACTGTGCCGGCATCGATACCCAGCCCAGTGCGCCCCCGGAGGTATCCGGTCCCTTCGAGAAGTTCCCCGAGGAGGTCTTCCGGGAAGTGGTGGATGTGAACCTGGTGGGGACCTTCCTGATGACCCAGGCAGTGGGCGCCAGAATGGTGGCGGCGAATAAGGGCGGCTCTATTATCAATATCGGCTCCATTTACGGCATGGTCTCTCCCGTTCAGGATATCTACAAATACAAAGAAGAGCGCACTGGCATCCCCTTTATCAAGCCTGTGGCCTACTCCGCCGCCAAGTCCGGTATTTATAATCTGACCCGTTACTGTGCCACCTACTGGGGCAAGAAGGGTATCCGGGTCAACACTCTGACTCCTGCCGGTGTGTGGCGGGACACCCAGGACGAGACCTTCATCCACAACTTTACCTCCAGAATGCCTATGGGCCGGATGTCCCACGAGGATGAATACAACGGCGCTGTGATATTCCTGGCCTCCAAAGCCTCTTCCTTCATGACCGGTGCCAACCTGGTCATTGACGGCGGCTGGACCGCATGGTAAAACGTGGATAGCACACCAGAATAAAAATATTAGGGAGGAAAATATCATGAAAAACCCGATCTATGAAAATCACCTGAAGGAAGTTATGAAGGAGCGCCCGGTATTCGGTGTGACCATTTACTCCGGCTGCCCCCAGTTCATCGAACTGCTGGGTTACGCTGGCTTCGACTTCGCCTTTATCGACGCGGAGCACTGCCCCTGGGAGCCCACCGCATTGAAGGACGCCGTCTTGGCTGCCCGTACTGTCGGTGTCAGCCCCCTGGTTCGCGTGACCAAGCCAGATATGATCGAGATCCGGAAGGCTCTGGAGATGGGTGCCGAGGGCGTTATTATCCCCCATGTGCGCACCATTGAAGAGATGGAAACCTGCGTCAAGGGTGCCAAATTCCCGCCTCTTGGCCGCCGGGGCTTCGATATGAATATCCGTGCCGCACAGTACGGCTATAACATGGGTGGCGTGGAGTTTTACGAAGAGGCCAACCGGACCGAATTGGTGATTCCCATGGCCGAGGACTTCGAGTTTACCGATCAGCTGAATGAGATGCTGGCTGTTCCCGGGGTGGATGCCATCAACTTTGGACCCGCCGACTTCTCCATGTCTCTGAACTGTAAGACCAATACCACCGGCGGCAACTCCTTCTACGATCTGAACGACAGCCCTGCTGATGTGGCTATGAAGGACATCATTGCCAAGGCTCGGCCCAAGGGCATCGGTGTTATGGCTCCTGCGGTACCTCCCACGTATGAGAACGCCAAGCGCCTCATCGACAAGGGCGTCAATATGGTCATTATGGGCAACGACTTCGGCAACTACGGCTCCGCTCTGCGGAACATCCATGACGAGACCCTGGCAAAGTTCATCAAGAAATAAGCTGATTATTGGACATACCAATATATAAATTTAGAATAGGAGAATACAACAATGAAGAAAAGATGTTTGGCGCTTGTCCTTGCAATCCTGATGGTAGGCACCCTCTTCGCTGCCTGCGGCAATCAGTCCGCCCCCGCCGCAACCACTGCTGCTTCCTCCAATGGGGAGACCGCCGCTCCCGCTGCTTCCGCTGATAAGAAAGTGACCATCAAGCTGGGCTATACCCACAGCAATCCCGACCGGACTCAGGATGACGAAGTCATGTACGCCGAGACCTTCAAGGAGTATGTGGAATCCCACAGCGACAGCATTACCGTGGAACTGTATCCCGGTAGTGCTCTGGGCAGCCAGGCGGATACCACTGGTGCCGTTGCCTCCGGCACCGTGGAAATGACCATTCAGAATTCTTCCCAGCTGAACAACTATGACATCAACACCATGATTTTTGGTATGCCCGGCACTTTCAACGATATTGAAGAGACCAATAAGGTTGTGGACAGCGACTGGGCTAAAGAGATCCTGGAGAACACCCGCAAGACCACCGGCATCCGTGTCCTGGGCAACTACTGCTCCGGTATGCGCAGCTTCACCTGCAAGGGCCATGAACTTCGTTCTGTAGCGGACGCCAAGGGTCTGACCTTCCGCGTGCCTGAGAGCCCCATCTACAGCCAGATGGTCACCGCCATCAGCGCCAACGCCGTGCCCATGCCCTCCTCTGAAATGTACGTCGCCATGCAGAACGGCGTTGTGGACGGCCAGGAGAACCCCATTCAGAACGTAGTCATCGACAAGACCTATGAGGTCCAGGATTGGTATGTACTGGACAATCACACCCCCACGGTCATGAGCTACATGATCAGCGAAAAGTTCTACAGCAGCCTGTCCGATGCCCAGAAGGCCGTTGTTGAAGAGGCCAATGCTGAGGCTATGGCCAAAGCCAGAGAGGTCGTCACAAATCTGGAAGCCAGCGGCATCGCTACCCTGGAGGCCAATGGCATGACTGTTTACACCCCCACCGCTGAGGAACTGAAGGGCTGGCACGATGCCTACGGCCCTGTCTGTGAGAAGTATATGCGTGAGCAGGTTGGCGATGAGATGGTAGACGGACTGCTGTCTCTGCTGGGTGAGATTCGCGGATAAATTCCCGCCGCGGCAGTAAAAACTTGTAAGGAAGGCCGGTCTGCTTTGAAAGATGACCGGCCTTCTTTCAAAAGAGGCTGCTGCCTGGTGCTCTATGGAGAGATGCTATGAAAAAGACATATTATACATTAAATAAAATATCCAATGGAATATGCAGGATCCTGCAATACCTGTTGGTACTGGTGGTCATCGCCAATGCGGGCTCTGTGCTGCTGCAGGTGGTCAACCGCTACATCATCGTAAAAATTTCGGATATATCCTTCCATTGGACCGAGGAATTGTCCCGGTATTCCATGATATGGATGTGCTATCTGGCCCTGCCCATCGTCTACAGAGAAGGCTCCATGGCGCAGCTGGACCTGATTTTTGACCGCCTGGGAAAGAAGGGGAGAATGGCCCTATATATCCTCACCCGCATTCTATGCCTGGGCTTTATTGTGCTGGCCATTTACTATGGCATCCACGTGGTTCAGACCCGGATGATGTACAAATCCTCCGTTCTTCGTGCCCCTGGTTACACTTTGTACTCCGCTCCGATTTTTGGCTGTGTGCTGATGGCCTATGAGATCATTACAGAGATGATCGGCGTATTCTCCGGAGAGTTGGAGCCCTTCTATGCCGGACATAAGAGACAGTATCCGGAGACACAGAAAGGAGAAGACTGATGGTTCTGTTGCTGCTGATTATTTTCCTTGCGATTATGCTGATTGGCACCCCTGTCGGTTTTGCCATGGGTGCTCTGACCAACATTTCCTTCGGTATTCTGGGCGGTGACCAATCTATGGTGGCCCAGAAGCTGTTTTCCGGTATTGACACCTACACCTATGTGTGCGTCCTGCTCTTCATTCTGGCAACGGATCTGATGAGCGTTGGCGGCATTACCAGCGCTATTGTGAATTTTTGTGAGAAAATCGTTGGTCATGTCAAAGGTGGTCTGGCTCATGTGAATGTGCTGGCCAGTATGCTCTTTGCCGGTCTTTCCGGTTCTGCTATTGCCGATGCTTCCGGACTGGGACCACTGGAAATCCAGATGATGACTGACGGCGGCTACGACCGGGATTTCTCCGCTGCCGTTACCGCGGCCAGCGCTATTATCGGTCCCATTATTCCTCCTTCCAACATTATGATCATCTTCGCCGGTGCCATCGGCACCGTGTCTGTGGGCAAGATGTTTCTGGCTGGTGCGATTCCCGGCATTCTGCTGGGCATTGCCTACATGATCCTGTGTTACTTCATGGCTGTGAAGTACAACATGCCCTACCGGAAGAAACGCTCCACCCTGAAGGAAATCTTGGCTTCTCTGTGGGACACCCTACCCGCTCTGTTGCTGCCGGTGATTATCATGGGTTCCATCATCAGCGGTATCTGCACCGCAACCGAGTCCAGCGCATTGGCAGTGGCCTACGCCCTCATTATCTCCCTGTTGAAAAAGCGGCTGACCTGGAAAACCTTTATGGAGTCCTGCATCCGCTCTGCCAAGGCGGCGGCCAACGTGCTCTTCATCATTGCTGTATCTACAGCAATGGGCTGGGCGATTACTACCCTCCAGGTGGCGCAGACCATGGCGGCCTTCTGCCTGCAGTTCATCTCCAGCAAATTTATGTTTCTGCTGTTCATGAATGTGCTTCTGCTCATCCTGGGCATGGTCCTGGATGCCACTCCTGCCATTTTGCTGATGGTGCCTATTCTCTGGCCTGTTGCCCAGACCTACGGCATTGATGCCATCCAGTTTGGTATCATTATGTGCCTGAACCTGATGATCGGCAACCTGACCCCTCCTGTGGGTATGATGCTTTTCGTCATCTCCAATGTGGGTAAGGTCAAGCTGTCCAATCTTTATAGGAGTATCCTTCCCTTTGTAGCTGTGGCCATCATCGTACTGCTGTTGGTGACCTATATACCCTCCTTCTCAACGCTGATTCCCAACCTGCTTATGCCATAGCATTGGTGTATGGATGCCGGTCAGGCAGGACCGACATCCCAAAAAACTCCCCCGCCAACCTGGCGAGGGAGCTTTGCCTATCTATTGCGTGATCCACAGCTTTCTTGCGTCCGGCATGAAGACGTTGATATCCACGTCTCCCTCGATGCCGGGGACTCGGCCGGTGCAGGTGTATTGCCACATTTCCACCCGGAAGGGGTAGGTCATCCGGTCCTGGTAGAGGGCCAGCCAGAAGGGGTAGTCCTCCAGCTCGTTCAGGTACATTTTCCTGTCTGCCAGGGTCCAGTTGAAGTAGACCATGGGCTGGTAGCCGAAGTCCAGCATGGTTTCGCAGAAGTGCTTTTGCATATCCGTCAGAGTCCGGGCGTCCACGTTGGCGGTGCGGGCGGTGTCGGAGATGTATTCCCAGTCCAGGACCACGGGCATGGTGATCTTGGTGTCCCCCAGGATCTGCATGAAGAAGAAAATCTCGTCGTCCACTTCGTCGATGCTGGTGGCCTGGGAGAAGAAGTAGACGCCGATCTCCAGCCCTGCCTTTTGGGCCTCCTCCAGGTTTCGCCGGGCGTATTCGTCCTCTACCATGTTGCCGGCCTGGCCGTAGCCCCGGTAGCCCAGGCGGATCATGGCGTAGCGGATGCCGGAGTCCTTCACCTTTTTCCAGTTGATCTTGCCCTGGAAGGAGGACACGTCAATGCCGGGGTAGCTGTCCTGCCGGGTGCAATAGAGGTAGTTGTGCTTGCCGTACTGGAAGTCGAACTTGGTGTAGGGATTGGCCTCCGGTGGGATGGTGGGCTCCGCGGTCTCCTCGGGGATGTCCTCGGTGGGCTCCAGGGGGTCCACCTGTTCCTGCCGCTGGGCCTGCTCCCGGATGTTTTGCAGCAGGCTCTCCGGGTCGGCGGACAGGGAATAATAGGGGATGCACAGCACGGCCACGGCCAGAAGGCCCACAAAGCAGGCCAGGGCCACCAGGGCGATCACGCCCTCAGGCCGGAGCCGCTTTTTTTCCTTGGGGGTTTCTGGGTCCATGGCGGCCACCTCGTTTCGTCAGATTGCTTTTCATTGTACCATATTTCCCCCGATTCGCCAAGGGTATCATGAAAAATCAGTTGTGAAATTTTTTACCTGCCCCCCAGGCGCATTGACAGAAGAAATAAAAAAGGGTATCATAAATATAGAAATCGATACTGCGAAAGGTGGGGTAGACTATGAAGAAAGACAAATTTTTACAGATGGCAAGACTCTTGCTGACGCCTCTGGTGATGGTTCTGCTGGGGCTGCTGCTCCTGCTGCGGCCGGATTCCGCCTCGGCTCTGGTGGGCCGTGTCATCGGATGGATCCTGGTGATCATCGGCGGCGGGCTGGTGCTGGACAGCATCCTGGTCCGGGATGCCATGGCCGGGCGGATCCTGTTTGCCGCCGTGACCCTGGCCGTAGGCGTTTGGCTGGTCCGCAATCCTCTGCGGCTGGCGGCGATGGTGGGCCGGATCGCCGGGCTGCTGATCCTCATTCGGGCAGCCCAGGACATTGTGAACGCCTCCCGGTGGAACTGCGGTATGCGCTACGCCATTGTTTCCGCCCTCATCGGGGCTGTGCTCATTGTGCTGCCCATGACCACTTCCCGGCTGGTGATGGTACTGCTGGGACTGGTGGTCATCGTCCTGGGGGGCCTGATGGCCTGGGACCGGCTGAAGCTGGGCAAGCTCCTGTCTGACGGGGACGACGGGATCATCGACGTATGAGATTTGCCGTCTGCCGCCTGTCCGGCCGGACAGGCCACGCCGCCGGGCGAGAGCTGCTGGCGGAGCTCTACCGGGAGGAGACGGGGGAGGCTCTGCCGCCGATCCGGATCTCCAAAACAGGCTGCCCCTATTTTCCGGGCAGCCCTTACTGTTTTTCCATTGCCCACACGGCCCGTCACGCCGCCTGCGTCCTGGCAAAGCGCCCCGTAGGGCTGGACGCCGAGGAGCTGGACCGCCGGGTCTCCCCAAAGCTGGCCCGCCGGGTGCTGTCCGAGACGGAATACGCCCAGTATCTGCTGGCGGGGGACAAGACAAAGGCCCTGCTGACCTTCTGGGTGCTGAAGGAGGCCCAGGTGAAGCTCACCGGCCAGGGACTCCGGGGCTTCCCCAACGACACCCATTTCTCCCTGGAGGATCCCAGGGTTTGGGAATGGGACGGGTGCCTGCTGGGAATGATCGTGGAATGAATGGGGAAAACAAATATTTTTCTGTATTTGCCGGATTTTTTCTGAGAATCCCTATTGACAAAGCCCAAAAAATCCTGTAAAATAATCCGGTCTGCGAATGCGGACGATCCTTGCTCCCGGCGGCGCCGGGGGCCAAAAGTCCAAAAGGAGGTGCAATCAACATGGCTAAGATCACCGGTAAGTATGAGGTGCTCTACATCATCGACCCTGCTCAGGGCGAAGAGGGCATCGCTGCTTTGGTAGAAAAGTTCAAGGCAATGGTGGAGGCGGAGGGTACTCTGTCCAGCGTTGAAGAGTGGGGCAAGCGTCGGCTGGCCTATCCCATCAACGACCTGGCCGAGGGCTACTATGTTCTCATGAACATGGAAGCCAAGCCCGAGTTCCCCGCAGAGCTGGAGCGTGTGATGAAGATCACCGACGGCGTCCTGCGCTGCCTGACCACCGCTGTGGAGGAGTAATCCAATGCTCAACCACATTGTCATCATGGGCCGCCTGACCCGTGACCCCGAGCTGCGCCGGACCGGTTCCGGTGTCGCTGTCACCAGCTTCTCTGTGGCTGTGGACCGCGATTTTTCCAACAAGGAAAGCGGCGAGCGGGAAACCGACTTCATTGATTGTGTTGCTTGGCGGAGTACCGGCGAGTTTGTCGCGAAGTACTTCCAGAAGGGCAGCATGGCAGTGGTGTCCGGCCGGCTGCAGATGCGCAGCTGGACCGATAAGGAAGGCAACAAGCGCCGCAGCGCGGAGGTCGTGGCAGACAATGTCTACTTCGGCTCTTCCAAGCGGGACGATGCTTCCAACGGAAGCTACAACGGCAACAGCTATGGCGGCAACAATTACGGCAGCGCCCCTGCCAACAATTACGGCGGCGGTTATTCCGCTCCTGCCCCCAGCTACTCCGCTCCCGCCAGCGCCCCCGCATCCGATTTCGCGATGCTGGAGGATGACGACGCCCAGCTGCCCTTCTAAAAGAAACTTTTCTATCAAAACTTAAAGGAGGGAATTTTCCATGGCTAACGAACAGCGTATGCGTCCCCGCAAGCGTAGAAAGGTCTGCGCTTTCTGCGTGGATAAAGTGACCAGCATTGACTACAAGGATACCGCAAAGCTCCGCCGTTACCTGTCCGAGCGCGGCAAGATCCTGCCCCGCCGTACCACCGGCACCTGCGCGGCCCATCAGCGTGACCTGACCACCGCCATCAAGCGCGCCCGCCAGATCGCCCTGCTGCCCTACGTCACTGACTGATTATAGAGCATTTTCCCCCCTGCCGGAAACGGCAGGGGGGATTTTTGCTAGAAGAGATTTTCGGTATTCGGTTTTTGTGCTCAGTTCGACAAACATGAATTTTCAAATTAGTCTTTGCAAATAACCTTTGAACCTTCACCATCAATTACAA
>URGL01000025.1 GCA_900547405.1 uncultured Eubacteriales bacterium
CGGAGGAAACCAAGCCTACGGAGGAAACCAAGCCTACGGAGGAAACCAAGCCTACGGAGGAAACCAAGCCTACCGAGGAGACCAAACCCACGGAAGAAACGAAACCCACGGAGAAGCCTACCAAGCCCACGGAAGAACCCACGAAGCCTACCGAGAAGCCCGCGGAAAAGAAGACCCAGAAGGCCCCTACGGTGAAGATCGAGTCTGTGGGCCAGACCCAGGTCATCGTCCGGAAAGTCACCGGCGGCCACGGTACGGCGGAATACGCCTGGGGCTGGAGCAAGGAGGGCCCGGACACGGATTGGACGGAAAAACGGGTTTTTCTGGACCTGGAGCCTGGGGATACCTATTATTTCTATGCCCGGTTTGCCGGAGATGACCAGTATAAGCCCTCTGAGGCAAGCACGCCCAAGAAGGTGGTCATGACCCAAGAGATGGGAGACATCCAGGTTCGGGATACCACCATGGAGTACAGCGGAAAAATTGCCACCATCCATGTCTCCATCCCCCATGGGGCCAGCATCAGCTACCGGGAGGATGACAGCGGAGATTACGATCTGACGACCTTCCCGGAGTACACCAAGGTGGGCACCTATGAGGTGGGCTACCTGGTGGAAAAACCGGGCTATGAGGACGTTACCGGCACCGTTACGGTGAAAATCACCCCGGCCACCCCCACCATTGCCCTGGAGGGGAAGACTGTGAACTACACTGGCTACGGCCAGAGCCTGGGCGGTGCGGAGATCACCGGCGTCAACGGGGAGAGCTACCAGGGCGGCGTGACCTATACCTATTATACCGACAGCAAGTGCGCCAAGGGCGCTACCACCGACGCACCCAAGGAGCCGGGTACTTATTACGTAAAGGCCTCTATCCGGGCCACCGGCAACTACACGGCGGCGGAAAGCAACCCGGCGAAATTTGTCATCCGCAAGGCCTCCTCCACCGCTGAGACCACCAAGCCCACCCAATCGACTAAACCCACCGCATCTACCCAGCCCACCCAGGCCAGCGGCACCACCTACACCATTACGGCCACGGCAGGCACCGGCGGCAGCCTGGAGCCCAGCGGCCAGGTAGCCGCCGCCAAGGGAAAAAGCATCAGCTTCACCGCCAAGCCGGAAGACGGCTTCGTGGTGGACGACGTGAAGGTAGACGGCAAGAGCATGGGCTCCGTAGGCGTGTATACCTTCCGGGATGTCCAGGCCGGGCACACCATCGAGGTCACCTTCCGCCGCACCGTGGCGGAGACCACGGCCCCCACGGAGCCCTCTACGGAGGCGACGACTCTGCCTACGGAGACGGAGGTGGAGGTCCCCACGGAATCCACAGCCCCTGTGGAGCAAAAACCGGCGAAGAAAAAGATATCCATTGCGGTGCCGATACTGCTGACGGTTCTGGCCTTCGGCGCCATCGGCGGCGGAATCGTGGTGTATAAGAAGTTTGAAGAATAACAATCCCTCGCCTTCCCCGTAGGGGAAGGCGAGGGGTTTTACGGTGCCTTACCAGGGATATTTCGGCGCGGTGCCGTTTCCTTTGAAGGTTCCGTCCAGCTTGGAGATGACCCGGTCGTAGTATTCCGTTCCGGCGTCATAGGGGGTGGGCTGGAAGTTGTTTCTGGGGGTTTCGCTGCTGATGCAGCAGGGAATCAGAGTCCGGTCGCCCAGGGCCACGGTGCCGTCGGGATACCGGAGGACCTGCTGCTGGACAATGGCAGTGTCCATGTCCGTAGGGTAGTGATTGCCGCCGAAGCAGAAGTTCCCCAGGCTGTAGTAGATAACGCCGCCTGCGTATTCCGAGATCTTCTGGAGCAGGTGGGGGTGGCTTCCGGCGACAATGTGGAAGCCCTGATCAATGAGGGCCTGGCCCAATTTGTCCTGGTCTGCCATGGTGTGGTAGCTGTTCTCGCTGCCCCAGTGGACCAGGGCCACCAGAACCTGGGCCCCCTGGGCCCGCATTTCTGCTACGGCGGCATCGATGGCAGCATTGTCGGTTTGGAAAAAGACGGCAAAAATACCGATCTTCAATCCCCGCTCCGTGGTGACGACCTGGGTCCTGTTCTGGCGGACTCCGGTGACTCCGGCGGCAACCAGGGCGCGTTCCGTCTCGTCAATGCCCTCCGGACCAAAATCACCAATGTGGTTATTGGCCAAGCTCACCACCTCGATGCTGCCTTGACTGAGGATCCCGGCAAAGGCCGGGGAGCCCATGAGGCAGAAGCCATCCGGCTTGGTCTTGAACCGGCCCTCCCGGAGAACACACTCCAGATTTCCCAGGGTCAGGTCATCGTTTTCAAAATACCGGACCACATTTTTCATGGGATAGCCGAGATCTTCTCCGACAATGGCGGCGAAGGAATAGGGGCCATCGGCCATGAGTCCGTCAGAGCCCAGGGCCAGGTCCCCCACGAAGCTCAGGGTGAAGGTTTCCGGCTCCGGGCTTTCCGCGAAGGCCGTCAGACAGAGCAGGGACAGGGAAACCAGAAGCAGGCATATTCTGCGCATAGAAGACCTCCTGTGCGATAGGAATAAAAAGGACACGGTCCCTTGGAAGATAGGCTTTCACCTATCTTACCATAGGGACCGTGTCGAATCAAGAGGGGGAAAGGGGAATTCCCTTACTCCTGTGCACGTTTTTTCATCAGGTTCCGCATCCGCAGGGCGTGATCCAGCTCCCGCTTGCGGATCCGCAGGCTCTTGGGGGTGCACTCCAGAAGCTCATCGTCGGCCAGGAATTCCAGGCACTGCTCCAGGGACATGACCTTGGGGGGCGTTAAGCGCAGGGCCTCGTCGGAACCGGCGGCACGCATATTGGTCAGCTGCTTCTTCTTGCAGACGTTGACGGTCATATCCTCGTTCCGGCTGCACACGCCCACAACCATGCCGGCATAGACCGGGGTACCGGCGCCAATGAACAGCTGACCACGCTCCTGAGCGTTGAAGAGGCCATAGGAGCAGGCCTCGCCGGACTCAAAGGCAATGAGGGAGCCGACCTGACGGCGCTCGATCTCGCCCTTCATGGGGGCATAGGAATCCAGCACGGAGGACATGATGCCCTCGCCCCGGGTGTCGGTCAGGAACTCGTTCCGGTAGCCGAAGAGGCCCCGGGAGGGAACCAGGAACTCCAGACGGTAGCGGCTGCCTATGGGGGTCATGCCCAGCAGATCACCCTTTCGCTTGCCCATCTTCTCGATGACGGCACCCATGCTCTCTTCGGGCACGTCGGCCACCATCCGCTCGATGGGCTCACAGAGCTTGCCGTCGATCTCCTTGGTCAGCACACGGGGGGTGGACACGGAGAATTCGTAGCCCTCCCGGCGCATGGTCTCCATGAGAATGGACAGGTGCATCTCGCCGCGGCCGGCCACGTTGAAGGCATCGGTGCCCTGCTCGGTAACATGGAGGGAAACGTCCTTCAGAAGCTCCTTCTCCAGGCGCTCCCGCAGGTTCCGGGAGGTGACGAACTTGCCTTCCTTACCGGCGAAGGGGGAATCGTTGACGGCAAAGGTCATCTCGATGGTGGGATCGGAGATCTTTACAAAGGGCAGAGGCTCCACCAGGTTGGGGTCGCAGAGGGTGCGGCCGATGGTGATGTCTGCCATGCCGGACAGGGCCACGATCTCACCGGCACTGGCCTGCTGCACAGGGACCTTGGCCAGACCGTCGAAGGTATACAGGGCAACGACCTTGCCCTTTGTCTTGTGGTCGGGGTCGTGGTAGTCGCAGATGGCGACCTCCTGGTTGACCTTGATGGTGCCCCGCTCGATGCGGCCTACGGCGATGCGGCCCACATACTCGTTGTAGTCGATGGAGGAGACCAGCAGCTGCAAAGGTGCGTTTTCGTCACCGGTGGGGGGATCGATATACTTGATGATGGTTTCGAACAGAGGGGTCAGATCCTTGCCCTGCTCGTCAGGACCGTAGGAGGCAGTGCCCTGGCGGCCGGAGCAGAAGATGGTGGGGGAATTGAACTGCTCGTCGGTAGCGTCCAGGTCCAGCAGCAGCTCCAGCACCTCGTCCATGACTTCGTGGACACGGGCATCGGGCTTATCGACCTTGTTCACGGCTACGATGACCTTGTGGCCCAGCTCCAGGGCCTTCTGCAGCACGAAGCGGGTCTGGGGCATGGGGCCCTCGGCAGCGTCTACCAGCAGGATAACGCCGTTGACCATCTTCAGGATCCGCTCTACCTCGCCGCTAAAGTCGGCGTGGCCCGGAGTATCCACAATGTTGATTTTGTAATCTTTATAGTGTACGGAAGTGTTTTTTGCCAGAATGGTGATGCCCCGCTCCCGCTCCAGATCGCCGGAGTCCATGACCCGATCCACAGTGGCCTGATTTTCCCGATAGATGCCGCCCTGCTTCAGCATTTCGTCAACCAGGGTGGTCTTACCGTGGTCAACGTGGGCGATGATGGCAATATTTCTGATTTTGTCCTGAGATGCCATAAAAATGCTCCTTCGTATTTGTGTATATTATCAACTCTCAACATCAAAATATACCACAATAGAAGGAGCATTGCAATCTTTTTCTGGTTTTTACAATACAAAAGTTCCGGGAATCCGGATGGGGGTTTTCGTGCATGTTGACACGGCCTGAGCATTCCTTCCATGGGCGGCCCACTTCTGCCTTTTCTGCCGGAGGGGGCGCCCGCCGGGAAAGGCAGCCGTCCCCGGAAAGGTATTCATAAATTATTTACGGAAAATGCAAAATTCCCTCTTGCTTTTTTGACCTGAGTGGTATATGATATCTTAGCACTCGGAAAGAATGAGTGCTAATACCGTAGATAATCGCCGGGGGCTGTCCCCGACAGTCTAAATACGTTTGTATGGAGGAATCACTATGAAGTTGAAGCCTATGGCAGACAACATTCTGCTGAAAGCCCACGAAGAGAAGGAGACCACCGTCTCCGGTATCATCCTTGCCACCAGCAACAAGGAGAAGCCCGCTATTTATGAGGTCGTCTCCGTTGGCCCCGGCACCAAGGACGTGACCATGACCGTCTCCGTGGGAGACAAGGTGGTGGTCGGCAAGTTCACCGGCACCGACCTGACCCTGGACAAGGAAGAGTACAAATTCGTCAAGCAGGATGATATCCTTGCAATCGTGACCGACTAAGGAGGAAATGAATCATGGCTAAGATGATCGTTTATGGCGAGGAAGCCAGAAAGAAGCTGCAGTCCGGTATCGACCAGTTGGCCGACACCGTTAAGGTTACCCTGGGCCCCAAGGGCCGCAATGTGGTCCTGGGCAAGAAGTACGGTTCTCCTCTGATCACCAACGACGGTGTGACCATCGCCAAGGAGATCGAGCTGGAGGACGCTTTTGAGAACATGGGCGCTCAGCTCATCCGGGAAGTCGCCACCAAGACCAACGATGTGGCCGGCGATGGCACCACCACCGCCACCCTGCTGGCCCAGGCCATCACCCGGGAGGGCCTGAAGAACCTGTCCGCCGGTGCCAACCCCATGGTCATGCGCAAGGGCATTGAGAAGGCCGTTGCCGCTGCCGTAGAGGCCATTAAGGCCAATTCCGTTCCCGTCCACGGCTCCGATGACATTGCCCGTGTCGGCACTGTTTCCTCCGGCGACGAGGCCATCGGCAAGCTGATCGCCGAGGCTATGGAGAAGGTGGGCACCGAGGGTGTCATCACCATCGAAGAGAGCAAGACCGCCGAAACCGGCCTGGATGTGGTGGAAGGTATGCAGTTTGACCGGGGCTATATCTCCCCCTACATGGTTACCGATACCGACAAGATGGAAGCTGTCCTGGATGATGCTTACCTGCTGATCACCGATAAGAAGATCTCCAACATCCAGGAGATCCTGCCCATCCTGGAGCCCGTTGTCAAGTCCGGCCGGAAGCTCATCATCATCGCTGAGGATGTGGAGGGCGATGCCCTGGCTACGTTGCTGCTGAACCGTCTGCAGGGCCGCTTCAATGTGGTCTGCGTCAAGGCCCCCGGCTTCGGCGACCGCAGAAAGGAAATGCTGCAGGATATCGCTGTCCTGACCGGCGGCACCGTGATCTCCAGCACCCTGAATATGGAGCTGAGTGATGCCCAGATGACCGACCTGGGCCACTGCCGTCAGGTGGTTGTCACCAAGGACACCACCACCATCGTGGACGGCGACGGCACCGAGGATGCCATCAAGGAGCGCGCCCACATGATCCGTTCCGCCATTGCCACCACCACCTCCGATTACGACCGTGAGAAGCTCCAGGAGCGCCTGGCAAAGCTCTCCGGCGGCGTGGCTGTCATCAAGGTGGGTGCTCAGACCGAGGTCGCCATGAAGGAGCAGAAGCTCCGTGTGGAGGACGCTCTGAACGCTACCCGTGCCGCTGTGGAAGAGGGCATCGTGGCCGGCGGCGGTACCGCCCAGGTCAATGCCATCGAGGCTGTGGATAAGCTGATCGCCACCCTCCACGGCGACGAGAAGACCGGTGCCCGGATCATCGCCACCGCGCTGCAGGCTCCTATCCGTCAGATCGCCCAGAACGCCGGTGTGGACGGCTCCGTGGTCTACGAGAAGATCCGCAATTCCGGAAAGGTGGGCTACGGCTACAACGCCTACACTGAGGAGTATGTGGACATGATCCCCGCCGGTATCGTGGATCCCACCAAGGTGACCCGCTCCAGCCTGGAGAATGCCGCCTCCATCGCCTCCTGTGTGCTGACCACCGAGAGCCTGGTTGTGGATAAGCCAGATCCCGCTGCCGATGCCGCAGCCGCTGCTGCTGCCGGCCAGGCTGGCGGAATGTACTAAGCCATAGATATTTTGACGCCGTCCCCGGTTTTTCGGGGACGGCGTTTTCTATGGTCTTTGCCTTTGCCTGGCTTCTTCCCGGGCTATGCGGAGCATCCGGGGGAGGGCATAGCGGAAGAGGGCCTGGAAGGACGGGCAGTAATGGTTCTCCGGGACTCCGTCCTGCCAGACCCAGTCGTTTTTGCAGCCGCCGCGGCAGAGACGGCCCCACTGGCAGGCGCGGCATTTTTCCGGAGGACGGGCGCCCAGGTCCAGAAACCGCCGGTAATCCGCCCCGGAACGAAGGGCCTCCAGAGGACCGGAATCCAGGGTGCCCAGCTTCCACTGGTCCAGCACATAAAAGTCGCAGGGGTACAGGCTTCCGTCGGCCTCGGCGACGAAGTAGCCGCCGCAGCGGCCGCAGGTGGCACAGGTGCTGGTGCTGTCCCCCAGAAGCATGTGGATATAGTCGTCAAACAGCCGGATGCTGCGGTAGTGTCCCGTCTCCCAGTCCCGATACCACAGGTCGAAGAGCTGGCAAAGGAATTTTCCGTAGGCTGAGGGTGTCAGGGACCAGGGCCGCCCGCCCCGGGGCTCTCCAATAGGATCCAGGCAGGCAATGAACTGGATGTAGTCAAAGCCCAGCCGTTTCAGAGCCTCATAGGCCTTCTTCGGGTGCCGGGCGCACTGACCCGTCACCACGCACAGGGCATTGACGTCTACCCGGTACCGCTTCAGCAGCTCCAGGGCGGCCATACAGCTGCCCCAGGTTTCCCCTCCCTGGGGATCTACACGCCAGGCATTGTGATTTTCCCGATAGCCGTCCAGAGAGAGGCCAACCAAAAAGCCTTCCCGCTGGAAGAAGGCGGCCCAATCCTCGGTCAGAAGGGTGCCGTTGGTCTGAATGGAGAAGGCGAGCTTTACCTTCGGCGGCTGCTTGGCCCTGGCGCAGGCGGTAAAGGCCTCAAAAAAGGGGAGCCCTGCCACTGTGGGCTCGCCGCCCTGGAAGGTGAAGGTCACCGTGCCTCCGGGCTCCGATGCCTCAAAGGCCCTGTCAATGAGCTTTTCCGCCGTGGCACTGTCCATCCGGCCCATGCAGGCCTGCTCCCGGTTCTGAGCCTCGTCCTCATAAAAGCAGTACCGGCACCGCAGATTGCAGGCGCTGGAGGCGGGCTTGATGAGAAAATTCACAAATCGCATGTTGGGATTCTCCTTATCGGTTTCGGATGGAATTGCCATCGTAGAGGATGGGCTTCAGAACGGCGGTGTAGTCTTTGTCGTCGCAGTCTCTGTTTTCAATCATCTGCATGAGCCGGAGGGCCACCTGACGGCCCATTTCGAAGCCCTGCTCCACAGAGCAGGTGACGCCCTCCTGGCGATAGGTATCCGCGGAGTAGTCAAAGCAGACCAGGGAGTAGTCCGCCGGGATCTGCTTTCCCATTCGGTCCAGGGCGTTGCGGACGTGGCGGTAGACAATGTAATTGCAGCAGACAATGGCGGTACACTTGGGCAGGCCCTTTAAAAATTTTTCAATGGAGCGGACGTAGCTGTGCTGCCGGGCCTCGTCCGAGATGCACCACTTGATATAGTGGTCCTTCATCTCCAGACCCCGCTCCTGCATGGCCTCTGCCATGCCCTGGAATTTTTCCACGCTGGCGTAGTTGTCGTAGAAGAAGATCCCGGCAATGTTTTTGTGTCCGGCATCTATGAGCCGGGCCAGCAGCTGCCGGGCGCAGTCCCGGTCGTTGATGATGACCCGGGGGCACCGCAGATTCTTGTAAAAATTGTTATAGAAGATCACGGGAATCTTTCGGCGGTAAAGCTCCTTGTAGCAGTCCAGGTTGGGACTCAGGATGCTGGCCTTGACGCCGTCTACAATAAAGCCCTGGAAATTCTGGTGGGCCACGGTTTCCAGACACCGGCGCTCATAGTAAAACTTGTTGTCCGTGAGGAAGACGTGGAGGTCCACTCTGTCCGGCTCGAGGACGGAGCGAATGCCGTCAATGAGGCCGGAGTTGGCGCTGGTATCCTGGCCCTGGAGGACCAGACCGATTTTCAGGGGGGCTTTGCCGGTGTTCAGCTCCTGGGACATGACCTTTTCCCGGCGGAAATAGGTGCCGCTGCCCTTGAGCTTGTACACCACACCCTCCTGGACCAGAACATCGATGGCCCGGCGGATGGTCTCCCGGCTGACCTGGAGCTTCCGGCACAGGGCGTTTTCGGAGGGCAGCTTCTGATTGCCGGAAAATTTATTTTCTTCAATATATACCAGCAGCCAGCGGTAGACCCGCTGGAATTTCTTTTCGGAAGGGTCCAAAGCCGTCACATCCTCTCTGAGAATAAGAATAGTACCGAAACAGTGCCTTTGTCAAGAGAAATTCCGGCCGGACCCCATAGGGCCCGGCCGAAGGAAAGGGGGGTTATCCGTCAATGATGCTGGGCCTTGCGCCCTCCGCCTCCCAGATCCATTCCAAGAGCTTCTGCCGCAGCAGCAGCTTCTGCTCCCGGTAGGCGGGATCGGCCACCAGGTTCGTCAGCTCCCAGGGGTCGCGCTCCAGGTCGTAGAGGAAGTCGTCGGCGTAGGTATCCGCTGCCGCGGCCTCGCCGCCGTTGATGCCGGGGGCATAGACGGCGTACATCCACTTGGGAGTCCGGAGGCAGCGGCCTACCCGGCTCTCGGAGATCTGAGCGAAGACCTCGTTCTTCCGGTCCGGGGTGGTGCCTTCCAGCACATCCACCAGGTTTTCACCGATCATCCGATCGCCCACGTCCACACCGGCCAGGGCCAGCAGCGTCTTGGGGATGCTGGCGGTGCTGACCAAGTCCTTTACGACCCGGCCTCCACGGAAGGGGCCGCCGCAGATCACCAGGGGCACATGGAGACAGCCATCGTGGCAGGAGCGCTTGTAGTCGTCATAGCCGCAAAGGTGGCCGTCCCGGTTCCGGGTCTTGAAGTGAGAGCCGTGGTCCGAGGTATAGAGAAGAATGGTATTGTCGTACAGGCCCTTCTCTTTCAGCTTGGCCACCAGCTTCCCCAGATTCTCGTCCAGGGCGGCGCACTGGCCCAGGTAGTCCGGGTATTCCTCTGCCGCGTTTCCCTTCAGGACGCGCAGGTCCTCAGGCAGGACAAAATCCTTGAAACGCTCTTTGGAGCCCTTCGGGCCCTCGTAATGGTTGTGGTCGTTCTGGTGGTGGGGCTCGATTTGAGAGACGGTCATAAAGAAAGGCTTGTCTCCCGTGTAGCTGTCCAGATAGTCCAGAGCAAACTGGTTGATGCAGTCCGCACGATAGCCCTTGAAATCAATGCGGTTGTTGTTTTCATCGAAAACGTAGCCGTCGTAGCCGTGGGAGGTGAATTCCAGTACATCCGCCGCCCGCCAATAGCCGGTGTAGCCCCCACGGAGTTCCTTGGGCACGGCGGTGACGGTGTGGTCGATGGTGGGCTTCTTTTCCAGCTCTCCGTCAGAGGCCAGGTGCCATTTGCCGATGTAGGCGGTCTCGTAGTGAGCATCCTGCTCCATGTAGCTGCCCAGGGTCTTCACATGGGAGGGAAGCATGACGTTGTTGCGGAAGCAGCCGGTTTCCGTGGGGTATTTGCCGGTCTGGAACAGGGCCCGGCAGGGACCGCAGACAGGCTGGGGGGAGAAGGCGTTGTCAAAGCGGACACCTTCGGCGGCCAGGGCGTCCAGGTTGGGGGTGATGTCCAGGGGTTGGCCGTAGCAGCCGCAGGTGTCCCAGCGCTGCTGGTCGCTGAAATAAAAAATCAGATTATAAGCCATGTCAGGTTTCCTCCTTGTTGGGTTGGGCCTTGCTTTCGTTGACCTTGCTTCTGAGAATGCCGAAAATGACCAGGACGATCAGGACAATGAAGATCCAGCAGAACAGGCTGCTGAAGAAGATCTTGGGGCTGCCGTCGGAAATCAGCAGCGCCCGCCGGAAATTGGTCTCGGTCATGTTGCCCAGGACCATGCCCAGCAGCACCGGCACCGCGGGAAGCTCCAGCTTCCGCAGGACCCAGGAGAGGATGCCGAAGACCAGAGCCACGCCCAGGTCAAAGTAGCTGCTGTTGACGGAGAAGGCACCGGCGAAGCAGAAGATCACAATGATGGGCGTCAGGATCTGCTGAGGGATGGATACCACCTTGGCGAAGAGCCCGGTGAGATACCGGCCCTGGAGGAACATGAAGATGTTCACCAGGATCAGGCCCAGCATAATGGCGTACATAATGGGGCCGTCGGTGGTAAACAGGGACAGGCCGGGGTTCAGTCCGTTGATCATCAGGGCAGACAGCATAATGGCGACACAGCCGTCGCCGGGGATGCCCAGGGTCAGCAGGGGGATCAGGGTGGCGCCGCAAACCGCGTTGTTGGCGCTTTCCGCCGCGGCGATGCCCTCCACGGAGCCGTGACCGAACTCCTCCGGGTGCTTGGACATATTCTTTGCGGTGTTGTAGGAGAACCAGGAGGCCTCGGAAGCGCCGGTGCCGGGGACAATGCCCACACAGGAGCCAATGATGGAGGAAACGATCACCGGCCGGAGCATCCGCTTGTATTCCTCCTTGGTGATCTTGCCGTCGTCCTTGCCGATGGTACCGGCCCGGGTGTTCAGGTGCTTATGGCTCAGCTCCGCTTTGCCGATGATCTCCACCAGGGCGAAGAGGCCGATGAGGGTCACCGCCAGATCCAGCCCCAAGTAAAGCCGGGGGATACCGAAGGTGAACCGGTCATAGCTGGTCATGGGGTCCGCGCCTACGCAGGAGATGAGAAGGCCCAGGCAGGCGGCCAGGATCCCTTTGACCAGACTCTTGCCGGAGACACCGGCGATGATGGTCATGCCGAACAGGCACACCATGAAGTATTCCGCGGTGCCCAGCATGGCGGAGACCTTCGCCACCTGGGGCCCCAGAAACAGCAGCACCAGGGCGGAGAAAATGCCGCCGAAGGTGGAGGCGTAGAGGGCAATTTTCAGCGCCGCCTTTGTCCGGCCCTGCTTGGAAAGGGGATGGCCGTCCAGCATGGTGGCCGCCGCGTGGGGAGTGCCCGGCGTGTTGATGAGGATGGCGGAGACAGAGCCGCCGTAGCCTCCGGCGCAATAGATGCCAAGAAGGAACATCATGCCGGGAATGGCGCTCATGGTATAGGTCACAGGCAAAAAGAGGATGATGCAGAGGATCACGCTGAGGCCGGGAATGGCGGCGAAGACGCAGCCGATGAATACGCCCAGGTTGATCCAGAGGATGTTCTCCAGGGTGAAGAGCAGCCCGGAGGCCGGGCCGATAAAGTCAAGCAATCCCATGTGTCTCCTCCTTAAAAATTCACGCCCAGCACAAAGCGGAACACGGCCCAGATGATGACCGCCGCCGCCAAGGTGATGGCATAGTAGCTCTTCCGCTTACAGCGGAAATAGACCAGGAAGGCCAGGGCGCAGAAGACCCCGCCGAGAACGAACAGCCCGGTGGTTTTCGCCAGCAGATAGGTGACGAAGAGGATCAGCACGATGATCAGTGCCTTCGCTTCCGTCAGCAGGTTCAGCTGCTTCATCCGCATAGGCTGATGCCGCAGGACGTTCAGCCCCTCCCGGCCTACCAGAATGGCGCTCATAGCCAGCATGACCCACACCAGCATCGTGGGGAAGGCCCGGCCGTTGACTACATCCTTTTCCGATATCTTCACCTGCTGGGGCATAGCCAGAAGCAGCACGATGCCAATGAGCAGAAACAGTATGCCGCAGACCAGATCCACCGGGTAGGACAGGTTGATCCCGGCCAGCTTCACAGCCCAGGTATCCAGCTTCTTTTCCGTGCGTTCCAGAAATTTTTTCAAAAGAATGGCTCCTTTCTCAGAGTGAAAAGCGGGGGGCGGGTGCTGCCCCGCCCCCCGCTGGGTGCGTCTTAACCGGCAACGATGTCCTTATACTCGTTGACGATGCTCTTTACGTTGTCAATATGGGCCTGGACATCGGCTTCTGTCATGGTGTCCACCTCCAGAAGCATGGTGTCATTCAGCCAATCGGCTACTTCCTTGTCTGCCAGGATGCTGTCGTACAGGCTCTTCAGCTCCGCAACCTTGGCGGCATCGGTGCCCTTCCGGGCCAGGATGAAGCAGCGGTTCCGGAAATAGGGGTAACCGGCAGCGCCTACACCCTCAACCCCGGCGAAGGGGCCAGACTGAATGGCGTCTTCGTCAAAGGCGCAGACCACGGTGACACCGCCCTGCTGGAAGGTCTCCAGGATCTGGGACTGGTGAGATACGGCGAAATTGGTCTCGCCCTTGGCCACAGCCTGGGCAGCCTCGGCGGCGGACTGGTAGGGGGTCAGCTTCAGCTGATCGCCGGCACCCATGGAGCCGAAGAGGGCAGCGGCCAGGAAGGCCTCGGAGCCGGTAGCGCCGTTGACGGCTACGGAGACGGTGTTGCCGGCTTCCACATAGGCCTTCAGGTCGGCCAGGTTCTGGATATTCAGGTTGGAGTCGGCGGACAGGACAAAGACGGAGGAGTAGAGGTTTTCAACGAAGACAAAGTCCTCATAGCTGAACTGCAGCTTGGCGGGATCCAGGATCTCGGTAATGGCGAAGAGACCTTCACCGGCGAAAACAAGCTCCTTGTCGTTGGCCTTGGTGCTGGCGACCCAGGTGTTGACGGTGGCGGCATCGCCCTTGATGGCTTCGGCAACCAGCGTGATCTTGTCGGAATAATCGGTGGATTTGGCGGCGGCTTTCTGGCTCACCATGGCGGCAACGCCGGAGGGGGCCCAGGGACAGGTGACCTTCCAGCTCTCCTTTTTGGCGCTGCAGCCGGTCAGCATGGCGAAAGCCATGACGGTGGCAAGAACCAGAGATACGATCCGTTTTTTCATTGTATTCTCTCCTTATTTTATTTTTGCGCCCCATGCGCTTTTGATGGCTTCATGATACCATCGGGAGGAAAATGAAGTCAACAAGTTTGGAAGAAAATATAGAAAAGTTGTATGGTTGTTGTAGGAATTTCCTATTTCTGTATTTGAAGAAAAAATAGAGTTTGTGCAGAGTGCTAATATTCAAAGGAGCCCTTTTGTGTATTCTGCCCCAACTCCCGGCACAGGGCGATCAAGCGGACCATGCTGGCAGAGAGGTATTTTTTGGGATGGTATACGATGTTCAGGGTCCGCAGCAGGGGCTTCTGGAAGGGACGCATGACTACGGTGCCGGCTTCCGCGTCCCGCTCCGCCAGCAGCTTCGGCAGGACGGCCACGCCAAGTCCCTGGGCCACGGCTTTGATCAGGGCCTGGGTGCTGACGCTTTCCCAGGCGGGCTCTATGTGGAGCTGATGCAGGGCAAGAATGGCCTCCAGGCCGGTGCGGCCGGCGCTGCCCGGTTCCCGCATGAGCATGGGATAGGCGGCCAGCTCTTCGATGGTTACGGAATCCCTGGCTGCCAGAGGGGAATCCGGCGGCAGCACCGCCCGGAGCTCGTCCGTTAAGAAGGGAATGGCCCGGAGCTCCTTGTGAAGGGGCTGGGCCTCAATCAGGCCCAGGTCGATCCGGTTGTCCAGGATCAGCTGCTCCACCTGGCTGGCGGGGCAGACCTGAATTTCTACCTTTAGTTCCGGAAATTCCCCCTGAAACTGTTTGACAAGGCCGGGGAGCAGGACGGTGCCGATGGTGATGGTGGCACCGATGCGGACGGTGCCCACCGTATCCCAGTTGCGCATCTGGGTTTCCAGCTCGTCCATAAGGGAGACCACATGAACGGCATAGCCATAAAAGGCATTGCCGCACTCCGTGGGCACGATCCGCCGCCCCATTCGGGTAAAGAGCTCCACCCCATAGTAGTCCTCCAGCTCCTTGATGGCCAGACTCACCGAGGGCTGGGACAGGTGCAGCGCTTCCGCCGCCCGGGTGACGCTGCCCTTCTGATAGACAGCGACCAGAATTTTCATATGCCGCAGGGTCATGGAAATGCCTCCAATCTATAATAAAAACAATATCTATTTCATAGAATAATACTATTTTACAAATATGTCAATTGCTGGTACACTGGAAGAAAAAGAAATTAGGAGGCTGGGATTTTGAAAAACAAAAAAGAGGTACTGAGGAAGCTCTTTTTCTCCACATTGTACCTGAGCGCCTTCACCTTTGGCGGAGGCTATGTCATTGTCACGCTGATGAAGCAGAAGTTTGTGGATGAGCTCCACTGGATCGAGGAGGAGGAGATGCTGGACCTAATCGCCATTGCCCAGTCTGCCCCCGGAGCCATTGCTGTCAATGGGGCCATCGTGGTGGGCTATAAACTCTGCGGGCTGCTGGGGGCCCTGGTGGCGATTTTTGCAACCATCATTCCGCCCTTTCTCATTATTACGGTGATCTCCTTCTTCTACGAGCTGTTTCGGGATAATTTTGTGGTCAGCAGTCTGCTCTCCGGCATGCAGGCCGGTGTGGGTGCCGTCATCGCCTCCACTGTCTGGAACATGGGCGGCGGCGTGGTGAAGCAGAAGGATCCGGCCAACCTTCTGATCATGGCAGCCGCCTTTGTGGCCGCCTGTGTGTACCGGGTGAACGTGGTGTATATCATTCTCACCTGCATTGCCATCGGCATTGTCCGGACGGTCATTGCCCAGAGGAGGAACGGAAAATGATCTATTTGCAGCTGTTTCTGAGCTTTTTGCAGATCGGTGCCCTGAGCTTCGGCGGAGGCTATGCCGCTATGCCCATTATCCAGGCCCAGATCGTAACCAATCACGGTTGGCTGTCCATGAGCGAATTTACGGATCTTGTGACCATCGCCGAAATGACCCCCGGCCCCATCGCCGTGAACTCGGCAACCTTTGTGGGCACCAAGATCGGCGGCGTTCTGGGGGCCCTGGTGGCTACCGCCGGGTGCATCCTGCCCGCCTGCATCCTGGTGACCCTCATCGCCAGGCTGTACCTGAAGTACAGGAATCTGGCGGTGCTCCAGAGCGTTCTGGGATCTCTGCGGCCTGCCGTGGTGGCCATGATCGCCTCTGCCGGGATCCTCATCCTCATCAGCGCCTTCTGGGGGGGCACGGTGGATCTGGCAGCGACAAATTGGCTGATGGTGGGTATTTTCCTGGGGGCCTTTCTGCTGCTGCGGAAAACAAAAATGAACCCCATTGCCGTTATGGTCCTGGCGGGAATGGTGAATTTGGTTTTTCGGCTGGTTGAGAGAGGCATATGATTTTCCATATCCTGTTATATAGTAAAAACCCAGAAGTTGCACAAAAATTACAGGCTAAATTCTACGGGTTTTGACGGAATTTCCAGTTTACAACCAGCAAGATATATAGTATAATGGAATCCGTACGGGAATATCGATAATCCGTGCTGACAGAATAAGATGCTGCCGCGTGGCGGTAATTTTGAAATGGAGGAATTCCCATGTCTGTTAAAGTTGCTATCAATGGTTTTGGCCGTATCGGCCGTCTGGCTTTCCGTCAGATGTTCGGCGCTGAGGGCTTCGAGATCGTCGCCATCAACGACCTGACCTCCCCCAAGATGCTGGCTCACCTGCTGAAATACGATTCCACCCAGGGCAATTACGCTGCTCAGGGTCATGTCGTTGAGGCTGGCGAGGACAACATCGTTGTCGACGGCAAGAAGATCACCATCTATGCTAAGGCCAACGCTGCCGAGCTGCCCTGGGGCGAGCTGGGCGTAGACGTTGTCCTGGAGTGCACCGGTTTCTACACCTCCAAGGCTAAGGCTCAGGCTCACATCGATGCCGGCGCCAAGAAGGTCGTTATCTCCGCTCCTGCCGGCAACGACCTGCCCACCATCGTTTACAATGTCAACCACGAGACCCTGACCAAGGAAGACAACATCATCTCCGCTGCTTCCTGCACCACCAACTGCCTGGCTCCCATGGCCAAGGCTCTGAATGACCTGGCTTCCATCGAGTCCGGCATTATGTGCACCATCCACGCCTACACCGGCGACCAGATGATCCTGGACGGCCCCCAGAGAAAGGGCGACCTGCGTCGTTCCCGCGCTGGCGCTGTGAACATCGTTCCCAACTCCACCGGTGCTGCCAAGGCCATCGGCCTGGTCATCCCCGAGCTGAACGGCAAGCTGATCGGCGCTGCTCAGCGTGTTCCCACCCCCACCGGCTCCACCACCATCCTGAACGCCGTTGTTTCCAAGGCTGTGACCAAGGAAGAGATCAACGCCGCCATGAAGGCTGCTGCCACTGAGTCCTTCGGCTACAACGAGGACGAGATCGTTTCCTCCGACATCGTCGGTATGCGTTTCGGCTCCCTGTTCGATGCCACTCAGACCATGGTCTGCGCTCTGCCCGACGGCAAGGCTCAGGTTCAGGTCGTGTCCTGGTACGACAACGAGAACTCCTACGTTTCTCAGATGTGCCGCACCATCAAGTACTTCGCTAAGTTCCTGTAATTTAGAGAGTTACTGATTGACCCGCCCCTTCGGGGGCGGGTTTTTGCGTTTGTCTGGGTCCGTGGATTCGACGTCCCGAGGGGCGCAAGACGAGCAAAGGCCCCGGGCTTGCACCCGGGGCCTTTGCTTTGGAAATAGAAGAGAAGAAGAGAGGAAGTTATCTATGTAAACGAGAGGAGAATCAAGCTTTGTTTTCTTTGTTTCCCTTTCGTGCTTTTATAGTATCCGGGGAAAATGAACCGGTGTTGACGGGAAAAAGAACGGTTTTGGAAGAGAGTATGAACATTTTGGAAAGTCCCGGCTGCTGCGTATTTCCCGGGAATTGCGAACCAGTGTGGGCACTGGTTCGCAATGACAAGCAAAGAATTGACAAGCGCATTTCCTTGTGCTATAATGTCCCCCAATGAGCAATGGCGCTTATTTCGACGGAAAAAGACTGTTTTCCGCCGGATGGGTGTTCTTTTGCCCTTTTTTTGTACGTAAAATTCACAAAAACTGTCAGAAAATCATGGGCGGTTTTGAACGATTCAACAAGGAGGAAACCATGGCGGAGCTACATGAGGAGTGCGGCGTGTTCGGTATCTATTCTCCCGTTGACGCACGGGTGGCGGATATCTGCTACTATGGCCTGTTTGCCCTACAGCACCGGGGCCAGGAGAGCTGCGGCATTGTGGTGAACAGCGACGGCAATTTTACCGTTCACAAGGATCTGGGACTGCTGACCGACGCGTTTCACCGGGAGAACCTGGACAAGTATCCCTTGGGCAATATTTCCGTAGGCCACGTGCGCTACGGCACCACCGGCGGCACCAATCGGGCCAATACCCAGCCCATTGTGATCAATCATATGAAGGGCAAAATGGCCCTTGCCCACAACGGAAATCTGAGCAACGCTCTGGAGCTGAGGACCCGGCTGGAGCTGGGCGGGGCTTTGTTCCACGGCACCTCCGACACGGAGATCATTGCCTATATTGTGGCGCAGCAGCGCCTGAAAACCCCCTCTATCGAAATGGCGGTCAGCAAAGCCATGGATTATTTAGAGGGGGCTTTTTCCGTGGTCCTGATGTCCGCCACAAAACTCATTGCCCTGCGGGATCCCCACGGATTCCGGCCTCTGTGCATGGGGGTCCGGGAGGACGGCAGTACCGTCTTTGCCTCGGAGAGCTGCGCTCTGGGCGCTGTGGGGGCAAAGTTCCTCCGGGATCTGCTGCCGGGAGAGATCGTTACCGTGGACGAAACCGGTGTCCGCAGCGACAGGAGCCATTGCGGCAAAACGAAAAAGACCATGTGCATCTTTGAGTACATCTACTTTGCCCGGTCTGACTCCGTCATGGACGGGGTGGGGGTCCACGAGGCCCGGAAAAAAGCCGGTATGCTTCTGGCAAAGGCCCACCCGGTGGAGGCGGATCTGGTGGTGGGAGTGCCGGACTCCGGCCTGGACGCGGCCCTGGGCTACGCCGAGGCGGCCCGGATCCCCTTTGGCCTGGGCTTCCTCAAGAACCGCTACATCGGCCGGACCTTCATCTCTCCGGGCCAGGGGAACCGAATGGACCTGGTGCGGATGAAGCTGAGCCCCATCGTGTCGGAGGTGAAGGGCAAGCGCATCGTCCTCATCGATGACTCCATTGTCCGGGGCACCACCAGCGGGCAGATCGTAAACCTGCTCCGTTCCGCCGGGGCCAGGGAGGTACATATGCGCATTTCTTCGCCTCCCTTCCTGAACCCCTGCTACTACGGCACGGACATCGACTCCCGGGACCATCTCATCGCCTGCCAGCACAGCGTTGCGGAGATCCGGGATATGATCGGGGCGGACTCCTTGGGGTATCTGCCGATTGAGGACCTGCCCAGACTCATCGGAAGTGAGGACTTCTGCAGCGCCTGCTTCTCCGGAAATTACCCCACCAGAATTCCGGCGAATACCGCCAAAGATAAATTTGAAGCCCCCCTGTCTCAGCGGGAAAAGGAGAGAGAAAAGTGAAAACAATCGACAGAAAGCTGGTCCTGGAGGATGGCAGCGAGTACTATGGCTACGGCTTCGGAAGCTGTGCCGACCGGGTCTGCGAGATCGTCTTCAATACCTCCATGTCCGGCTACCAGGAAATCGTGTCAGACCTGAGCTATACGGACCAGATGGTGGTCATGACATATCCCCTCATCGGTAACTACGGCATGGCGGAAGACGACTACGAGTGTAAGTTTCCCAGTATCGGCGGCATTGTCTGCTACGACTACAACGACACCCCCTCCAATTTCCGGTGGGTCAAGACCCTGTCAGAGCTTCTGGAGGAATACGGCATTCCCGGCATTTCCGGTATTGACACCCGGAAGCTGACCCGGAGCATCCGGGACCTGGGCTCCCGGAGAGCCCTCATCACCTCTGCGGAAACCGGTGTGGAGGAGGCTCTGGGGCGCATTGCCGATACCCCTGTGCCCAAGGATGCCGTGTCCCGGGTCAGCTGCAAAAAGCGCTGGTACTCCCGGACCGCCGACGCCAGATACAATGTGGTGGCCATTGATTGCGGCATGAAGCTGAACATTGTCCGCTCTCTCAACGAGTGCAGCTGCAACGTGACGATTGTACCCTACAATACCTCGGTGGAGGACATCCTCTATATGAAGCCCGACGGCATTTTCCTGTCCAACGGCCCCGGAGATCCCCAGGATGTGGGAGAGGTCATTGAGACCGTCCGGGCCTTGAAGGGGAAGATCCCCATCTTCGGCATTTGCCTGGGCCACCAGATCCTCTCCTTGGCCTACGGCGGCAGCACCTATAAGCTGAAATTCGGCCACCGGGGCGGCAACCATCCGGTGAAGAATCTGGTCACCGGAAAAATCGAGATCACCTCTCAGAATCACAGCTATGCCGTGGTCCCTGAGAGCCTGGAGGGGACCCCTCTGGAAGTGACCCACATCAACCTGCTGGACAAGACCATTGAGGGAGTCGCCTGCCCCCAGGACCGGGCTTTCAGCGTCCAGTATCACCCGGAGAGCGCTCCCGGACCCCAGGACAGCCGGTACCTGTTCCGGCAATTCGTAGCATATATGGAGGAGGGCAAAGGCAATGCCGAAACGTACTGATATTCACAAGGTCCTGGTCATCGGTTCCGGCCCCATCGTCATCGGCCAGGCGGCGGAATTTGACTACGCCGGTACCCAGGCCTGTCTGGCCCTGCGGGAAGAGGGCTACGAGGTCATTCTGGCCAATTCCAACCCGGCCACCATCATGACGGATACCACCATTGCCGACAAGGTCTATATGGAGCCTCTGACCCTGGAGTATCTGGCCAGGATCTGCCGGTATGAGCGGCCGGATGCCATCGTCCCCGGCATCGGCGGCCAGACGGGCCTGAATCTTGCCATCCAGCTGGCGAAAAAGGGTGTGCTGGAGGAGTGCGAAATTGAGCTGCTGGGCACCAGCGTGGACTCCATCGAAAAAGCCGAGGACCGGGAGCTCTTCAAGGAGCTCTGTCAGGCCATCGGTGAGCCGGTGGTGCCTTCCCAGATCACCTATTCCGTGGCGGAGGCCGTCAAAGCCGCCAAGGAGATCGGCTACCCGGTCATTCTGCGCCCTGCCTTCACCCTGGGGGGCACCGGCGGCGGATTTGCCGATGACGAGGCCCAGCTGAAGGAAATGATGAAGACGGCCCTTGCCCTGTCTCCCGTTCACCAGGTGCTGGTAGAGAAGAGCATCAAGGGCTATAACGAGGTGGAGTACGAAGTCATCCGGGACGGGGCGGATACCGCCATCACCGTCTGCAATATGGAGAATATGGACCCGGTGGGTGTCCACACCGGCGACTCCATCGTGGTTGCTCCCAGCCAGACCCTGACCAACAAGGAATACCATATGCTCCGGGACAGCGCCTTGAAGATCATCCGGGCTCTGGACGTGAAGGGGGGCTGCAATGTGCAGTTCGCCCTGGATCCCCATTCCTTCCGGTATTTTGTCATTGAAGTCAACCCCCGGGTGTCCCGATCCTCTGCCCTGGCCTCCAAGGCATCCGGCTACCCCATCGCCCGGGTCTCCGCCAAAATCGCCGTGGGCATGACCCTGGACGAGATCCGGCTGGCCAATACCCCGGCCTGCTTTGAGCCGGCCCTGGACTATGTGGTCACCAAAATGCCCCGGTTCCCCTTTGACAAGTTCCCCACGGCCTCCAATTACCTGTCTACCCAGATGAAGGCCACCGGCGAAGTGATGAGCGTGGGCAGATCCTGGGAGGAGAGTCTGCAAAAGGCGGTTCGGTCCTTGGAGGACGGCAAGGATGCCATCCGCATCCCCCGGTTTGAAAGCTGGTCGGATTCGGAGCTGCTGGATTACGCGGCCAAGAGCCCCGCCGACCGGCTCTACGCTCTGGGAGAGCTGCTGCACCGGGGCATGGACCCGGCCCGGATCTGTGATGCCACTGCCATCAGCATCTTCTTTTTGAGCAAGCTGAAAAACATCACCCAGTTTGAAGAGGAGCTGAGGCAGAACGTGGGATCCGCGGATCACCTGCGGGAGGCCAAGCGCCTGGGCTTCTCCGATCCCAGCATCGCCCGGATCTGGAACACCACCGAGCGGTGGGTGTATGACCTGCGGATGCAAGAAAACATCCTGCCTGTGTACAAGATGATCGATACCTGTGCCAGCGAGTTCGAGAGCTATGTGCCCTATTTCTACTCCACCTATGGCGGCAGCGAAAACGAGTCTGTGGTGACGGACCGAAAGAAGGTCATCGTCCTGGGCTCCGGCCCCATCCGCATTGGCCAGGGTGTGGAGTTCGACTATTCCACCGTCCACGCCCTTCGGACCATCCGGGCCCAGGGCTATGAGGCCATCGTCATCAACAACAACCCGGAAACCGTGTCCACCGACTACACCGCCGCGGACAAGCTCTATTTTGAGCCCCTGACCACTGAGGACGTGATGAACGTCATCAACCTGGAAAAGCCTCTGGGTGTCATTGTGTCTCTTGGCGGCCAGACTGCCGTGAATCTGGCCCAGAGCCTCTTTGACCGGGGAGTCAACATCATTGGCACAGACTGCCAGGCCATTGAAAAGGCGGAAAACCGGGATGTCTTCGACGCACTCATCAAGCAGCTCCGCATCCCGAACCCCAAGGGCGTGGCGGTCACCGATATGGAGGCCGGTGTAAAGGCTGCGGCTCAGATCGGCTATCC
Source organism: uncultured Eubacteriales bacterium (assembly GCA_900547405.1). Classification (GTDB taxonomy): domain Bacteria; phylum Bacillota; class Clostridia; order Oscillospirales; family Oscillospiraceae; genus Faecousia. The sequence continues at coordinate 22,299 of URGL01000025.1, forward strand.
CGTGCTGGTCCGGCCCAGCTTCGTTCTGGGAGGCCGTGCCATGGAGATCGTCTCCGATGAGGAGATGCTCCGGCACTACCTGAAAACCGCCGTGGAGATCGATGAGAAGCGCCCTGTGCTCATCGACCGCTACATTCTCGGCAAAGAAGTGGAGGTGGATGCCATCTGCGACGGAAAGCAGGTGTATCTGCCCGGCATTATGGAGCTGGTGGAGCGCACCGGCGTCCACTCCGGTGACTCCATCTCCGTCTATCCCCCCTATAGCCTCAGCTGCCAGGTAAAGGAGCGCATCACCGAGTATACGGAAAAGCTTGGCCTCGCCATCGGCATCAAAGGCCTGTTCAACATCCAGTTCATTGTGGATAAGAATGACCAGGTCTCCATCATTGAGGTGAACCCCCGGGCCTCCCGAAGCGTCCCCTTTCTATCGAAGTCTACGGGCGTCTCCCTGGTGGACATTGCCACCAAAATCATGCTGGGCCAGAGCCTGGCAGACCAGGGCATCACCCGGCTCCGCCGCCCGGAGCGGGAAAAGTGGTACGTGAAGGTCCCTGCCTTCTCCTTTGCCAAGCTGGAGGGCATGGACACCTATCTGTCCCCTGAGATGAAGTCCACCGGCGAGGCCATTGGCTACGACCGGAAGCTGAACCGGGCCCTGTACAAAGCTCTTCAGGCCAGCGGCATCAAGATGAAGGAATACGGCACCGTGATCGTGACCCTGGCGGACGAGGATAAGGCCGAGGGCCTGCCTCTGGCCAGACGCTTCTACCGCCTGGGCTTTAACATTGAGGCAACCGAGGGCACTGCCCGGTTCCTGAAGGAAAACGGCATCCGCACCCGGGTCCGCCGGAAGCTCAGCGATGGCAGCAACGAGATCCTGGATTCTATCCGGGCAGGCTACGTCAGCTACATCCTCAATACCCGCCCCCTGTCCTCCGGCAAGCACTACGATGACGGCATTGCCATCCGCCAGTGCGCCGTTCAGAATGGGGTGAACACCTTCACCTCTCTGGACACCGCCCGCATCGTCCTGGATGCCCTGGAGGAGGTCATTCCGGAGATCCATACCATTGACGATTAAACAGTCACATGCAAACGCAAAAGAGGCGCGCCGGAAAACGCGCCTCTTTTGCTGCCTATTGACAACTTTCTTTCTGTCCTTTACAATATCAGGGTTTATTGGAGGATGAAACATGAAGAAAAAACTGTTAAAAATCCTGCCGGATCTGGCGGCGATCCTGCTGGGAAATCTGTTCTATGCCTTTATTGTGGCGGCCTTTATTTTGCCGGGGGAGCTTATCAGCTGCGGCACCACGGGATTGGCCCTCATCGGGAAGAACCTGTGGGGGATCCCGGTGGATCTGTTTGTGCTGGTGTTTAACTGCGCCATGCTGGCCCTGGGCTGGATGGTGCTGGGGCGGAAGTTTGCCATGACCACGGTGCTGAGCTCCTTCCTATACCCGGTGTTTCTGCGGCTGTGCCAGCAGGCCCTGGGAGATCGGATAATCACCCATGATTTTCTGCTCTGCGCCCTCTTTGGCGGTATGGGGCTGGGGGTTGCCCTTGGGGTGGTCATCCGGGCGGGAGCCTCCACAGGAGGCATGGATATTCCGCCGCTGATCTTCAAGAAGCTCTTCGGCATCCCTGTGCCGGTGAGCCTGTGGGTCTGCGATTTTTCCATTATGCTGCTGCAATTGTTTTTCCACACCCCGGAGGAGCTGCTTTACGGCATTGTCATGCTCATTGCCATCAATTTCACTCTGAACAAGACCCTTCTGGCGGGCAACGGCCGGACGGAGGTGAAGATCATCAGCGAAAAAGCGGAGCAGATCCGGGACAGCATCCTGAAAACCGCCGACCGGGGCGTGACCATGCTCCACGGAGAGGGAGGCTTTCTGGGGAAGCCCACCCAGATGGTCCTCAGCGTGGTGTCCACCAAGGAGCTGTATCTGGTCCAGCGATTGGCCCGGGACATTGACCCGGAGTGCTTCATGATCGCCACCCAGGTCACGGAGGTCTGGGGACGGGGCTTCTCCTTCGGCAAGGAGTACCGGAGCAAGGAACGGAATTGATTTTGCCCTACTGCTATGGTAGGATATAGAAAAGCCCTTGAGAGAGGAAGCGGGCCCATGACGGAATGGAACGATGTATACGATGAAAACCGGGTGAAGACTGGCCGGGTCCACAGGCGGGGCACCCCCTGGGAGACTGGGGATTACGGTCTGGTGGTCTGCGTTTGGGTCTACGACGGCTTCGGAAAGCTGCTGCTGACCCGGCGGGCCAAGGAGAAGAGCTTTGCCGGGACCTGGGAGAATTCCGGCGGCGCGGCCCGGGCAGGGGAGGATAGCCTGACGGCGATCCAAAGAGAGCTCCGGGAGGAAACGGGCATTACGGCTTTGCCGGAGGAATTTGAGCTTCTGGACACCGAGCGGGACAAGAATACCTTTTATGACTTCTACTGCCTGAAGAGGAGTGTCCCTCTGAAGAATATCGTCCTCCAGCCCGGGGAGACCGACGGTGTCATGTGGGCCAGCTTTGGCAAGGTCCACTGGATGATCCGCCGGAAAAAGATCTGCCGCATGATAGCGAGGCAGTTCTACCGCCAGGAGGCAGCGTTAAAGATGCGCAATGTGCACAAAATCAGAGGCGGAATTTTGGGCGGCAGCCGTTAAATTGCACTTGCACCCGGGGCGCCTTTCGAGGTATAATGAAAAAAAGCCCTTTCCGGGTTGGAGATTTTTCCGGCGGAAACGACTTTCTTTTTTATTTTACGATCCGGAGGTTTGAAGCGTATGATCACTCTGATGAAAATGCCCATCCGTCATGGAAGCGCCCCCCTGCGTGTGGCCCGGGGCCACTTTGCCACCAACCACTCCCACATCAACTACTATGTGGATATCACGTATCAGAAGACCCGGCTGTCAGAAGCCAAGGACAGTGCCCATCAGCTGGTTGGCAGCTTTGTCAACGACACCCCCGTAGATACCATCATGTGCCTGGACGGCACCGGCGTGGTGGGCACATGCCTTGCCCAGGAGCTGACGAAGAGCGGCTTCCGGACCATCAACGCCCACGAGACCATCTACATCCTGGAGCCGGAATACAACGCCAACTCTCAGATCATCTTCCGGGACAATACCCAGGGGATGATCCGGGGCAAGCACGTATTGGTCCTGATGGCCTCCGTCACCACGGGCTACACCGCCAAGCGGGCCCTGGAGGCCATCACCTACTATGGAGGCACCGTGGCAGGTGTGGCGGCCATTTATTCCGCTGTCAGCGAGGTGGAGGGATACCCCGTGAAGTCCGTCTATACCATTCAGGACCTGCCGGGCTACGCCAGCTACGACTACCGGGAGTGCCCCTACTGCAAGGCCGGGCAGAAAATTGATGCCCTGGTCAATAGCTTCGGCTATTCCCAGCTGTAAGAGCGTTCTTTGTTCCCCAAACCCCTCTCCGAGCAGGAGAGGGGTTTTGCCCATTGTCTTTCGGATGCTTTTTTGCTATAATCAAAAAATAACGGAAAGGAGTCTGGAAATGGGTCTGGAAAAATGGAAGCGCCACCGGTGGGCAGCGGTTTCTCTGCTGGCGGCGCTGGCGGTGCTGGTGGGGTTCAAGCTGCTGGGAGTGCTGGTTTACGACACCAATGATGACGCGCTGATGGCGGGGCTGAGCTACGGCTATTACGCCGCGCCGGAGGGAAGGCTCATCTACATCAATCCTATTCTGGGGGAGCTGCTTGCCTGGCTGCAGAGCCGGGTCCCGGCGCTGCCCTGGTATTACCTGGTTGAGCTGGGGCTTATGGCGGTGACCATGGCGGTCTATTACTACCTGGTGCTGGATCGGCAGGGGAAGCGGGGGCTTCCCGCCGTGGTGCTGCTGACACTGGTTTTTGCCATTGCTCTGCTGACCCGGGTCCAGTATACCAAGATCGCCGGGGCGGCATCGGGGGCCGGAGTACTGCTGATGCTGCACTGTGTCCGGGAAAAGAAGAGCTGGTACACAGGGCTTCTGGGAGGCCTGCTGGCGCTGGCCGGGTTTCTCCTTCGGGCAGATGCCTTCTTTATGGTGCTGATCCCCCTTTTCGGTGTGGGGGCGGCGCTGCTGTGGGAGCTTCTTCGCAACAAGGAATACAAGCGGGCCCTGGGGCTCTGCGGGGCGTTTCTGGTCCTGTTTGCCCTCTGCGGCGGCGGAATGCTGGTCCAGAAAAGGGCCTATTCCTCCCCGGACTGGCAGCAATACCTCCGCTATAACGATCTGCGGACGGAGTTGCTGGACTACGGCTTTCCGGACTATGGGGAAAATCAGGCCCTCTATGAATCTTTGCATATCTCCCGGGAGGATCTGAAGCTGTTTCAAAGCTGGGATTTCGGAGATCCGGAGGTGTTTGACTTAGATGCCATGGAGGCCCTGTGCAATGCCAAGGCGGAGAAAAACGCCTCCCTTGGGGAGCTGGGCCGTGGGATCCGGTCGGCGATCCGGGGCCTATTGAGCTATGACTTCGCCGGGGTGCTGCTCCTGTCTCTGCTGGCCCTGTTTGTTTCTGACCGGTCCGGAGGGCTCCAGGGCCTCTACGCCCTGCTTGCCGTGGTGGCGGTGGAGACGGCCATGCTGTATCATGGCCGGGGCCTGCGGGAGCGGGTGGATGTGCCCCTGATGCTTACGGCGGCGGCAGTCCAGCTGACCGTGGGGATCGATCCGGAAAAACTGAAGCAAAAGCAGACCCGCTGGGGAGCGGCCTTCCTGGCGGCGGCGCTGGTTTTGTCTCAGGTGCCGAATCTCATTGCCCGAAAAGACGATGCCATGGAGCGCTATGTGGGGGCTTCCCACCTCCATGGGGCCTACCAAGTCCTGAGCGGGGACAAGGGGCGGCTCTATCTGACCCGGACTGACGAGCTCCCCGCCGACCGGATGCCGGGAAAGCAGGGAGGCTTCGGCTACCTCTCCAACATCGGCACTCTGGGAGGCTGGCTGACCCAGAGCCCCTATGTGAACGCCCGCTATGAAAGCTACGGCGTTGCGAATCCCTTCCGGGACCTGGTGGACAGAGGGGATCTGCGGCTTATGAGCCAGGATGTGGAGCCGGTTCTGGGCTACATTCAGCGGCACTATGCCGCCGGTGCCCGGGCTGTTCCGGTGCGGATGGTGAACGGGGAATACCCGGTGTATCGGATCCTCACCGGGGAGCCCCGGATCCCGGAGCTGCCGGAAGGAGACCCGGAAAGCCTTACCTGGACCCTGGAGACGGCGGAAGGCATTCTGCGGGGCACCGCCTGGGCGGCAGGTGAAAATTCCTTTGCCGCCGATATTTACCTGACCCTGACGGACGGGGCAGGGGAGGAAACCACCCTGTGCGTGTTACAGTTGCCTCAGGCCGGGGCGGCCATGGACCAGGGCCGTTACGGAGCCTTTGAAACCACCGAAGGGATCGCCCCGGGACGGTACCGGGTGACCCTGACCGTTGCCGGAGAAAAACGGTATCAGGTGGACGCCGGGGAAATCGAGATTTGAATAAACGGGCCCTCTCCGGCGGGGGAGGGCCCGCAGACAGAAAAGGAGGAACATGAAAGCAAAAATCCAATTGTCCGATCACTTCACCTATGGGAAGCTGCTTCGGTTTACCCTGCCCTCCATTGTGATGATGGTCTTTACCTCCATCTACAGCGTGGTGGACGGGTTCTTTATTTCCAATTTCGCGGGAAAGACCGCCTTCGCGGCCTTGAATCTCATTTGGCCCTTTTTGATGATCCTGGGAGGCATGGGCTTTATGATCGGCACCGGCGGCACGGCCCTGGTGTCCCGGTACCTGGGGGCGGGGCAGAAGGAGCGGGCCAGGCGCTATTTCTCCATGCTGGTGGAGTTCACCGCCCTGCTGGGCCTGATCCTGACGGCCATCGGCCTGATTTTTATGGAGCCCATCGCCAGATTCTTAGGCGCCACCGAGGAGATGATCCCGGACTGCGTGCTCTACGGCCGGATCGTCATTGCCTTTAACGTGGCCTTTATGTTCCAGAATGTGTTCCAGAGCTTCCTGGTCGCCGCGGAAAAGCCCCGGCTGGGGCTTGTTGCCACGGTCAGCGCCGGTGTGACCAATATGGTGCTGGACGCGCTGCTGGTGGGGGTGTTCCGCTGGGGCCTGGCCGGAGCGGCCCTGGCCACAGGCCTGAGCCAGACTGTAGGAGCGGTGATCCCCATGGTGTTTTTCCTGAACAGGGAAAACGGCAGCGCTTTGCACTTCAGCTTTACGCCCATGGAGGCACATCCCCTGCTCCAGGCCTGCGGCAACGGCGCTTCGGAGCTCATGAGCAATATTTCCGGCTCCATTGCCGCCATGGTCTACAACTTCCAGCTGCTGAAATTCCTGGGAGAGGACGGCGTGTCTGCCTACGGGGTCATCATGTATGTGGGCTTTATCTTCGTGGCTATTTTTGTGGGCTACTCCATTGGCTCCGCCCCAATCATCAGCTTTCATTTCGGAGCGGAAAACCGGGAAGAGCTCAAAAATATGTTCCGCAAGAGCTATCTTCTCATGGCGGTGTGGGGCATTGCCATGGCCCTGGCAGCCTACCTGCTGGCCGGCCCTCTGGCAAAGCTCTTTGTGGGCTATGACCGGCAGCTGTGTGAGCTGACGGTCCACGCCATGCGGCTGCACTGCCTGGCCTTCCTGTTTACAGGGGCAAATATCTTCACTTCCTCCCTGTTTACGGCGCTGAACGATGGCACCGTGTCTGCCGCAGTCTCCTTTGCGCGGTCCATGGTGCTCCAGATCGCCACGGTGCTGCTGCTGCCCGGCCTTATGGGCCCCGACGGCCTGTGGCTGGCGGCTCTGGCAACAGATACCTGCGCACTGGTCATTGATATCTGCGTTCTGGGGGGAAACCGGAAAAAATACGGCTATTGCTGAAAAAAGGGGCTGTCTCAAAATGATTTTACAAAATCCTTCGAGGCAGCCTTCTTTGACGCTTAGCGGGAAAAGCCGTTGACAATCGGCTGAATTTCGCTTACAATTGGGGTACAGACCAAAAATATTGGAGTGATGACTTATCACACGCAGATACGACAGCGAAGACGCGAAGCGCCGGATCCTGGCGGCTTCGGCCCGGCTCTTTCTGGAAAAGGGCTTCACCAATACCCGGATGGCGGAGATACTAAAGGCCGCCGATGTTTCTGCCAGCAGCTTCCAGCACCTGTTCCGGAGCAAGGACGGGCCCCTGACGGAGCTTACCATGATGGTATTTCAGAACCAGTTCGGCGCGGCCCGAAGCCTGGTTACCGGGGACACTTCTCCCGCCCAGCTCTATGCCCTGGAAACGGCCTTGCAGCTGACCATGACGGAGCTGAACGAGAGCCTCCGGGATGTGTATGTGGAGGCCTATACCTATCCCGACACCTGTGAGTTCATTGTCAACCGTACGGCGGTGGAGCTGCGGCGCTGCTTCAGCTCCTACCTTCCCGACCTGGGGGAAAGCGACTTTTACGAAATGGATCTGGGCACCAACGGCATGATGCGCAGCTTCATGGCCAGAAAATGCGACCATTATTTTACCCTGGAAAGGAAGATCCGCCGGTTCCTGGACATGAGCCTCACCGTCTATCATGTGCCGCCGGAGGAGCGGGAGGAAATCCTGGCCTATGTGGAGTCCCTGGATCTCCGGAGCGCGGCGGAGCAGGCCCTGAACCGGCTGTTTGCGTCCCTGGCCATTTCCAATCCGCTGGAGAAGCCCCTGGAGGGGAAGGCGTGACCACCCCGGAGGAAATGGCGGAGCGGATCGCCCGGGAAGTGGAGAAAAAAGGCGGGCGGACCTACTACGTAGGGGGCTTCGTCCGGGACCGGGTCCTGGGGATCGAAAACAAGGATGTGGACATCGAGGTCCACGGGGTCCCTGCCGGGGTTTTGGAGCAGATCCTGGACGCTCTGGGTCAGCGGACCCAGATGGGGGCCAGCTTTGGGGTCTATGGCCTGAAGCACCTGGACCTGGACATTGCCCTGCCCCGGAAGGAGGAGGCCACAGGCCGGGGCCACCGGGACTTCGCCGTGTTTACGGATCCCTGGCTGGGCACGGAGAAGGCAGCCCGGCGGCGGGACTTCACCATGAACGCCCTCATGGAGGACGTGCTCACCGGGGAGATCATCGACCATTTTGGAGGGCGGGAGGACGCGAAAAAGGGCATCCTGCGCCACGTGGACTCCAAGAGCTTTCCGGAGGACCCTCTGCGGGTGCTCCGCTGCGCCCAGTTCGCTGCCCGCTTTGGATTCTCTGTGGCACCGGAGACAATTGCGTTATGTAAACAAATGGACCTAAGGGCACTGCCAAGGGAGCGGGTCATGGGGGAGCTGGACAAGGCTCTGGGGAAAGCGCCGAGACCCTCGGTATTCTTCGAGGTGCTGCGCAGGATGGATCAGCTTGACTGCTGGTTCCCTGAGGTAAAGGCCCTGATTGGGGTCCCCCAGGACCCGGACCACCACCCGGAGGGAGACGTGTGGAATCACACCATGGCGGTGCTGGATGCCGCCGCCGGAATGCAGGCGGCGGCAAAGGAGCCCAGAAATCTGCTGCTGGCGGCTCTGTGCCACGACTTCGGAAAGCCGGAGACTACCTGTGCCGATGAGCAGGGCCACATCAGGGCCCTGTGGCATGAGACCGCCGGAGTGCCCTTGGCGGAGGCCTTTATAAAGCGCCTGACCTCGGAGACGGAGGTCAGGCGGTATGTTGCCAATATGGTGGCCCTGCATATGCGGCCCAACGTCATTGCCCAGGGGCACCCCAAGCTCAAGACTACCAACCGCCTCTTTGACGACAGCCTGTGCCCGGAGGATCTGCTGCTGCTGTGCAAGGCCGACCGGATGGGCCAGCGGAAGGAAGCGGGCTACGGGCCGGTAGAGACCCTGCTCCGGAGCCGCCTGGAAGTCTACCGGGAGACCATGGCGAAGCCTGGGGTCACCGGCAAGGACCTGGTGGAGCTGGGCTTCCGCCCCGGCCCGGCGTTCTCCGAGGCCCTGGGCTTTGCCCACAAGCTCCAGCTGGCCGGGGTGGAGAAGGAAGAAGCCCTGTGCCAGACGAAGGGATTTTTAAAAAACCACCCTCTCCTGGGAGAGGGTGGACCGGGCGCAGCCCGGGACGGGTGTGGAGGGGACACCTGAAAATGAAGAATGGGCCCCGATGAATGCGCCCCCGCCGGGAGGTCGCCTTCCCCCGCGGGGAAGGTGGCAGGGCGAAGCCCTGACGGATGAGGGGAAAAACCTCTCCCATTCAACAAAGCCCGGTTTTATTCAATAGGGGTCCCCTCCACACCCGCCGCTGCGGCGGCACC
>URGL01000026.1 GCA_900547405.1 uncultured Eubacteriales bacterium
GTGTGGGGCGGTACAGATTCCGACCCAGTCCCGCCCCTCATCCGCCGCCGGAGCGGCACCTTCCCCCAGGGGAAGGTTAAGAGAAAGAGAGATGAATCCATGACCACCTTCAAATACAGAGGCCTGTCCCCGGATGGGGAGAAGGTCTCCGGCGTTGTCAAGGCCTACAACGAATACGAGGCTGTGAGTCAGCTCCGGGAAAAATTTACGGTCGTTACCCATATCGAGGAAGTCAAGGAAAAGAAGAACCTGAATCCCACCTTTGGGGCTACCAGAATCAAGGACAAGGACCTGGCCATTATGTGCTCCCAGTTTTCCATCATCCTCAATTCCGGTATGTCCATCGTCCGATGTGTGGAGATGGTGGCGGAGCAGGCCCGGACGCCGGAGCTGCGCAAGATGCTCCTGAAGGTGGCCGAGGACGTGTCCGGCGGCTATCCTCTGGCCCAGAGCTTCCAGAACAACGCCCCCAATCTGCCGGTGACCTTTGTGGAGACCATCCGGGCGGGAGAGGCCTCCGGTACCCTGGAGCTGTGCTTCGACCGGCTCCACGCCTATTACGACAAGCAGAGCAAGATCCGGGGCAAGGTCATCAGCACCCTGACCTATCCTGCCATCGTGATTTTTGTAGCCATTGTGGTCTTCATCATTGTGATGGTGGTGGCCGTGCCTATGTTTGTCCAGACCTTTGCCGAGCTTGGCACGGACCTGCCCTGGATCACCAAGGGTATGATCGCCCTGTCCAACTTCATGACGAAGCAGTGGCTGCTGCTGATCCTGATCATTCTGGGCACTGCCCTTGGCTTCACCTCTATGAAGCATTCGGTAAAGGGCAAGGAAATGCTCGATAGCTTTTCACTGCTGAAGTCTCCTCTCAGGCGGCTTCATTCCATGTCCGCCATGGCCCAGTATTCTGCTACCATGTCCACCATGCTGGCCTCGGGCCTGCCCATTATCCGGGCCCTGGAGGTCACCGCCAACGTGATCCCCAACGGCCTGGTTTCCGCCGCTGTCCATCGGGTGTGCAAAAGCGTAGAGCGGGGCCGGGCTCTGGCGGAGTCCATGGGAGAAGAGGCCTGTTTTCCGCACCTGCTTGTGGAGATGTCCAACGTAGGCGAGCAGTCCGGTAATCTGGAAAAGACCCTGTCCGTGGTCTCCGACTACTACAACAATGAGGTAGAGGTCCTGACCAACCGCCTCCTGGCCATGCTGGAGCCTGCCATCACCATAGGCCTGGCCGTCATGACCGTCCTGCTGCTGCTGGGCGTGTACCTGCCCATGTTCAGTATGTACGGGGGGATGTAAGGCTTTCTCAGCACCAAAGGGAAGCAGCTCCATGCCCTCTCCTGCTTGGAGAGGGTGGCCCCGCAGGGCCGGGTGTGGAGGGGACCCGCTCAAACAATCGTCAGCCCCTCGTCGAAAGGAATCGCTTATGAAAGAGAGAAACCAACTCCTGAAACAGCGTTCCCGGGACCTCCGCAAAGCTATGACAAAAGAAGAACGAAAGCTATGGTATGAGTTTCTCAGAGAGTTCCCATTGCAGGTCCACCGTCAAAGGGTGTTTGAGCCTTATATTGTAGATTTCTATATATCCGAAAAGAAGCTGGTCATCGAATTGGACGGAACCCAGCACTTTCTGGAAGAAGGACAGCAGTATGATCTAAAAAGAGACGAGTTCCTGAAAAGCAAGGGCTTGACGATCCTCCGCTTTTCAAACCGGGACGTGAATCAGCAGTTCCGCAGCGTGTGCCAGGCAATCTGGCTCGCCTGCTTCGGTGAAGAAGAATAACACCGACGGGAGAGGGCAGGGGCTGCGCTATCTGGGTGGCTCGGGAGACGATAGGACTTAGCAAAACGCTGCGTTGGCTGGAAGCGGCTGACGGAACAGAGAAAAGCCCTCTCCTGCCTGGAGAGGGTGGCAGGGCGAAGCCCTGACGGGTGTGGAGGGGAGCCGAAAAAGATGACCTCCGCATTCGGAAAACACGCAAAAACCTGAAATTTAGGCTGGAGCATTCAACGTTCCCCGGCTTATGACGAAAGGTGTCCCCTCCACACCCGGCCCTGCGGGGCCACCCTCTCCAAGCAGGAGAGGGCAGGGGCTGCGCTGAAATTACTTTGTTGTACCCACCGGGGAAAGCAACCCACCCTGGTGCTTACATATATTTTAAATTCTTCTATTGTATAGAAGGGAGAAAGAAACAAACATGAAAAAACTGAAGAACTCCAAGGGCTTTACCCTGATGGAAATGCTGATCGTGGTGGCCATCATCGCCGTCCTGGTCGCTATCGCTATCCCCACCTTCACCAACCAGCTGGAAAAGGCCCGTGAGGCCACCGACCTGGCTAACCTGCGTGGCGCTTACGCCCAGGTTATGGCTGCCGCTCTGACCAATGCTGATGAGGATACCACCATTGGCCTGACCCGTACCGGTGCTGACGGCGCCGCTACCTGGACCATCCACGTAGATGCTACCCAGACTGTTGCTGGCTGGCAGACCAAGGAATTCTCTATTGGCGGCATCGACAAGGAAAACGTTCCCAACACCACCAAGAAGGACAACAAGGGCTGGGACGTTAAATTCACCGAGGGTGGCAAGACTGCTCAGGCTACCATTACTGTTGGCCAATAACGCATAACTAGCACTGCTTCCCGACTACACAGCATGCATGTAGCTGGGAAAATGTAACCCCACAACCCACACCTGCGGGCACCGTTCGGGTTGGCGGTGCCCGCACTGCGGGAAAAAACCGAAACCGGAAGGAAGGTAAAAAACCATGCTTTACGCCACCCCTTTTATCACCGTCTACTGCTGCGTCCTTGCGGCTATCCTTGGCCTTTGCATGGGCTCCTTCCTTAACTGTCTGGCCTGGCGGATCGTCCATGGGGAGAGCGCCCTGAAGGGCCGGTCTCACTGTGATGTCTGCGGCCATGTGTTAGGTCCCAGGGATCTGGTGCCGGTGGTGAGCTACCTTGCCTCCAAGGGCAAGTGCCGCTACTGCGGGGCCAGGCTGTCCGCCCGGCATCTGCTGGCGGAGCTGGCAACGGGGATCACCTATGTTCTTGTGCTGCTCAAATATGATATTTCGCTCCAAGCCCTCCAATGGGTGCTGTACGGCAGCGTGCTGCTGCTGTGCGCCTTTGCGGATTTGGAGGGGTATATCATCCCGGATGGGGCCCTGATCCTGGGTGCTCTGGTCCGGGTAGCCTATCTGGCCGTCACCCGGGCTCCTGGAAGGGCCTGGGGGGATGCCCTTCTCGGCGGCTTCGCCATCGGCGGCGGGCTGCTGGTAGTGGTGCTGGCCTATGAAAAAATCAAAAAAGTCGAGGCCATGGGCGGGGGAGACCTGAAGCTCCTCTTCGTCACCGGGCTCTACCTGGGGCTGGTGGGGAACCTCCTGTGCCTTTTCGCCGCCTGCCTTTTGGGCATCGTCTTCGGCCTCATCGCCACCAAAGGCGAAAACGAGACCCCCTTCCCCTGGGGGCCCAGCATCTGCGCCGCGGGGATCCTGGCAGCGCTGTATGGGGAAGGCCTGGTGGCGGCGTATCTGGGGCTGTTTTAATCGGTACGTACTGCGCGTAGGGGGCGATGCCCTGACGGGAGTGGAGCGGTGCAAGGTCCGATTCTGTCCCGCCCCTCATCCGCCGCCTGCGGGCGGCACCTTCCCCCAGGGGAAGGCAGGACAAGCATAAATTCGAGGAGGAAACAACATGGCTGGTCAGCTGACAGCGTTTGATATCGGTGAGTCTCTGGTGAAGATCGTGTCCGTATCCGGCGGGCAGGTGAAGAAGGGGGTCTGCGCCCAGATGCCGGACAACCTGGTGTCGGATGGGGTGATCCACTTCAACGATGCCATGGCGGATACTCTGAAGGCGACCCTTTCTTCTGCCGGTATGGGCAAGGGAAAGTCGGCGGTGATCCTGCCGGACCGGCTGGTGTTTTCCCGGAACGTGACGGTGCCGCCTATGACAGAGGCCCAGCTCCGCTACAATCTGCCCTTTGAATTCAAGGACTACCTGACCCAGGAGAAGAGCCAGTATTATTTCGACTACTCCGTCCAGGAGATCGTGAAGGAGGGGGGGGAGCCCAAGCAGATGCGGCTCTTCGCCTGCGCCACCCTGAAGCAGACCGTCGAGCAGTACCGGGCAGTGCTGGGGCTGGCGGGCTGCAAGCTGGTGAACGCCATCCCGGAAGAGGTGGCCTATGGCTCCCTGGTGGCCCGCTATATCGAGGGGCACCCGGAGGAAGCAGATCTGGACTACTGCCTGGTGGACGTGGGCCACCGGGGGCTTCGGATGTACATCTACCGGGGCAGCGAATTCCGGAACCGCCGGACTGTGGACCTGGGACTCTGGGATCTGGAACGGGCGATCTCCGAGAGCCGGGGCGTGGATATCCATGTGGCCCACACCCATCTGATGACCGACTATCAGCAGGCCCAGACCCTGGATGCCAGCCAGGAGCTGTACAACCGGATGGCCATAGAGATCATGAAGTCCGTCAACTTCTATAATTATAACAACCGGGACCGGAGCCTGCACCGCATCTGCCTGTGCGGCGGCGGCGGGGCCATCCTCCCCCTGCGGGAGACCATTGCCCGGATGACCGATTTGGAGATCATGCCCGTTTCCGACATGATCCCCGGGGCAGACAAGCTGGAAGAGCCCTGGCTCTACGCCCGGGCCGTCGGCTGTGCCCTGCAGAAATAGGAGGCCCAGAATGAACCAGATCAAAACCAGAAAAACCGCCGGGCCCAAGGCCATAAAGCTGCCCAGCAAGACCTTTGTGAACCTGGCCCAGAGAGAATCCAAAAAGAAGAGTCTGCTGACTCTGGTGCTGGGGGGCGCGCTCATCCTGGCGGTGAGCTTCTCCGTTGCCAAGTTTGGCGTTGTCGATCAGTTCGCAAGGCTGGACCGGGCAGAGGGAGCCTACAACCAGGTCCACCAGCAGTATCTGCAAGTGGAGCAGGCTGTGGCCGACTACCCCAGGGTAGAGCAGCGCTACCGGACCTACTCCCGGAAATGGATGGAAAACAGCGCCGAGGACGGCCTCATCACCGTTGACCGGACCCTGGTGCTGGATATGACGGAGCAGTACCTGCGGACCCAGGGCACCGTGGAGTCTATGACCATCACCGGCACGGTGATGACCGTGAAGATGTCCGGCATGAACCTGCGGCAGGTTTCTGCCATGCTGGGCCGGGTAGAGCAGCAGCCCATTGTGGCCTCTGCCACCCTGAACATCGCCTCTACCGAGGATAAGAACGACCCGGAGGCTCTGCTGGAGTTCACCATGACCGTTGCCCTGCAGCCCATTGAGGAGGAGGCCGAAGAATGAACCGTCCTTTTACGACCAGAGAAAAGGTCATGCTGGTGATCCTCAGCCTGATGATCATCGGCATCTGCTACTATAAATTCCTGCTGGAGCCCATCAACGACCAGATCGAGCAATACAATCAGATGGCGGCCGGGGAGCAGGACATCATCACCCAGAACATGGCCCTGATCCAGAAGAAGAAAGAGATGGAGCAGGAGCTGGAGGCCATCTTTGCCGAAAACCCTGACCCCGATCCCATCCCCAACTATGACAATTCCGGGGTGCTGATGGTGGAGATCCACTCCATCCTGGAGGGCACCGTGGACTATACCCTGAGCTTTTCCGATACCTCCCTGCTCTCCGGCGGGTATCTGCTGCGCCGTCCTCTGGAGCTGGAATTTTCGGTGACCACCTATAGCCAGGCCAGGTCCATCATCAACCGGCTCCACGACAGCAAGAACATCAACCAGATCTCCGACCTGAGCATCACCCGGGTCAATCGGGAGACCAAGCAGATCGATGAGGACGCAGACACCATCCGTGTCAAGATGGTCATTACCTATTTCGAGTTGGCGTAAAAAGCCCATAACAACGCCGCCATTGGAGGAAACCCCATATGAAACTGTCTACCAAACAGTTACATAAGAAAAACACCGGCTTTACCCTGACGGAGATGCTGGCGGTAGTGGCCCTGGTGGCGATTCTGGTGGCCGCCGCCCTTGTGGGGGTAGGACGTCTGCGGCGGAACCTGCGGCAGCGGGAGCTGGACAGCAAGGCGGAGATCATCTATATGGCCGCCCAGTCCCGGATCACCCAGCTGCGTACCGGCGGCTTCGGGGACCTCTACGGCAAGGATCAGGATGGGGTCCACAAGGATATCTATCCCCTGGATGCCGAGGAGAATTCCGAGGACGCGGCGAACCTGTACTATGTCCTCTCCGAGGAAAATTCGGATACCGCTTATGTGCTCCTGCCGGAAAGCAGCGTGGAGCGGGACCTGTGGATGCACAACTGGCTCATTGAGTACAACCCCAATACGGGCAGCATCTACGCCGTGTTTTACAGCGAGGAGTCCATTGCCGATGCTGCCGGGGCCGATCCCATGGCCCGGCTGGATGCCCTGCGGGTCAAGAGCGAGCGGCTGGAGGACGGGGCCTGGATCGGCTACTACGGCGGCGACCTGACCCACGTGGATGTGGTGGACCCGGATGCCATGCGGGCGGAGGTGGTCATCGTCAACAAGGAAAAGCTGACGGCCTATTTCTACTGCTATACCCTGTCCACGGAGAAGCCCAGCTTCACCGTGACCATTACGGACTCTGCCGGAAATAAATTCACAAGACAGTTTGCGGCCAGTGAGATCTCCCAGGACTCCGGCACCAAGTTCAGCGCCAGCTGGGTGCTGGACAGCCTGGACGCGGGAGGCAGCTTCTACACCCAGACCCAGGGCAAGCTCCTGTGCGGCACCAAGATCGATGTCCGCCTGGACACCAGCCTGCAAAGGATAGGCGGCAAGCGGCTGGCGGACAAGGATATCCAGTCTACCAACAGCCTGTTTGACTACCGCAGCAATGACAACACCGTGGCCTATATCGCCTATGGCCGTCACCTGCAAAACCTGGACAACAATACCTCTCAGGTGGAGACAAACAAGACGGCCTCCAATATGATCCGCTCTGCCATTCAGGTGGACGACATCTCCTTCCTGGAAAACGATGCCGACCCGGAATGCTTCTACTCCGTATACGGAGACCGGCTTTTTCAGCCGATCCACAACAGCGGCATCCACAGCTATGCGGGCCAGAAGATCGGCTCCGGCGAATCCGGCTCCGGCGGCATCCCCGCCATCAGCGGGCTGCACATTGAGACGACGGATAACCGGGGCGTGGGCCTGTTCTCCAGCTTTACCGGCACCATCCAGGATCTGCTGGTAACGGGCCCCCGGGTCATGGGCGGTGGGTCCAACGTGGGTGTCCTGGTGGGGGCTTCCTCCGGCAAGACCCAGATCAGCCATGTGCAGGTGTTCCTCAGTGCGCTGCAGGGGGACCTGGACCGGGCGGGCACCGCCGGAGAAGTGGCCAAGGTGAAGCCCTGGCTCCAGGGCCGGAACGCGGGAGGCATGATCGGCACTGCCGGATCCAACGGCGAGCTGACCATCCACCACAGCTCCGTATCCCTGCCCATGTCTGCCACCCGCTACATGGGCGGCCTGGTGGGCATGGTAAACTGCCCCGTGAATATCTACAACTGCTATACGGACTGCTATCTGACGGGTGCCAGCCTAGGCGGGCTCATCGGCGGCGCGGGCGGCCGGGCCAGGATCAACCTACAGAATTTCTACACTGCGGGCTACGGCCTGGCGGAAAACAGGGCCGCGGGCTGGGTGGTCTTTGAGGAGAACGTCAGCTCTCTGAAAAACGCCACCAACGGCTACAGCGCCATGAGACTGGAGCTTACCGGCGACAGCGACACCGAGGAGGCGGACCGCAGGATCTACACCACCGCCTACGACTGCGTCAATGCCACCCGGGCCTATTATCTGCCCCTGGTGAACACCACGGACTGCCGCAACAGCCAAGTAGAGGCC
Organism: uncultured Eubacteriales bacterium; assembly: GCA_900547405.1. Lineage (GTDB taxonomy): Bacteria > Bacillota > Clostridia > Oscillospirales > Oscillospiraceae > Faecousia. Next base: position 7,903 of record URGL01000026.1, read on the forward strand.
ATCAGCTACGAGGTGCTGACGGGGATAGAGGCGCTGGAACGCCTACAGGCCCCCTTCGCCCTGGGTACCTCCGGCCAGACCTACCCCTATAACCTGATGGACCAGGGCCTGAGCACCTACAGCTTCCCCAAGCTCGGCGAGCTGGACCACTACGGCGACTGGTCGGCCAAATTTGAGGAGGGCGCTCTGGTTTACTTTGAAAAGGACCAGGCGGGGAACCTTCGCTTTGAGGGCGGCAACATCTCCGTGGACAACATCCGGGCAGACGACACCATCCTGGACTACGCCGACCGTGTCCGGATCCGGGGGGACGGCTACGCCCTGGCCTATCTGGCGGAAAAGAGCGACGACTGGGAGGCCGTGGTCAAGCTGGGAAACAACTCCGCCACCCTGACCAACCAGAACCGGGTGACGGTGACCACCCAGAGCGGCCAGACATACTACCTCTACCGGCTCCCGGCGGATATGCTGAACAACGATGCCAACGTCCAGTCCGGCACCTTCTATCAGCAGCTCACCGTCCGGGAGAATGACCAGACCCGCTATTACTATTTCAATCCCAATTTTGCCAGCTGCTTCGGCTCCTCCCTGGAGAGCAAGCCCAGCGTGCTGCACCTGCGCAGCCCCCGGCACCTGTATGCCCTGAGCAGACTCTATCCCCAATACAGAGGACTGCTCACCGCGGCCAGCGCCGTGTGGCAGGACCTGGATCTGAGCTACGGGTGGTACGATTGGGAAGAATACTACGGCCGGTCCTTCCTGAGTCAGGAGCCCATCGGCTCCGAGACGGATCCCTATTTCATCACCTACGATGGCCGGAACCATGTGATCGAGGGCCTGGACATTGAGAGCTCCGCCAATCAGGTGGGCCTCTTCGGCAAGGTCAGTGCCTCCGGCAGCATCCGCAATCTGGTGCTCATTGGCGAAAGCACCGGTGGGACGGCCCACACCGTGGCCCACATGGAAAAGGACAGCCGCCCCATAGCCGACGGCGTGAAGACCGTCAACATGGGCGCACTGGTGGGCTGGAACCAGGGCAATCTCTCGAACTGCGCCGTCACCGGCTACCGGATGGGCCTGTCCGCTTACAATGGGGCCACCGTCAATATCGGCGGCCTGGTGGGCCGCAACGACGGCGGCACCGTCAGCGCCTGCTCCGCCGAGACCCCCACGGTCTCCCTGCGCAGCTACAATGCCAACATCTATGCCGCCGGTCTGGTAGGCGACAACTCCGGCTCCGTGTACAACAGCTACGCGGCAGGCTATCTGGAGGTCACCGAATCCCGGCTGAATAAAAACACCGTCCGCATTGCGGGCTTCGCCGCGAAGAACGGCAGCGGCAACCTGATCCGCTGCTACGCCGGTGTGGCCCTCATGGGCAGCGGCGACACGGAGATGTACGGCTTTGCCTGCACCGGCGGCGCTGCCATCGGCTGCTACTACTTAGACGGCGGCACCTATGCCTACCGGGGCAAGATCTACAGCCTGAATGCCTCTGAAAATGCCTTCCGGGCAACCGCCCGAGGCAGCGTCACCGATGCCCAGGGTCTGGCAAACATGAAGCTGGACGGATTCGTCTCTGCTCCCCATACCTACCTGGGCAACGCCGACGGGCAGACCTATCCCTATCCTGCCAGCCTGACGAGAAACGGCCAGGCCATGCATTTCGGTCCCTGGCCCAACCAGGACAAGGATGTGGGTGAATTCGGCGTGTTCTACTGGGAGTATGAGCAGGGGGGCAACTCCGGCTACCATCTGTCCTTCCAGGGCACCAGCAATGGGGAAATGATGGAGGGCGGCAGCACCCTGTGTACCGCCCACGACGACGGCGGCGTGATCACCAAGTATGGCTACGGCTACTTCTACAAGCCCACTGCCAATACGGCCCCGGAGGATGACCCCAAGCGGCCAACTCTGGTGCCCACCAACTGCGAGCTGGGGGACGAGGACACCGACGCCAGCCGGGAGCTGGAGATCCAGATGCCCCAGTATAAGTTCGTGGCTTACCGGACGGGGGTAAACGGCCTGCACATGACGGGTAAGGACGGCAACCGGGACACGGAGGCCAACCGGAACGCTGCCTGGACGCTGTACAGCCCCTATGTGACCCGGGACGACGGCAGCGTGGACACGGCCAAATCCGGGGTGTATACCTACACGGTGTCCCCCTTCTTTGCCAACGCCTTCAGCCTGGACAGCATCTCTCAGGCGGACCTTGGGGATGCCCGGGCCACCGGGGCCGCCAGGCCCGGAAGCCAGGGGAACAGCTATGAGGTCCGGTCTGTGGAGCAGCTGCAATTTATCAACTGGAACTACTGGGCGAAGAACGCCTCGTCCTATATCTCCGCCACGGACAGAAGCAAAAACGATAGCCTGTATAATCGCTATCCCTATCTGTCCTATGGTAAATATGGCACGAACGGCAATCGACCCAGCGCCAGACTGGACCTCTATTGGGTCCAGTCCCACGACCTGAATGCCACAGACACCGGCGGGACATACACACCCATCGGCGGAATGTATGACAACGCCGGAAATACCGGAAACGCCCAGGCAATCATGGCCTTCTTCTCCTCCAGCTACGACGGACAGGCCTATACCATTCGGAATATCAGCATTGATACGGATGCCCAGTGCATCGGCGTGTTCGGTGCCACCGCCGGAGCCAAGATGAAGAACATCGTGCTTTACTCCGACAACAACGCCCAGATCATCCACCGGGATTCCAAAAGCTGGTACTCTGTAGGCGGTTTGGTGGGCTTGGCCGGTTCCGGAAACGATGCCGACAGTACCTTCGAAAACTGCACAGTATCCGGCTATTCCATCCTGGATGTGCAGGCAACAAATCCCGGCTGGGGCGGCGGCTGCGTGGGCGGAATGGTTGGTGCCACCACCATGAAGATCACCAAGTGCTCGGCTGTGACGGATATTGAGATCAATATCCGTTACAACGGCGGTTATCAGAATCTCCGTGTGGGCGGCCTGGTAGGCTGTGCCCGAGGCAGCATTGCCGAATGCTATGCGGGTGGATCCATGAAAAGCACCTCCAATATCAGCCAGGGCGGATTCAGCGGATCGGCGAATATCTGGATGGGCGGCATTCTTGGGGGCATCATCCTGCGTAACGGCGGCAACCTGGCCTCGCTTATCGGCTCTACCACTGTGGCCACCACCGTAACCGATTCTTACAGCTATGTATCCATGCCCGCCAAGGGGAGCAACGGAATCAAGAGCACTCAGGCCATTGCCTCCAACGGCGAAATGCAGGAGGGTTTTTCCAATGTTCAAAACGACTATATTGTGATTACAAACTGCTATGCGCTGGACAGTTCGGCGCAAAAAGCCGATGACTACAAGCTGATTACCTACGGCCAGCTAAAGGGAACGGCCACCTTCCAGGGGGTGAACCTGAACGCTACCCACTATGCGTCCGGTAGCGGCAAAGATTGGTGGCACCGCCGAATCGAACTGAACAACCACCGCAATCCATACCTCTCTTATTCCGAGATGCAGGAAGCGCTCTTCGACTACCTGCCGGACTTCCAGCAGGTCACCACCACCGAGAACACCGCCTCCATCAACGGCAAATACTCCTTTCCCGGCAGCGATATCCAGCTGAAGGGCCTGGACTATCCCTTCCCAACCATCCTGACCCAGGAAAACAACGGGGAGACCGTCAACGTCCACTATGGCCGCTGGCCCAAGTTCGGCATCTACTGGCAGGAGCATCAGGCGACCATGGACCTGCTGGCGAACCGGGGCAATACCGCCGCGGCGGATGGAGTAGCGGAAGAAGTGGCGAATGAAGTGGCGGAGGAGGCAGAGCTCCTGGAATTGCCCCCGGAGGAAACGGAAGAAACGGGATCTCCTATAGAAGATGAGCAGACCGAGACCCAGGAGCTGATTGCCTTGCAGGCGGAGACCCTCCAGGCCACCCTGGATTGGCGGCTTTATGTGGCGGGAGTCGATACCAGCGGCATTTCCGAGCCTGTGTATACCCTGATGGACCAGGAGGGGAATCCCATCCCGGAGGCTGAGGTGAGCAAGGCCGCGGCCAGTATCCTGGCCTATGATAAGACCCTGACCGGTGACTATTTTGGTGTCACCTTCCTGGGCCAGCATCCCGGCACCGTCAAGGTCCTGGCCACCGTGACCCAGAAGGACGTGGACTATACCGCCCTGCTGACCCTGACGGTGACGGCGGACCTGAAGATCGCCGTGGACGAAACCCTGCTGCCTCTGAAGGCCTACGAAGGGGACGGCCTGGCAGAGCTGAAAGTCCTGCTGAAGGATGCCGGGGGCAACGCCTTCCGCCCCGGCGAAAATGCCAAGCTCAACTGGGACCTGGCCATCGATACCCAGGACAGCGAAAAGGACCTGGTGACCTGGACCAAGGACGGCTTCCTGAAGGCCAACGAGGACGGCAGCTTCGTGCTGACAGGCCTCACCGGCTTCAGCGCCGGAGAAGGGGCGCTGAGCCTGCGCCTTACCTATACCTGGGATGCCGGTGACGGCGTAAACGCGGACCCGGTGGAATCCACCCTGGTGATCCCGGTGGTGATCTATCCCAGCGATGTGCTGGGCCTGGGTGACGGCATCACGGACCAGGAAATCACCCTGCCCCATACGCCTGCCGACGGAGAATTCACCTCCGAAGCACGGGCGGAAGGGAAGGAGGGACCGGCGCTGGAGAGCGCCAAGCTCTTCCTCTATGCCTCCAACCGGAAGGACACGGAGGGTAGCGCCATCTCTTACACGGATCTCGGTGCTTTCGATGTAGAAAAGGCGGAACTGAATCTTGGGGGCAGCTACCGGGAAATGACCAAGGACACTACGGACTCGGAGCCTGCCGCGGACAGCTTCACCTTGGAGGGGATCACCGTCAGCATTGACAGGGCGGCGGTCACTACAGGCACCCGGAATCAGAACTTTACCTACCGGCCTGTTACCGTCACCGGCGACAGCGATGCCCAGTGGTCCCTGCGGTTGACCCTGAGGCCCAGAAGCACCGATGGCACCATCGTCAACCGGACCTACGCCCTTGTCTATGATCGGCCAAACTATGTCCGGTTCTGCTTCCAGGATACCCAGACCCTATTAAAGCAGATCCGTGTGCAGCAGGGCCAGGATCTGAGCAAGCTGGACCAGGATGAGCTGGACGGGGAGCTGCTGCAGCTGGTGAAAAACGCCGGACTGGACGCGACTGCCGGACTGGCAGAAGGATATCACTGGACCTGGAGGCTGCCGGAGGGTACCGTTACGGAAAACAGGACCATCCTCCAGGAGGCCGGGCCGATCCGCTTCTATGTGGCCTATGATGCGGGCTATGACGACTATGAGTGGGACGACAACGTGCCCATGGAGAATTCCGTCTTTACCTATCACAGCAGCGCAAACACGTTGAAGGAATGCGAATACCAGCGTCCAGGCTACGAATTTGTGGGCTGGGCAGGGCAGGGTGGAGCACACTTTATGCCCGGGCCCTTTGAGGAACGGCTGGACACCCTCACCGGCGGACAGAAGATCGAGCAGGGCCAGATCGTGACCCTCCGGGCCCTCTGGACACCGGCCAGCTACACCGTCACCTACAACGGCAACTTCCCCGGCTGGGACAGCCCTGACGGGGAGGCCGGAACCATGGAGGCAAGCCGGTATTCCATCGGAACGGAGGACAGTCCGCTGCCGGACCGCGGCTTCACCCGCTCCGGCTACCGCTTTGTGGGCTGGGCCTTTGAGGCCGATGCCGCCCAGGCGGCGCTGACCCAAGGGGCGACCCTGGAGGACGCTATGAAGCAGGGGGGCAGCCACATCCTCTACCAGAACGTAACGCTGTATGCGGTCTGGGAGCAGGAGGAAGGGGACCAGCAGCACCAGGAAGACGGGACGGAGAAACAGGAGGACCTGGAAGAAGGCGGAGATACCGGCCAGAAAGAGCCGATCCTGCCGGAGACGCCGGAGCAGCCTGCCGAAGGACCGGAGGACAAAAAGCAGGAGCCCGTGGAAGAGGCGAACCGGAATGAGACGGAAGCCTGAGAAAGAAAGGAGGAGACCCCGTGAAAACCATACGCAAGAAGCTGCGGTCTGACCGGGGCTCCTCCATGGTTCTGGCCCTGTTTCTGATGCTGGTGGCCTTGATGGTGAGCCACACCATCCTGGCCGCCGCCGCCACTGCCGGACAGAACGTGGTCCAGCAGCGTGAAAGCCAGCAGGCCTATCTGACGGTGAGCTCTGCCGCGGAAACCTTCCGGGACAGTGTGCTGAGCTTCAACGGGGACAACAGCTTCCGGCGGATGGTCACTACCAGATACAAAGACGCGTCCCAGGAAGAGGTCCTGGCGACCCAGACCACATATACTACGCTTTCGGGCCCCTTTTCCAAGGAAGTGGAGAATGGGCTGAAGCACCTGATGGATTATGGGACCGCCTACACCAAGACCTGCACCATCCAGGTAGAGGGCTACGAGGATGTTTCCATGGAGATGACGCTGGACAAGGACCCGGATTTCAGTGAGGGGAAATATGTGCTTACCGCCGTTTTTTCCAACGTTGTTCCCGGCAAGCCCATTCCGGAGGCTCCATGCCGCATGAAGGTGACCATCCGGGCCAATACCGACTCCGTAAAGGACGAGGCCGGACAGGATGAAAGCAACGTCTGGACCAGGCGGACCGTGACCTGGGCCTTTACCACGGCAAAGCTGGAGCGGGCGGACGCGGCGAAGAAGGGGGCGGGATCATGAAAAAAATGGGTTCCTGCCGGGGCGAGACCCTGGTAGAGTCCCTGTGTGCCATATTGGTGATCACGGTGGTCTTCCTGTTTCTCTGCGGGGCTGTGGTTTCCGCCGCCCGGTCCAACGCCCAGATCAAGGGTGCGGACCAGTCCTTCCGCTATGAGGACATGGAGGCGACGAACACCGAGAAGTATCTGGTGGTGAACGGCAACAAATACCCCATCCAGGAATGGGTGACCAAGTCTAAGAGTACGGATACGGGGTATGCGACGACCATCTATCGCCGCTACACCACCCAGGAGGCAGCCAAGTGAAAAGACACAATCGAGGGTTTACCCTGGTAGAGATGCTCTGCACCGTTGTGATCCTGCTGCTGGTGTCCGCCACAGTCACCGTAGGCACCCGGCTGGCGGTAGAGAGCTATACCGCCTCTATCACGGCCTCAGAATCCCAGACCCTGTGCACCACGGTGCTGGATGCCGTCGGTGACATTCTGCGCTACAGCACCCGGGTTACGGACTGGTCTGAGGAGCTTCATTTCCAATCCGACCGTTACGATGGTGTTCGCTATTTTGCGGTAGAGGACGGAAAGGTGATCCTGGCCGCAGAGGGAACGGAAATCGCGCCCCAGAAGCTTCTGCCGGTCAAGGCCTATCCCAACGGCCTCCAGGTCCGGCTGGAGCTGGAACCCAACCAGGCAGAAAATATGGTGACCGTCAAGGTAACCGCCCTGAACAGTAAGGGAAAGGAATTGGCGTCCCGAGAGCTGGATGTCCGGATCCTGAATCCTCAGGAGGACACCCCGTGAAACAGCCCCCCCGGACTCCGGCAGAAGCCGGTCCGGGGGCATTGCCTTTTTCCCAGATTCGCGGTATAATACCAGAAAAAAACAGGAGGTAAAAACCATGACTATAGAACAGCGGATCTCCGACTGGATGAAGGACCGGGAGGATGAACTGGTAGAGGCCTTGCGGCCTCTGATCGAAGCGGAGTCCACCCTGGGGGAGGCGAAGCCCGGTATGCCCTTTGGGGAGGGCCCTGCCCTGGCTCTGGACCGGGGACTGGAGCTGGCGAAAAAATGGGGCTTTGCGGTGGAAAATCAGGAGGGCTACGTGGGAACGGCGGACCTGATGGAGGCCCCTGACGGCCTGCACATCCTGGCCCACCTGGATGTGGTGGGGGCCGGAGACGGCTGGGATACGGACCCCTATCAATTGGTCAGAGACGGGGACCTGATCTATGGCCGGGGCACTGATGACGACAAGGGCCCGCTGGTGGCTGCCATGCTTGCCATGCGCTGCGTCCGGGAGCTGGAGCTGCCGCTGACGAAAAACGTGAAGCTGATCATGGGCACCGATGAGGAGACGGGCTCCCGGGATATTGAACACTACTACGCGACGCATCCCTTTGCTCCCTACGCTCTGTCCCCGGATGCGGATTTCCCTGTCATCAACATCGAAAAGGCAGGTTACGGCCCCAAATTCTCCAAGACCTGGGAGAAAACCCAGGGAAGCGGCGTGAAGGTCCTGTCCCTGGAGGGCGGCATCCGGAAAAATGTGGCCCCTGCCAACTGCAAGGCGGTGATTTCCGGTGGGGATCCTGCCCAGGTCCAGGAGGTGCTGGCCCAGGTCAGCCGGGAGACCGGCGTACAGCTGACGGCAAAAGCGGAAGGGGAGACCCTGACCGTCACCGCTGTGGGCGTTCAGGCCCACGCCTCTACCCCGGACGAGGGCAAGAACGCCATTACGGCCACGCTGGAGGCATTGTGCCGCCTGAATCTGGCGCAGGGCGAGGCGGAGACCACGGTCCGGCGGCTCCACAGCTGCTTCCCCTACGGCGACAACCGGGGGAAGGCTCTGGGCATTGCCATGGAGGATGAAGCTTCCGGCGTGCTGACCCTGACCCTGTCTCTTCTGACCCTGACGCAGACGGGCTTTACCGCCGTCTTCGACTCCCGGGATCCTCTGTGCGCCACCAAGGAGAACACGGTGGATGTGGTGGAGCGGAAATTTGCCGACTACGGCTGGAGCTGTGAGGGCGGTCTGCGGCCTGCCCACGCCGTGGATGCCGACTCCGACTTTATCCGCACCCTCCTGTCCGCCTACGAGACCTACTCCGGCAAAAAGGGCTACTGCGAGGCCATCGGCGGCGGCACCTATGTCCATGAGATCCCCGGCGGCGTGGCCTTCGGCGCGGGGGACCATGGCTTCGACTCCCACCTCCACGGCGCGAACGAGCGGGCCAGACTGAGTAGGCTACTGATGACGGCGAAAATCTATGCGCTGGTGATCAGCAGACTCTGCGCATGACCCTCTCCTGGGAGAGGGTGGCAGGGCGAAGCCAGGCCGGGTGTGGGGCGGCACCTTCCCCCAGGGGAAAATAAAGATGCAACTCAAGAAAATAAAACTTGCAAAATTTGGCCCAGTATTCACAAAATCTTTATACAAATCTCCAAAATGTGAAAGAAGCCATTGACAAAACGCAAAAACGGAGTATACTAGCCCCATCAAGCAAAGGCGCTGATCCCGAAAGGGACCGGCGCCTTTTTTGATTTGAATGGCCGTTCAAATCCTTGCAAGAGAAACGTAAGGAGGAAGAATTATGGAATTTTCACCCGTAAACACAATTTGGGTCCTGCTGGGGGCAGCCTTGGTGTATTTTATGCAGGCCGGCTTTGCCATGTGTGAGGCAGGCTTTACGAGAGCGAAAAATACCGGCAACATTCTGATGAAAAACCTGATGGACTTCTGCATCGGTACGCCTTGCTTCTGGCTGGTAGGCTTCGGCCTGATGTTCGGTGCCGGCAGCGCCCTCATCGGCAGGCTGGACCCCCTGATCCTAGGGGACTACAGTTATATCCTTCCCGCGGGAGTTCCCCAATGGGCATTTGTCATTTTCCAGACCGTGTTTTGTGCCACCTCGGCTACTATCGTCTCCGGGTCCATGGCGGAGCGGACCAAGTTTTCTGCCTACTGTGTCTATTCTGCCTGTATCTCCCTGTTTTTGTATCCCATTTCCGGTCATTGGATCTGGGGCGGGGGCTGGCTGGCCCAGCTGGGTTTCCACGATTTCGCCGGTTCCACTGCGGTCCATATGGTTGGCGGCATCTGCGCCTGCATCGGCGCGGCCATGCTGGGTCCCCGGATCGGCAAATATGATTCCGAGGGCAAGCCCCGGGCCATCCTGGGCCACAACCTCTCCATTGCCGCCCTGGGCGTGTTCATTCTCTGGTTCTGCTGGTTCGGCTTCAACGGCTGCTCCACGGTAGCTATGGATTCCGACGAGGCCATGGTTTCCGCCGGTCTGGTCTTCTTCAACACCAATATGGCCGCTGCCGTGGCCTGCGTGACCACCCTGATTTTCACCTGGGTCCGCTATGGCAAGCCCGATGTATCCATGACCTTCAATGCCGCGCTGGCAGGCCTGGTGGGCATTACCGCCGGATGCGATTTGGTCTCTCCTGTGGGTTCTGCCGTCATCGGCATTGTCTGCGGCATTCTGGTGGTGCTGTCCGTGGAATTCTTTGATAAGGTGGCCAAGATCGACGACCCTGTAGGTGCGGTCTCTGTCCACGGCGTCTGCGGTGCCACCGGCACCCTCCTGACGGGACTCCTGGCAACAGACGGCGGCCTCCTCTATGGCGGTGGATTCCGGTTTTTCGGTATTCAGCTGCTGGGTGTTCTGGCAGTGGCTGCCTATACCGCGGTGATGATCACCGTTATTTTTACCCTGATCAAAAAGACCATTGGCCTGCGGTGCTCCGCCGAGGAGGAAATCGAGGGCCTGGATATCTCCGAGCACGGCCTGGCTTCCGCCTATGCCGATTGGGTTCCCGCCACCTCCATGGTGGTGGACGAGACCAAGGCCCCTGTGGCCACCGGCACCACTCCGGTGGAAAAGGCCATCCCTGTTTACGAGAAGCCTGCCGCCGATGCCGGAAAGTATACCAAGATCACCATCGTCTGCAACCAGTCCCGGTTTGAAGCCCTGAAATCCCAGATGGCTCAGATCGGCGTCACCGGTATGACGGTTACCCAGGTCATGGGCTGCGGTGTCCAGAAGGGCAAGACGGAATTCTACCGCGGCATTCCCATGAACATGAACCTGCTGCCCAAGCTCCAGGTGGACATTGTGGTTTCCACCGTGCCTCCCGAGGCGGTCATTGCGGCAGCCAAGAGTGCCCTCTACACCGGTCATCCCGGCGACGGCAAGATCTTCCTCTACAATGTGGAAGAGGTCGTCCGGGTCCGCACCGGAGAAATGGGCAAGGCGGCTCTCACGGGAGCCGATGACTAAGCCGGACCCGCTTATATAGCGTGTGTTCTCCTTCTCACGAAGAGCCGGAGGTGTCGAAAGATGCCCACGGCTCTTTGTGCGTAATTCGCTGTTGCGTTTCCAGAGGGAAAATGCTATAATACCCCCGATTATGCCTATGCTTGATCAGGAAAGGAAACGAGATCCATGATTGAGAAATCAGACCGTCTGGCCCATGTGCATTCCGATATCCGGGGGCCGCTGTATGTGGAGGCTCTGCGGATGCAGGCCCAGGGAATTCCGGTTTTAAAGCTGAATACAGGCAATCCCGGCAACTTCGGTTTCGCTCTGCCGGAAAGCGTCCGGCAGTCCCTTGTGTCCCAGGTGGACAAGGCGGTGCCCTACTGCGAGGTCCGGGGTATGCTTCCCGCCCGGGAAGCCATTCTGGCCTACCACAAGAGCAAGGGGCTCCAGGGTATTACCCTGGACGATATCTATATCTGCAACGGCGTCAGTGAGGCCGTGTCCATGCTGCTTACCGCCCTGGTTGGCACCGGAGACGAGGTGCTGGTGCCCTCTCCCTGCTATTCCCTGTGGAGCAACAATACCTACCTGGGCGGCGGAAAGCCTGTCCATTATCGCTGCGACCCGAAGAAGGACTGGGACCCGGACCTGGAGGATATCCGCGGCAAGATCACCGCCCGGACCAAGGCCATCCTGGTCATCAATCCCAATAATCCCACCGGTGCCGTATACGGCAAGGAGACCCTCCTGGCCATTGCCCAGCTGGCCCGGGAGCACCATCTGCTCCTGCTGGCAGATGAGATCTATGACCGGCTGGTGATGGACGGTATCCCCGGTTATTCTCTGGCCGCTCTGGCTCCGGACCTGCCCTGCGTCACCTTCAACGGACTGTCCAAGTCCCACATTATCTGCGGTTTCCGCTGCGGATGGATGGTATTTTCCGGTCCCAGAGAAGAACTGACGGAGATTGAGGCAGGGGTCATGCAGCTGGCTGCCATGCGTCTGTGCGGCAATGCGCTGACGCAGCTGGTGATTCCGGCGGCCCTTCAGGACTACGCCAGCACCCATGCCATGATGGCCCCAGGGGGGAGGCTCTATGAGCAGAGCAAGGCCACGGTGGAGGGGCTGAAAAAGATCCCTGGGGTGACCCAGATCCCCAATCGGGCGGCCTTTTATCTCTTTCCCGGTTTGGAGCCCGGTGCCTTCGACTTTGAAAGCGACGAGGACTTCGCCATGAAGTTCCTCCACGAGAAGCGGGTTTTGGTGATCCCCGGCCACGGCTTCGACTGGTTTGAGGACCTGCGCTTCCGCGTCGTTATGCTGCCGGAGCCCAAGGTCATCACGAAGGCCATGGAGGACCTGGGGGAATTTCTGGAAGAACACAGAAAATGAATGCTTGGGAATCGGCAGGGCCGGTTCCCAATTTTTTAATTTTCTTCCGTTTTCGTCATAATTCCGCCATGTTTCTCTGATATAATCACACAATATTAGTACAGGAGGAACTTTATGCGACAACTTACCAAGCAACTGTCCTGGCGGAATTTTGCCCAGCTTTTTTTGGCCGGATGTATCAACGCCTTTGGCGTTACGGTGTTTCTGGCTCCGGTGCGGCTGTATGACAGCGGCATCTCCGGCACGGCGATCCTGCTGTCTCAGCTGACGCCGCTGCCGCTGAGTGCCTTTTTGCTGCTGCTGAACGTACCCCTGTTTCTCTTCGGACTCAAGAAGCAGGGGGTCGCCTTTACGGTGTATTCTCTTTTCGCCGTGACGGTGTATGCCTGGGGCAGCTGGATGATCACGGATGTGCTGCCCATCGATGTGGCCATGGCTTCCCCCTTGGCCGGGGAAGACCTGCTGCTGTGCGCCCTCTTTGGGGGCGTGATCTCCGGCATCGGCAGCGGCCTGACCATCCGCAGCGGGGGAGCCATCGACGGCATGGATGTGCTGGCGGTGACCTTTGCCAAGGGGCTGAACATTACGGTGGGCACCTTTGTGATGATCTACAATGTGGCGCTGTATGTCCTCTGCGGTGTGGTCTTAGGCAGCTGGATCCTGCCGCTCTATTCCATTGTCACCTATGCCGCCGGACTCAAAACCATCGACTTCATTGCCGAGGGCATCGACCGGTCCAAGGCGGTGATGATCATTACGGACCACCCGGAGGAGATCAATGCCGCTCTATTGGAGGCCTTTTCCTGCGGCACCACCCGCATTGCCGCCGTAGGAGGCTATTCCAATTCCGAAAAAACGCTAATCTATTTCGTAGTCAACCGATTTCAGATATCCCGGGTCCGCTCTATGGTCCGGGGGCTGGACCCCAAGGCCTTCGTCACCATTACCGATGTGGCGGACGTGTTTAAGGCCAATGACTGAAAACCTTAAGGAAGCCTTAAAGAGAATATAATTTCCATTTAAGGACAATTTGAGGTTTTTGTGGTAAAATACCCCCATCACAAACAAGGAGGTATTCGGAATGCTTACTTACTACGTCACGTTTTCCTCGGCGCTTCCCCTGCTGACGGCCCTGTGCTGCCTGGCCTACGCTCCCTATGGCGCTATGTCGAACCGCCGCTTTGGAGAGCATTCCGGGCTGTACCACCTGAGCAAGATCGTCCTGGGACTGGCACTGGCATCGCTAATGTACCTGACCGTTTTCTTCTACGGACCTCTGAATTTTCATCCGGCAGTCCATCACCTGAATCTGAGGCCCTTTGTCTGGGTCACGGAGTGCTATGACGCGGGACCTGCCGTCATGGCAGCCCAGCTGCTGTTGAACATCGCCATGTTTCTGCCCTATGGGCTGCTGCTGCCAATTGCCGCCCATGTGCTTCGCAAGCCTGTGGGGACCCTCACGGTGGTGCTGCTGACCACCGTGTCTATAGAGACCTTCCAGTACTTCATCGGCCGCAGCGCGGATGTGGACGATGTGATCATGAACTTTGTGGGCGGCGCTCTGGGATACCTTCTGTTCACCTGGCTGAACCGTCGACTGCGGATGGAGGCTTGGTGGCGGCATATGCTGGGCACCCCGTTGCGCCCGGAGGAGAAGAGGGAGCGCCTGGCGGTCAGGATATGAAAATAGAAGCCATTGCGTTTGTTTGCCCGAAAACGCAATGGCTTTTCTTTCCGCAAAATTTCCACCAACACGTTATTGCGTTTCGCTTGGAAATCCGATATAATGGAGGCGCTCAAATTGAAAGAAAGAGGCGTCAGATTCATGGTTCAAAGGGCGTTTGACAACGATCGGTATTTACAGATGCAGTCCAGCCACATCCGGGAGCGGATCGCCCAGTTCGGCGGCAAGCTCTATCTGGAATTCGGCGGCAAGCTTTACGATGACAACCACGCGTCCCGGGTACTTCCCGGCTTCCAGCCGGACAGCAAGCTCCGGATGCTGCTGCAATTGAAGGACCAGGTGGAGATGGTCATTGCCATCAACACCGCGGATATTGAGAAAAACAAGATTCGGGGAGACCTGGGCATTACCTACGATCTGGATGTGATCCGGCTCATCAATATCTTCCGGAACTTCGGGCTCTATGTCTCCAGTGTGGTGCTGACCCGGTATCACGACAACATGGCGGCCAAGGCCTTCCAGGCAAGATTGGAGGGTATGGGGGTGAAGGTATATCATCACTATGCCATTGAGGGATACCCCTCCAATACCGCGTTTGTGGTCTCCGATGGGGGCTTCGGCAAGAACGATTATATCGAGACCACCCGGGAGCTGGTGGTGGTCACGGCTCCCGGACCCGGCAGCGGCAAGCTGGCCACCTGCCTGAGCCAGCTCTATCACGAGCATGAGCGGGGGATCACCGCGGGCTACGCCAAGTTCGAGACCTTCCCCATCTGGAATCTGCCGCTGAACCATCCGGTGAATCTGGCCTACGAGGCGGCCACGGCGGATCTGAACGATGTGAACATGATCGACCCCTTCCACCTGGAGGCTTACGGCAAGACCACGGTCAACTACAACCGGGATGTGGAGGCGTTCCCTGTGCTGGTTGCCATCTTCGAAAAGATCCTGGGTCATTGCCCCTACAAGTCCCCCACGGATATGGGTGTCAACATGGTGGGCAACTGCATTGTGGATGACGAAGCCGCCTGCTTTGCCTCCCGCCAGGAGATCATCCGCCGCTATTACACCGCCCTGGACGACCAGAAGAAGGGCAAAGTGGCCGATGAAGTGGTCTTCAAGCTGGAGCTGCTGATGAAGAAGGCTGGGGTCAGACCCGAAGAGCGCCTGGTGGTAGCCCCCGCCCTTCGCCGGGCGGCGCAGACCGGTGCCCCCGCCGCGGCCATTGAGCTGCCGGACGGAAAGATCCTCACCGGCAAAACCTCCGACCTGCTGGGGGCCTCTTCGGCACTGCTGCTGAACGCCCTGAAGGAGCTGGCCGGGATCCCCAAGGATCTGCACCTCATCGCCCCGGCGGTGCTGGACCCCATTCAGCACCTGAAGGTAGGCCATCTTGGCAACCGAAATCCTCGGCTCCACACCGATGAGACCCTGATTGCCCTGTCCATCAGTGCCGCAACCAATCCCACGGCGGAGCTGGCTATGGAGCAGCTGGACAAGCTCCGGGGCTGCGAGGTCCATTCCACGGTGCTGCTGTCCGGCGTGGATGTGAATATGTTCCGCCGTTTGGGCATCAACCTGACCTGCGAGCCAAAATACGAATAAAGATCTTTGGAGGTGGACCCCATGCTGATCCAGGAGCCCTTCAACTATTCTCCCAAAAACGCCAACCGTACCCTCCATATCTATCTGCCCAATGATTACGATTTTTCCCAGGAGCGCTACCCGGTGATGTATTTTTTCGACGGCCACAATCTGTTCCGGGATTCCGATGCCACCTACGGCAAATGCTGGGGGCTGGAAGCCTTTCTGGACAGGTGGCCCAAGAAGATGATCGTCGTGGGCATAGAATGCGGCCACCAGGGCCGGGAACGGCTGGATGAATACTGTCCCTATGAGCTTACCGGCGGTCAGCTGGAGCCGATCCACGGCATGGGTGAGCAGACCATGGATTGGATCGTTCAGGAGGTCAAACCCTGGGTGGACGGCCGTTTCCGGACCTATGATTTCCGGGAGGCTACCGGTATTGCCGGATCCAGCATGGGGGGCCTCATGGCGATCTATGCCGCCGGAAAATATAACCGGTGGTTTTCCAAGGCAGCCTGTCTGTCCAGCGCCATCCGGCTCTGCCGGAAGCAGCTGCTGGCGGATATCGGGGATGTGGACCCGGACACCCGGGTGTATCTCTCCTGGGGCACCGAGGAGACCGGCGGTAAGCGGGTGGGGTTCTACAGCCCTGCGGCCCTGGCCAACCGGGAGGTGGCGGAGGCTTTTTGGAAAAAGAAGGCCCAGGCAACGCTCTACTGCCAGGACGGCGGCCGCCACTGCGAAGCCGACTGGGAAAAACAGGTGCCGCAATTTATGGAATATCTCTGGTTTTAACAAAAAGAAGGAAGCAAATTGAAATACGTATCACAAGCAACCATTATTTTCGGCTTTACCCTTTTGGGTGAGCTTCTGCACGCTCTGCTGCCTCTGCCCATCCCCTCGGCCATCTACGGGCTGGTGCTGCTGTTCCTGGCGCTGATGCTGGGAATCGTCAAGCTCCACCAGGTGGATGGAGTCAGCAAATTTCTCATTGCCACCATGGGCATCCTGTTTGTGGCCCCCGGTGTCAGCATTCTGGAGGTTTGGGAGACCGTGGCCCCCAGTATCCTTTGGGTGGTGGTGATCTCCCTGGTGTCTACGGCAGTTGTGTTTGCCGTCTCCGCCTTGGTGACCCAGGCCATGATCCGGAAAGGGGAGAAGCAGGATGACTGAAATGCTGACCTCCACAGGACTGTTTGCCGTTGTCCTGACCCTGGGTACCTATGAGGTGGGCCTGTGGCTCCGGAAGAAAACAGGGAACGCCCTGTGTAATCCCTTGCTGATTTCCATCATGCTGGTTATGGCGGTTTTAGGACTGCTAAAAATTCCGGCAGAAACCTACGGAGCCAAAATGGACGGCCTGTCCTGGATCCTGACCCCCGCGACGGTCTGCCTGGCGGTGCCTCTCTACGAGCAGGTCCGGGTGCTGAAAAAGAACTTGCCGGCCATTTTTGCCGGTGTAGTGGCGGGGACGGCCACAAGTCTTGTTTGCGTGGGCCTCATGTCCCGTTTTCTGGCACTGGAAAGCCCAATTTTGGCGTCGCTGCTCCCCAAGAGCGTTACCACAGCCCTGGCCATTGCCATTGCCGAGCAGATGAACGGCATTCCCGCCGTATCTACGGCGGCAGTGATCATCACCGGTATTTTCGGCTGCGTCTGCGGTTCCGGGCTCTGTAAGCTGCTGCGGATCGACTCTCCGGTGGCCCAGGGCGTGGCCTTCGGCACTGCCTCCCATGTGCTGGGCACCAGCCGGGCGGCAGAGATTTCGGAGCTCACGGGAGCGGTCAGCTCCCTGTCTCTTGTTGTGGCGGGGATCCTGACGGCGATTTGCTGCCCTGTCTGGTTCTCCCTGGTGGGATAAACGAAAATAGAATCGAAGGAGTAGAAAGTTATGCGTAAAAGCGGTATTCTCATGCACATCACATCCTTGCCCGGGCCCTACGGCGTGGGCACCCTGGGCAAAAGTGCCTATGCGTTCCTGGAGTTCCTCCACAAGTCCGGCCAGCAGTCCTGGCAAATGCTGCCCCTGACGCCCACGGGCTATGGGGACAGTCCCTATCAGTCCTGCTCTGCCTACGCCGGAAATCCGTATCTGATCGACCTCGACACGCTGGTCCGGCAGCATTTGCTGACCAAGGAGGAGCTCCTGGGCGTAGATTGGGGCGAGGATGAGAGCCATGTGGACTTCGGCAAGCTTTATAACGGCCGGACTCCGATCCTAAAGCTGGCCTACAGCCGATTCCGCAATGACCGGGCACTGAACGCCTTTATCAAGAAGAACGCTTCCTGGCTGGAAGATTTTGCCCTCTATATGGCTTTGAAGGAGACCCATGGCTATGCCCCCTGGTTCCAGTGGGAGAAGAAGCTGAAGTTCCGGGATCCCGAGACCCTGGAGGAGCAGAAGCAGCTGCTGGAGGAGCCTATGCGGTTCTATTGCTTCGTGCAGTATATGTTCTACAGGCAGTGGAACGCTCTGCGGAAGAAGGCAGGGGAGTATGGCATTGAGCTCATCGGCGATGTGCCCATCTATGTGCCCTACGACTCTGTAGAGGTCTGGAAGGATCCTCAGCTTTTCCGGCTGGATGAGACCCTGACGCCTACGGATGTGGCGGGCTGCCCTCCCGATGCCTTTACCGCCGACGGTCAGCTCTGGGGCAACCCTCTCTACCGCTGGGACGTGATGAAGGAAAACGGTTTCCAGTGGTGGATCGACCGCCTGGGTGCCGCCGGAAAGCTTTTTGATGTAGTGCGCCTGGATCATTTCCGGGGCTTTGAGGCATATTGGTCCGTTCCCTATGGGGATGAAAACGCCCGGGGCGGCAAATGGGTCAAAGGTCCGGGGATGGACTTTGTAAACGCCCTGAAGGAGAAGCTGCCGGAGCTGAACTTCATCGCTGAGGACCTGGGATATCTGACCCAGGAGGTCATCGATCTGCGGGATGAGTCCGGCTATCCTGGCATGAAGGTGCTGGAATTTGCCTTTGATTCCAAGGAGCCCTCCGAATATCGGCCCCACACCTACACCGCAAATACCGTCTGCTATACCGGCACCCATGACAATATGACCATGCGCCAGTGGTTCGGGGAGGCCTCTGACGAAGCCGTCAAGGTAGCTGTGGACTATATGGCCCTGACCAAGAAGGAGGGCTACGTCTGGGGCACCATCCGCACGGCTATGAGCAGCGTGTCGGAGCGGGCCATTGTCCAGATGCAGGATTACCTGAACCTGGGCGGCGAGGCCCGGATGAATTTCCCGGGAAAACCCAGCGGCAACTGGACCTGGAGGGCAAAGAAGGGCTTCACCTCCAATGGGCTGGCGGCTAAGATCCTGGAGCTCACAAATCGGTACGACCGTGGGCCCGTTGACGAAAAAGTATGAAGCAGTTGACAAGAGAATATGAAGCAGTTGTTAAATGTTCACAAAAATTGAAACGTTTTTTTGTGGCACATCACAACAAAAATCAGAGAAGTTTTTGTTGACTTTGCACATGCCATAGAGGTATAATTGGACTTGCTTGGGAGGAATGTTGCGAACCTTTTAAGCAAGTCTTTTTTAGGCATTTCCGGCGTATAACGCCGTTTATGCAAAACAAAAATTGGAGGCAATACTTATGAAAAAGACCATTGCGATGCTGCTGGCGCTTGTCCTGGTTGTTGGCCTGTTTGCAGGCTGCGGCGCCAAGACCGAGACGCCTGCCGCTACCACCGCGGCCGCTGCTGAACCCGCTGCTACCGAGGCTACCGAGGCTCCTGCTGCGGATGCCACCGCCACCGGTTCCGTCTACTACCTGAACTTTAAGCCCGAGTCCGATGCCGCTTGGCAGGAGCTGGCCAAGACCTACACCGAGCAGACCGGCGTGAAGGTCACCGTCGTTACCGCCGCTTCCGGCACCTACGACACCACCCTCACCGCTGAGCTGGACAAGGACGCCGCTCCCACCATGTTCCAGGCTGGCAACCAGGGCGCCATCGATGCCTACGGCGAGTGGTGCCTGGATCTGCGGGATACTGATGTCTACAAGGAAATGACCACCGACGACTTCAACCTGAAGGGCGAAGACGGCTCCGTGCTGTCCATCGGCTACTGCTACGAGTCCTTTGGCATCATCGTCAACAAGGCCCTGCTGGAAAAGGCTGGTCACTCCATCGACGAAATCAAGAACTTTGAGACCCTGAAGGCTGTTGCTGACGACATCCACGCCCGGGCTTCCGAGCTGGGCTTCGATGCCTTCACCTCCGCCGGCCTGGACGGCTCCTCCTCCTGGAGATTCTCCGGCCACCTGCTCAATATGCCCCTGTTCTACCAGTTCCGTGACGACGGCGTGACCAAGCAGCCCGCCACCATCACCAACAAGTACCTGGACAACTTCAAGGCTATCTGGGATCTGTACACCACTGACTCCGCCACCACCGGCGCTGCCCTGACCACCGCCACCGGCGACCAGGCCGAGGCTGAGTTCGGCAAGGGCGAGGCCGCTTTCTACCAGAACGGCAGCTGGGAATACTCCAACCTGACCGGCACCTTCGGCATGAACCCCGATGATCTGGCCATGATCCCCATCTACTGCGGCGTGGAAGGCGAAGAGAAGGCTGGCCTGTGCTCCGGCACCGAGAACTGCTGGGCCGTCAACAAGGAAGCCGCTCCCGAAGACATCCAGGCTACTCTGGACTTCATGAAGTGGGTCGTCACCTCTGAGGAAGGCACCACCATGCTGGCCAAGGAGTTTGGCCCCTGCCCCTTCAAGAACGCCAAGACTCCTGAGAACGTGTTCTGTGCCGATGCCAACAAGCTGGTTGCTGACGGCAACTACACCGTTACCTGGGCCTTCAACTGGACTCCCGGCGTGGATGACTTCCGTGCCGCCGTTGTGGACGCTATGACTCAGTACACCTCTAACACCGGTGATTGGGCCGCTGTCGAGACTGCCATCGTGGACGGCTGGGCTGCTCAGTACGCCAAGAACGTTGGCTGATACCCTGAAGTAAGTCAGTCTTTCCGGGGCGAGCAAGTTCGCTCGCCCCGGATTTTTTTCCGTATTCCGGCTTTGGATAATCCCTGCCGCCGGTCCTCCGGCAGCGCCTAATAGGAGAGATGATTAATGGCCAAACTGAAACAAACGAACGATGGCGCCTCTCTGAACTCTGTGCTGGTTCGCCGGCCTATTCAGAAATGCTTCCCGCTGTTCCTCCTACCGACCTTTATTGCGTTCTGCATCGGATTTTTGTATCCCTTTGGAAAGGGCCTGTTCCTTTCTTTCTGTGATTTTAAAACCACCAGCAAATGGACCTGGAGCGGCCTGAACAACTATATGAAGGCTTTTGCTGACGATAGCTTTATCCATGCCTTCTGGTACACTGCCGGCTTCGCCCTGGTTTCTCTGCTGATCATCAATATTCTCGCCTTTACCGTGGCCTACCTGCTGACCAAGGGCATCAAAGGCTCCAATATCTTCCGTACCGTCTTCTTTATGCCCAACCTCATCGGCGGCATTGTCCTGGGCTATATCTGGTCCATGATCTTTGACGGCATTCTGTCCCACTACAACACCTCTATTCTTCTGAATTCTACATATGGCTTCTGGGGCCTGATTATTTTGATGTCCTGGCAGCAGATCGGCTATATGATGATCATTTACATTGCCGGATTGCAGGCTGTTCCCGGAGATATGCTGGAGGCAGCCAGGATCGACGGCGCATCCGAGTGGAAGACTCTGTGGTACATTACCATCCCCAACGTGATGCCCTCCATCACTATCTGCACATTCCTGACTCTGACGAATTCCTTTAAGCTCTACGACCAGAACCTGGCATTGACAGACGGTCGTCCCTATAAGGGCGTTATCCATACTACGGAAATGCTGGCCCTGAACATCGTCAATTCCAACACACTGAAAACCAAGGGCGTCGGCCAGGCAAAGGCTGTGATGTTCTTCTTCCTGGTTGCCATCATTGGTATTTTCCAGATGAAGATGACCCATGATAAGGAGGTGCAGCAGTAATGAGTAAAAAGCCTGCTACCATCCAGGGTGAGAAGCGTACAAAAATGGCACTTACCGTTGCGTTTACAGTCATTGCCATTGTTTATCTGCTTCCTGTTTTCCTGGTTCTGGTCAATTCTTTTAAGTCAAATGCATATGTCAACACCGATACCTTTGCACTGCCAAACGAAGAGTCCTTTGTGGGCATGAACAACTACATCAAGGGCATGACCTTCGGCAATTACCCCTTTGCGAAATCCGTTGGCTACTCCTTGTTTATCACCATTGTTTCCAGCGCCTTGATCCTGGTGTGTACCTCCATGGCCGCTTGGTATATCGCCCGGGTGGGCAGTACCTTCAGCAAGATCGTGTACTACCTCTGCGTGTTCTCCATGGTGGTGCCCTTCCAGATGGTCATGTTTACCCTGCCCAAAACCGCTGATACCCTGGACCTGAATACACCGTGGACGATACCCATTATCTATCTGGGCTTCGGCGCCGGTTTGGCGGTATTTATGTTCTCGGGATTTGTAAAGTCCATCCCCCTGTCCATTGAAGAAGCGGCGGCGATTGACGGCTGCGGCCCCATCCGCACCTTCTTCAGCGTGGTTCTGCCCATGATGAAGCCTACTCTAATTTCTGTGGGTGTGCTGGAAATCATGTGGGTGTGGAACGACTACCTGCTGCCCTATCTGGTATTGGACCGGAAGAAGTATATGACCATTCCAATTCATATCCAGTACCTGAAAGGATCCTACGGCTCCGTGGATATGGGCGCGACAATGGCCCTGATCCTCCTGAGCATTGTACCTGTCATTGTGTTCTACCTGACCTGCCAGAGGTACATCATTAAGGGTGTTGCCGCCGGTGCTGTCAAGGGCTGATACCTATTTTTCCCGCACCCAATCAGGTGCGGGAAAAATTTTGAAAAATGGAAAATAATGCTTGACAAATAGGAGAAGAGGTGGTAATATAAGCAAGCTTTCCGCAAGGGATATGAAAATCCTCCACGGACAGCATAATATCGGACCAAAACAAAAAAGAAGTTGAAAAACCTCTTGACAATGCTTTGAGTTTGTGATATTATATCCGAGATTTCCGAGAGGGAGTCGCGTCTGTACCTTGTAAATTGAATAACGTTAAGACGAACTATTTAACACCTTGGAC
>URGL01000027.1 GCA_900547405.1 uncultured Eubacteriales bacterium
CGCAGTAGGCATGGGCCTTGGACTGATACTCACCGGAGAAGTTCAGGTCGATATCCGGCACCTTGTCACCGCCGAAGCCAAGGAAGGTTTCGAAGGGGATATTGAAGCCGTCCTTGTCGAATTTGCTGCCGCACTTGGGGCAGACAGCATCCGGCAGGTCCGCACCGCATCCGTAGCCCTTTGGTACGTCAAAGGTAGTGTATTTGCACGCAGGATTCGGGCAGCGGTAATGAGGCGGAAAGGAATTGACCTCCGTAATACCGGACATGTAGGCAACAATGGAGGAGCCTACGGAGCCACGGGAGCCAACCAAATAGCCATGCTCCAGGGAGTTCTGCACCAACTTCTGGGCAGACATGTAAATCACATCATAGTGGCAGGAGATGATATCATGGAGCTCCGTCTCCACGCGTTTGGTAATGAGCTCCGGAGGATTTTCGCCGTAAAGCCGGTGGAGCTTGCCGTACACCAGGGACTTCAGGTCCTCCACAGAGTTCTCGATCTTGGGCGCGAACAGGTTATGCGGCACCGGGCGAAGGCTCTCGCACATATCAGCTACCAGGTTGGGATTGGTGACCACCACCTCCAGGGCCTTATCTTCGCCCAGATAGCTGAACTCCCTAAGCATATCGTCGGTAGTCCGGAAATACAGAGGCATGGGCTTATCCGCATCGTCGAAACCCTTGGTCGCCAGAAGAATATGGCGGAAAATTTCGTCCTCTGGATTCAGAAAGTGAACATCTCCCGTGGCAATGACCATTTTGCCCAGGCTTTCACCCAGGCGGACTATGGTCCGGTTAAAGTCCCGCAGCTCTTCATCGTCCTTGGCCATGCCCTTTGCCAGCATAAAGCGGTTGTTGGCCAGGGGTTGAATTTCCAGAAAGTCGTAGAAGGAGGCGATACGCTTCAACTCGTCCTCGCTCTTGCCCTCTAAGATCGCCTGGAACAATTCTCCCGCCTCGCAGGCGGAGCCGATAATCAGCCCCTCCCGAAGCCGCAGGAGCTCAGACTTCGGGATCCGGGGCACCCGCTTAAAGTATTTCAGGTTGGAGTCGGAGATCAAATGGTAGAGATTTCGCAGACCCACCTGGTTCTTGGCCAAAATAATGATGTGCCGGGCGTGACGGTCCATGACCCGGCTCTTGGTCCGCAGATCCTTCATCTTCTCATTGATCTGCTGCAGGTGGTCAATGCCCAGCTCTTCCTGCATTTTACACATGAGGGACTGCATAATGAGACCGCATGTGACAGCATCATCCGCCGCTCGGTGGTGCTGGAAGTCCGGCAGACTCAGGGCATTGGACACAATGTCCAGCTTGAATTTATTCAGCTGCGGCAGCATATTCTGGGATAAAATCAGCGTATCTGCTGCCGTATAAGTGTATGGCAGTCCCTGGCGGCTGCACTCCGCCCGGATAAAGCCGGTGTCAAAGTCGGAGTTGTGGGCAACCAGGACCCGGTCCCCCACAAAGTCCAGGAATTTGGGCAGCACTTCCTCAATGGAGGGCGCGCCTTGGAGCATTTCATCCGTAATGCCGGTGAGCTCAATGATCTTCTTTTCCAGCTGCCTGTGTGGGTCTACAAAGGTCTGGAACCGGTCCAGTTCTTCCCCGCCCCGCATCAGCACAGCGCCGATCTCGATGATCCGGTCATTTTGAGAGCTGAGGCCTGTGGTCTCCAAATCAAAGGCCACATAGGCTTCGTCAAAAGCCATGTCCCGATCCCCATGGACCACAATGCGGTCGTCTACATCGTTGACGTAGTACCCTTCCACACCGTAGAGGACTTTGATATTCTCATCGGTACCGGCTACCTTCGCCTTGGCAGCTGCCTTCATGGCATCCGGGAAGGACTGAGCCACACCGTGGTCTGTAATGGCAATGGCCCGATGGCCCCAGGCGGCAGCCTGCTTCACGGCGGCGGCGGTATCCGTCAGAGCATCCATGTTGCTCATGGTGGTGTGCAGATGGAGCTCCACGCGCTTGCCTACCTCGGAGGTATCCTTTCGCTTGGGCATCGTACCGGGCATCATGGCGTATGGCTTTAGCACCATGTCATTTTCAAACCGGTCCTCAATGAGTTTTCCCTGGATTCGAAGGATGCTGCCCAGCTGCACATTGTCAATGATCGGCTTGGCCTCTTTGGCCTCCAGAAAGCGGCTGATGCGGATGGAATTGGTGTTGTCCGTCATATCGAATTTCACCACCCAGGCGTTCCGCTTGGTGAGCTCCTTATGCTCCACGGAGAAGACCTTGCCCTCCACAATGATGGTGCCCATGTCCATATTCAGGTCCTTCATAGGCGTGGCAGGCCCTCGGAACGGCTTGCCGTAGAAGGTCTCGCTGTCCTGGGGCTTTTTTTCCTCCTGCTGAGAGCACTGTGCCTTTCCGGCGGCAGGCATGGCAGACAGGGCCTTTTGGCGCATCTTTTCCATAGCGTCAAAAAGAGCCTGGCCTGTCAACTCCTTGCCTGCCTCCACGGAGATGGAGACAGGAGAAGCAAACCGGACCTTTAAGGTTTCCTCCACCTGGGGGATCAGCTTTTCAATGGCCGCCTTGCCATTGGCAGGCAGAGAAATCGTTAAGTGGGTCCCCTGCCAAGTCCATTTGGCTCCGGCCAGAGATCCTCTCGTCATAGAGTCCCGCTCCACAAAGAGGCTGCGCAGCTCCTCCGGCTCAACCAGGGTCAGCTGGTTTTCCGGATGGGTAATGGTGATGTCCAGGCTGCGCAGCTCGTAAAGCGCCATAATGTCCCGCCGGGCCCGTTCCGTCAGCCGCATGGGAATATAGGTCTGCGCATGGGCAGCCACTTTTACGGACTTGTTTTGAGGATCCAAATCAACGGCGACAATGGCCGCCCGGGAGAGAGCGGAACCGATCTCCTCAGGCGGCACATAGTCCGGAAACATGTTCAAAATGGGAATTGCATCCATCATACATCCATTTTCTCAATTCTGCGGAGCAGCTCCGGCAGAAGCTCGTCATAGGGAAGCTTCGCTACCTGCTCCCCCTTTTCAAAGATCATACCCCAGCCATCGCCGCCGGCAATGCCGATGTCCGCTTCCCGGGCTTCCCCGGGGCCATTGACGATGCAGCCCATAACGGCAACGGTAATGGGCTTTTTGCAGTCCCGCAAGGCCTCATCCACCTTGTTCACAAGACCGATGAGATCAATACGGGTCCGGCCACAGGTCGGGCAGGAAATGATGTCCACTCCGTCCTTTCTGAGGCCTGCAGCCTTCAGAATATCCTTGGCGGCGTAGACCTCCTCTACAGGGTCGTCGGTAAGGCTCACCCGAAGGGTATCGCCAATGCCATCCAAGAGCAGACTGCCGATGCCCATAGCGGATTTGATAAGGCCCTGCCGGACCGGGCCGGTTTCCGTGACGCCGATGTGCAGAGGGTAGTCGCACTTGCTCCGGAACAGCCGGGCGGCAGCTACCATGGTAGGCACGTGGGAGGACTTCATGGATACGCAGGTGTCATAAAATCCGTACTTCTCCAGCAGCTCCAGGTGACCGAAGGCACTCTCCACCAGGGCTTCCGCTGTGGGATGACCATACTTTTCCAGCAGTTCTTTTTCAAGACTACCGCCATTGACGCCGATACGGATGGGAATGTGCCTGTCCTTGCAGACATCCACTACGGCCCTCACCCGGTCTTCTCCGCCGATATTTCCGGGATTGATGCGGATCTTGCTGGCACCACCCTCGGCAGCGGCAATGGCCAGCCGGTAGTCGAAATGGATATCCGCTACCAGCGGCAGAACGCTTTCCTTGCAGATCTCGGAAAAGCCCCGGGCAGCTTCCATATTGGGAACCGCCAGCCGGGCAATCTGGCACCCGGCAGATGCCAGGGACCGGATCTGAGCCAGGCTCCCCTCTACATCCGTGGTTTTGGTATTGAGCATGGATTGGATGACCACATCTGCCCCGCCGCCAATGGGCACGTTGCCCACCATAATGCGTCTTGTCATATCTCTTTACCCCTTTATCGCAAAAATGATATCCTTAAACAGCAATAGAACCATAAGCGCCATCAATAGCACCATACCGGCACCATGGATATAGCCTTCAATCTTGGGATTGGGTTTCTTTTTCGTAATTCCCTCGTAGGCGGCACTGAGGAGCACGCCAACGACTCTTCCCCCATCCAGCGCCGGGATGGGCAGTAAGTTCATCACGGACAGGTTGATGGCGATGAAGCTACCAAAGTAGATCATGTTCAGGAAGGCATAGTAGGCGCTGCCGGAGTTATCCGCCACTGTGGCCATCTGCTGCACAATGCCAACGGGGCCAGACACATCCTGAACACCTGCCTGCCCACGCAGGAGCATTTGCAGCGACAGCCGGACCAAACGCACGCAGTCCAGGGTGCTGTTCCAGGAGTAGCCAAGTGTCACCCCGGGGCTGGCATTGCACAGGGTAAAGGAAAAGCCATAGCGCTGGGTGACGGTGCCGTCCTCGTTTTCAAAGTCCTGCTTGCGCAGATCCAGGTTGGGAAGTGAGACCTTTCTGCCGCCCCGTACAACCACCAGGTCGTGGGTCTCCCCGCCTTTCAGGGAGAGGAGCATGGAAAAGTCGGAGCTTACATAGATCCTCTCTCCATCAATGGACCAAAGTTGGTCCCCTGCCTGGATACCGGCGTCCCCCGCAAAGGAGCACCGGGGATCTACCTCGGATACCACAGGCATGATGAACTGCTTATCCGGAGCAAAAAAGGCCAGCATCAGCAGTACACCCACTACAAAGTTCATAAACGCACCGGCAGCCAAAATAATGGTCTTTTTCCACCACACAGCGTTTGGAAATGCGTGGGGGTTGTCGCTTGGCTCCTCGCCGTCCTCCCCTTCCATGGCGCAGAAGCCGCCGATGGGAATGCAGCGGATGGAGTAGACCGTCTGACCGATCTGCTTTTGAAAGAGCGCCGGGCCCATAAACAAAGAAAACTCGTTGACCTGGACTCCAAAAGCCTTGGCTGCCGCAAAGTGGCCAAGCTCGTGGATGAAGATCAGGAAGCTGAACAGCAGGATCGCAAAAAGATAACTCATAGATTTCCTCGAAGAATTGCCGGTGCGTTTACCGGCGGATATTGGATAGAACCGCCTTTCGGGCCAGAGCATCCGTTTCCAGAATCTGGTCCAAGGTAGGCTTTTCCAGGTACGGTACCTGTTCCACAGCCTGGCTTACCAGACGGTAGATATCGTAGAAGCCGATCTCTCCGCGCAGGAACAAGGCAACGGCTTCCTCGTTGGCACCGTTCATGGCGGCGCAGGCATTGCCGCCCCGTTTTGCGCAGTCCCTGGCCAAGGCCAGACAGGGAAAATTCTCCAGGTCCGGGTGGCAGAAGGTCAGCTGCCCGCAGGTGGTCAGGTCCAGCCGATCTACGGGAGAAGGCTGCCGCTCAGGGTAGGTCATGGCCAACTGAATAGGCAGACGCATATCCGGGGTGCCGAGCTGAGCCATAACGGCTCCGTCGCAGTACTCCACCAGACTATGCACCACACTCTGGCGGTGAATCAGCACATCCACCTTTTCCAGGGGCAGACCATATAGCCGCATGGCCTCAATGACCTCCAACCCCTTGTTCATCAGGGTTGCGCAATCCACGGTGATCTTGGGACCCATTTTCCAGTTAGGATGCTTCAGAGCATCCGCTTTGGTCACATGTGTCAATTGCTCTTTGGTCATGCCGAAGAAGGGACCGCCGGAGCAGGTCAGGATCAATCGGCGGATCTCTCCCCGGTCCTTGCAGCCCATAAGGCACTGAAAAATAGCAGAGTGCTCGGAGTCCACAGGCACGATTTCCGCCCCGTATTCCTTCGCTGCCTCCATCACCAGTTCTCCAGCGCAGACAAGGGTCTCTTTGTTGGCAAGGCCGATACGCTTTTTCGCCCGGATCGCAGCTAAAGTGGGCCTCAGGCCCAGCATACCCACCACCGCGGTGATCACACAATCCGCCTCGGGAAGCGTCGCCGCAGCAATCAGGCCTTCTTCTCCCCAGAGAACCTGGGTGGGAAGGTCCCGGATAGAGTCGGCCAACATCTTGGCGCTCTCTTCGGTAGCCATGACAGCGAGCTTCGGCCGGAACTCCCGGCATTGCTCCGCCATACGCTCTACACTGCTGCCGGCAGTCAAAGCGCCGACCTTGATCTGAGGGTGCATCCGCACCACATCCAGGCTCTGTCGACCGATGGAGCCGGTAGAGCCCAAAATACTGATACAATTCACCATTTTATCACACCGCCAAAGGTAAGATAAGCAGCAGCGCTTCCACAAAGGGCGCTACCAGGACCAGAGAGTCGAACCGGTCCAAAAAGCCCCCGTGGCCGGGGAGCAGATTGCCATAGTCTTTTATGCCGGTCTGCCGCTTCACAACAGAGAAGCACAGATCCCCCATCACCCCTACACCGGAACCGGCCAGGGCATAGAGAATTGCCGCACCATAGTTTACCCGGAATTTGAGCGCCAACTGCAGCACCAGGCAATAAATGATGACCCCCACCAGGGCGAACACCAGTCCACCGGCAACGCCCTCGATGGTCTTTTTGGGGCTGATGACGGGGGCCAGCTTGTGCCTGCCCAGCCGCAGACCGACAAAGTAGGCACCGGCATCGGAAAGGAACGCAATGGTAAAGGGCAGCAGAATGAAATACCGGCCATTGGTACCCATCAGGATACGGATCAGGGCACTGAGCAGAAAGGGGGTCAGGAAGCCCCCCAGTGTGCACAGACCCACCAGCTCGATGGGA
Organism: uncultured Eubacteriales bacterium; assembly: GCA_900547405.1. Classification (GTDB taxonomy): domain Bacteria; phylum Bacillota; class Clostridia; order Oscillospirales; family Oscillospiraceae; genus Faecousia. The sequence goes on from URGL01000027.1 coordinate 6,751, forward strand.
ACCTTCACATGGTCCATCATGACCTCTGAAAACAAGAGCATGAAGAACACGATGAGTCCCAGCATCAAAAAGGATGTAAGGCCGCCGTAGTAGCTCCAAATGGAAAGCATAAATGCGGCCAGGGCGCTATAGGCGACCATCCGGGGCCGACGGACCAGGCCGGTACGGTAGAGAAACTCATAGGCGCCAATAGCCATCAGCACCCCAAAAATCACCGTAACGATGATTTCAGGCGCAACCAGCAGCAAAAACAAAAGCACGGGAATGCAAATGGCTGCCGTAATGATTCTTGTTTTCATGGATCAGGCGCCTCCGAAACGGCGGTTGCGCCGGTGATACTCGTCAATGGCCTTGTCCAGGTCCTGGGGGCCGAAGTCCGGCCACAGCACGTCCATAAAGACATACTCGGAGTAAGCGGACTGCCAGGGAAGAAAATTGCTGGTCCGCAGTTCCCCGGAGGGACGGATAATGAGCTCCGGATCCGGCACACCGGCGGAATAAAGGTAGCTGGAGAACAGCTCCTCCGTCAGCTCCTCCGGCTTCCGCTTCCCTTCCGCAACCTGGGCGGCAAAGGCACGGGCCGCCCGAACGATCTCGTCCCGGCCGCCGTAATTCAGGCAGAAATTCACCTGCACATCATATTCGGCAGACTGATTCTCTGCGTCATAGCACAGCTTCTGGAGCTGGGGAGAAAGCCTGGAAAGGTCTCCAAAAAAACGAAACCGCACCCGATTCTTGGTCATATCCCGGATGGCTTCTTCCAAATACCGGCGCAGCAGGAGCATGATCCCCCCCACCTCTTCCTGAGAACGCTTCCAGTTCTCTGTGGAGAAGGCATACACCGTCAGGTATTCCACCCCCAAGGTCCGACAGTAGTTGGCGATCCGGCGGAAGGCTTCCGCCCCGGCGCTGTGACCGGCGGTGCGGGGCAAGCCCCGTTTCCTTGCCCAGCGGCCATTGCCATCCATAATAATGGCAATGTGCCTGGGAGGCGGTAAGGTATTGACTTCCGAAAGTGCCATACAAGCACCTCTTTCTTCATAAGGGTTGGACTCCCCCGGCTCTAACCGGAGGAGTCGTTTGGGATCAAATAGACATCAGTTCCTTGTCCTTGGCAGCCAGCGCGGCATCAACCTTTTTGATATACTTGTCCAGCATATCCTGCAGGTCCTTTTCGGCCTTCTTCTGGTCATCCTCGGTGATCTCGTTGTTCTTTTTCAGCTTTTTGACATAGTCCATGCCATCCCGCCGGATATTCCGCATTGCCACCTTGGCATCCTCGGCGTACTTCTTGACCTGCTTGGAGAGGTCCTTTCTGCGCTCCTCCGTCAGCTGGGGGAAGATCAGGCGGATGACCCGGCCGTCATTCTGGGGATTAATGCCCAGGTCGGAGGTCTGGATGGCCTTCTGGATCTCCTTCAGGAGCTTTGTGTCCCAGGGGGTGATGACCAGCGTCCGGGCATCGGGAGAAGAAATGGTGGCAACGCCGTTCAAGGGCGTTTCGCTGCCATAATATTCAACGGTGATCCGGTCCAGAACCTTAGCGTTGGCCCGTCCGGCACGGACGGCATCAAAGTCTTCCCCCAGATGCTCCAGGGTCCGGTCCATTTTTCTGGCAAATTCCTTAAAATCTACGCTCATTGTTTAGTCCTCCTTCACAGTGGTTCCGATTTTTTCTCCGCTGATAACGCGGAGGATATTCTGGGGATCATTCAGGCCAAAGCACACCAGGGTCATGTGGTTATCCATAGCCAGAGTCATGGCGGTGGTGTCGGTGGCCTTCAGGTGACGGGCCAAAACCTCATCGTAGGTCAGCTCGTCAAACTTCACAGCGGTGGGATCCAGGTTGGGATCGGCAGAGTAGATGCCGTCTACGTTTTTGGCCATCAGAATGGCATCTGCTTCAATTTCCACGCCCCGGAGGACGGCGCCCGTGTCCGTGGAGAAATAGGGGTTGCCGGTACCGGCGGCAAAAAGGACCACCTTGCCCTCGTTTAGATAGCGGTCGGCAGAGTCTCTTGTAAAGTACTCCGCGAACTTGTTCATCTCCACAGCGCTGAGGACCCGGGCAGGAACTCCATGCTGCTCCAAGGCATCTGCCATAGCGATGCAGTTCATGACAGTGGCCAGCATACCCATGGCATCGCCGTGGGACCGCTGCATTTTATCCGCGCCATCCTTCACGCCCCGCCAGAAGTTGCCGCCGCCGATGACCAGGCCAATCTGTACGCCCTTTTCGTGGCACTGGCGGATGACCTCACACACTGGGTGGATGACACTATAATCGAGCCCCCGGTGCTGATTGCCAGCCAGGGCTTCACCGCTGAGCTTTAAGAGAATGCGCTTGTATTTGACTTGAGACAATTTCGTTCACTCCTTCTATCTTGAAAGGGGATCCCCCTTTCGTCCGGGATCTGACCCCGGCACATCGTCTACCCTATTGTAACGTAGAAAAGGCAAATTGACAACTAGAAAATCTCAGAATTCGAAATAATTTCATAATCCTTAGAAAAAAGCCTCTCTTCTTTTTTCACATATGTCCAAATTTGCGCTGTCTTCCATGTTTTGGATTGCTTTTTTTCCCACAATCGTTTATAATAACGCATTATCGTACACTCACCACAAGAGAGGAAGGAATTTTATATGGCTGAGATCACCGAAAGCAAAAATTTCATCCATGCCTTTATCGAAGAGGATATCGCCCCCGGCGGCCAGTTCGCCGGGAAGACCGTCCACACCCGGTTCCCGCCGGAGCCCAACGGCTATCTGCACATCGGCCACTGCAAAGCCCTGATCATCGACTTCGGCACAGCCGAGAAGTTCGGGGGCCTGTGCAATCTGCGGATGGACGACACGAACCCCACCAAAGAAGACGTAGAGTTTGTGGAGGCCATCCAGGAGGACATCCATTGGCTTGGCTTTGACTGGGGCGACCGGTTCTTCTACGGCTCCGACTACTTTGAGAAGGACTACGAATATGCCGTGGAGCTCATCAAAAAGGGATTGGCTTACGTATGCGAGTTGACCCCTGAGCAGTTCAAGGAGTACCGCGGAGATCTGAACACCCCCGCCGTCTCCCCCTATCGGGACCGGCCCATTGAAGAGAGCCTGGACCTTTTCGCCCGGATGCGTGCCGGGGAATTTGAGGACAACCGCTATACCCTCCGGGCTAAAATCGACCTGGCCTCCGGCAACTTCAATATGCGTGACCCCGTTATCTACCGCATCCGCCATATGCACCACCACCGTCAGGGAGACAAATGGTGCATCTATCCCATGTACGACTTTGCACACCCCATTCAGGACGCCCTGGAGGGCATTACCCACTCCCTGTGCTCTCTGGAGTTTGAGAATCACCGTCCTCTTTACAATTGGGTGGTGGAGCATGTGTCTGTGCCCAATCATCCCCGGCAGATCGAGTTTGCCCGGCTGGGCATCGACCATACGGTTCTGAGTAAGCGGAAGCTCCGGGCTCTGGTGGAAAACGGCTATGTATCCGGCTGGGACGACCCCCGGATGCCCACACTCTGCGGCCTGCGCCGCCGGGGCTATACGCCTGCCTCCATCCGCAACTTCTGCGATCGTGTGGGCGTGGCCAAGTCCCCCAACACCATTGAATACGCCTTCCTGGAGCATTGCCTCCGGGAGGACCTGAACGAGACTGCCAAGCGGGTCATGGCCGTGCTGAAGCCTGTGAAGCTCACCATTACCAACTATCCCGAAGGCCAGAGCGAGACCTTCCTGGTGGAGAACAATCCCAACGATGCTGAGGCAGGTTCCCGGGAGATCACTTTCTCCAGAAACCTTTGGATCGAAGGGGATGATTTCCTGGCCCAGCCCATTCCCAAGTACAAGCGGCTGTACCCCGACGGCCCCGAGTGCCGCCTGAAGGGCGCATACGTTATCAAGTGCACCGGCTGCGTAACCGACGAAAACGGAAACGTGACCGAGGTGCTGGCTACCTACGACCCTGACAGCAAGGGCGGCGATCCTGCCGACGGCCGGAAGATCAAGGGTGCCACCATCCACTGGGTAGACGCCAATAACTGCTACGACGCCGAGGTGCGGCAGTACAGCAATCTCTTTGAGGATCCTGACCCTGATGCTGCCGGAAAGGATTTCCTGGCCTGCCTGAATCCCAACTCTCTGGAGGTCCTCCAGGGCTGCAAAGTGGAGGCCTCTCTGAAAAATGCCAAGGCTCCCGAGAGCTACCAGTTCATGCGTCTTGGCTACTTCTGCCCGGACAGCAAGGATTCTGCCCCAGAGCATCTGGTGTTCAACCGCTCTGTCAGCCTGAAGGACAGCTTTAAGCCCGCGAAGTGACCCCAAAAATGTTTTTCCCGGATACCGATGTGCTCGGTATCCGGGTTTTTTATGGAATATCAAGGAGAAATTCGGCATCCATGATGCGGACGTAATTTTTCAGCAGAGTCGGATAATAGTCGGAAATCACCACATAGAATCCATCCTGATACCGAATAAATCGCTTTTTCACTGTCCGCATTTCTTCATTGCTTGCGGTACAGGAAAAAGAATCCGAGTCCTGATCCCAATTCTTAGGGGTCCATTCCCAGTCCCAGCCATGGGCAGGATACGCTTCTGAGGTCCAGTTTATGGCCTCGTCCGCAGTGGCGTTTTCCAGCCGTAACACAGTAAATCGATGGTCCTGGTTTTCCAGGCACAGCACTGCCTCCATCTGGGGGGCGTTGATTTTCAGATAGTCCGGGTCCACCTGCTGCCAGTCCTCCCCTTCCGGGACGCAGTAGGGGCCGTATTTTGCCGCCGTCTCCCCGATGGCTTCCTCTGAACGGGAGAAATAGAGGTCAATGATCCGCGCGTCCTCCATGGGTTTCCCTCCTTCTGTGTCTTTCACTTATAGAGTCGTAAAAAAGGAGCCTTGTGTTTCACTTTTGAAAAAAATTCCCGGATACCGTTTTTGGCATCCGGGTAATACCCTCTCCCGGGAGAGGGTGGCAGGGCGAAGCCCTGACGGGTGTGGGGCGAGAACAGCATCGACTTAGTACCGCCCCTCATCCGTCTCGGCTACGCCGAGCCACCTTCCCCCAGGGGAAGGTTTTTCACTTTTTCTCTTCCTTTATGGCCGCTCTCAGATGCACGGAGAGCACCGCCAGCGAGGTCGCCATGTTTTCGTTCTGCACCAGGATATTGTCCGGCACATCCAGGTGGGTGGGGGCGAAATTCCAGATGGCCTTTACCCCTCCGGCGATGAGCATATCCGCAACCCCCTGGGCAGCGGAGGCGGGGACAGTGATGATGCCCATCAAGACCTTGTGGAGCTTGCAGTAGTGCTCCAGCTTGGTGATGGGGTACACCGGCTGGCCGTCCTCTGTCTTTTCGATGGAGGGGGCGATATCGAAGGCAGCCTGGATGTTCAGACCGTAAGCCTCGAAGCCGGTATAGGCCATCAGGGCCAGACCCAGCTTGCCCGCGCCAATGAGCACCGCATCGGTGGTGTTGTCGTAGCCCAAAAACTGCTCGATGTCGTCGATCAGCGCCTCCCGCTGGTAGCCGACCTTGGGGCGGCCGCCGTCGGAAACGATGGCCAGATCCTTGCGCACCTGCACCTCGCCCATGTCCAGAGCGTTGGCCAGTGCCGTGGCGGAGATATTGGCCGGGGCTGTATCCGGCAAACTCTTCAGGTAAGCCAGGTAGCCGGGGAGCCGCTTCAGCACCGCTTTGGAAACTTTCACATTACGTTCCATATTCTTCCTCGTCCAATTTTTATCGATATATTTTTATATCGATATATTTATACGTTGATTATACCACCGGTCCTCTCTTTTTGCAAGCATTCCTTTTATAGGATTTTTTTATACATCTATAAGCGCTTTGTAAAAGGTCAGGCGCAGCTTGTCTGCCGAAGAAACTCCTTTCGGAGCTTGCCCAGGATCCGCTTTTCCAGTCTGGAAATATAGGACTGGGAGATACCCATTTTCTGGGCCACCTCCTTCTGGGTCAGTTCCTTTCGTCCGTCCAGGCCGAAGCGCATGGATACGATTTCCTGCTCTCGCTGGGGAAGCTCTGTCAAGGCTTGCCTTAGGACCATTACCTCAGCATCGGCCTCCAAAGGTCGCTGGATATCGTCCTCGGCAGTACCCAGGATGTCTGAAAGCAGCAGCTCATTTCCCTCCCCATCCAGATTGATAGGCTCGTCCAAAGAGACTTCCGCCTTCTGGTTTGCGATTTTCCGCAAATGCATGAGTATTTCGTTCTCGATGCACCGGGAGGCGTAGGTCGCCAGCTTAATGTTCCTGTCTGCCCGGTAGGTGCCGATGGCCTTCATGAGGCCAATGGTGCCGATGGAAATCAGGTCCTCCAGGTTGGTCCGGTCCCCATCAAACCGTCTGGCGATATAGACGACCAGTCGGAGATTATGCTCTACAAGGGTCTGCTTCGCTGTCTCCTCTCCCCGGGACAGGGCTTCAATGGCACGTTTTTCCTCTTCTCCCCGCAGCGGCGGCGGGAGCACATCGCTGCCTCCGATGTAAAAAATCCCTTGCTCTCCAGAAATCAACCATTTTTGCAACCAACGAAGCAAATTCATGCCATACCTCCCAGCAATGCCTGAAATTCTTCTCCTCCCAGCTCATTCGGGGCAAACGCGATGATGCAGCCCCGTTTTCTTCCGTCCCAGCGCACCTCCCCCATCCGCATGGCCAGCAGCAGTCCGGTCTTCCCCACGGCGTGATAGGGTACCAGCCGCAAACCCAGGCCTGGGTTACGTTCCAGGGTCTCCATCGGTTTTGCCAGCTGCTCCCGGCTGAGGCCGGTCAGTGCCGTTGCCTGATCGCACCCCAGTACCAGGACCTGCTCTCCGGTAATGGGGTCTCGGAGGGAATTTCCCGTATCCTTCAGCGCAGTCAGAGACAGCCGCTTTTCCCCCTGGCAGATCATCAGAGGCACCAGCTGTTTACCGGGAGTGCCGCCAAAGGCCACGCTGCACAGCAGCCACAGCCCCCCGCCGCAGGCCAGCAGCCGAAGCAGGTGCCCGCTCCCTGCCAGAGAAGCCATGCCTCCCAGGGCCAGACTCAGCACCGTAAATATGCCGCAGCGCCGCCAGGCACTTTTGGTGACCCCGAAGGCGATAGCCGAGATGAGCCCCAGGAAGACCAGCCGCCAGAGCACTCCCGCCAGGAAGGAAAAGCCAGGCACCAGGCAAAGCCCGCTGTAGACCGCACCCAGTACCGCCGCCCAAAGAAGCCGATCGGGATGTCCGGCAGTCCCCGACAACTTCTGGGTGCCGAGAAGCAGCAGGTAATCCACGCCGAAATTTAAGAGCATGTATAGGTCCAGATACATTTCCTTCCCCCCTCTGCCGGTGCTGCCTTGAGTATACCCCGCCTGGGGCGCAAAGGCCGTCGCTTGGAGCTCCGGCTTCCTGCGCAAGTTCTTCCCCGAAGGGCCTCAGGAAGCGCAAAAGAAACGGCACCTCCGAAAAACAGAGGTGCCCAGTGGGAATGATTCAGGGTTCTTCTTTTCGCTCCACATTGCGGATATTTTTCTCGGCCTTGAATCTGGGGATCATGAGCTCGTGGCCGCATCCCAGGCATTTCAGGCGAAAGTCTGCCCCGGTACGCAGACACTGCCATCGCTTCTCGCCGCAGGGGTGGTTTTTTTTCATGACTAACACGTCGCCAACTCGGATATCCATGCTCAGTTCTCCTTTTTAATGCTCGCCCAATACTGCCGTGCTGCCTGTTCCAGCTTGTTGGGGCCATACTCGTAGTACTTTTTCCCCACCAGATCATCCGGCAAATACTGCTGGGCCACCCAATGGTTGGGAAAATTGTGGGGGTACAGATACCCCTGGTCCCGTTCCTGAGTATAGGTGTCGGCGTGGACGTTTTGCAGCTGCCGTGGGAATCCTCTGCCCAATCCCTTCTGCACATCGCTGATGGCGGCATCCAGAGCCAGATGTCCGGAATTAGACTTTGGAGAGGTTGCCATAAGCACCGCCGCATCTCCCAGGGGAATCCGAGCCTCCGGCATGCCCAGCATCAGGGCCATATCCACACAGGACTTGACGATGGGAATGATCTGCGGATAGGCCAGGCCTACATCCTCTGCCGCAATGACCATGAGCCGCCGGCAAGCGGCCTGCATCTGTCCCACCTCCAGAAGGCGTGCCAGATAGTGGCAGGCAGCATCCGGGTCTGAACCCCGGATGGACTTTTGCAGGGCAGACAGCAGATCGTAAAAGTTGTCTCCATCCCGATCTGCCCGCATGGCGCTCTTCTGTGTGACTGCTTGCGCGTCCTTCATGGTGAGTTTTATGCTGTTTCCTTCTGGCTTTGCAGCGGAGAACAGCACCTCCACCGCATTCATAGATTTGCGTAGGTCTCCCCCGCTGGCTCCGGCGATGTACTCCAGAACCCCTTCCTCCGGTTGCGCAACCAGACCCGTCCGGTCCTCCATAAAGCAGACCGCCCGCTTGACAGCTTTCAGAGAAGCCTCTTTGGATATCTGCTTGAATTCAAACACCGTAGACCGGCTGAGGATGGCGTTGAAAACATAAAAATAAGGATTCTCCGTGGTGGAGGCAATCAGGGTGATTTTTCCGTTTTCGATGTATTCCAGCAAGGATTGCTGCTGCTTTTTGTTGAAGGACTGGATTTCGTCCAGGTACAGCAGCACTCCGTTGGGAGCCAGTAGTGTATCCAGCTGGGAAGTGATCTCCCGGATATCCGCCGTAGAGGCAGTGGTGGCGTTGAGTTTATAGAGGGACCGGTTGGTCTGCCTGGCGATGATGTTGGCTACGGTGGTCTTTCCCGTGCCGCTGGGGCCGTAGAAAACCATATTGGGAATGTTCCCGGACTGGATCAGGCGACGCAGGACAGCCCCTTCCCCCAAAATATGCTCCTGGCCTACCACATCATCCAAGGTCTGGGGCCGCAGGAGATCTGCCAGCGGTTGGTACATTTTATTTTCTCCTCCCCGCAGTCACAATCCCCCGGACATTCAAAGAAATCGGAAGAATATCCAGGGGATTTTGGAATTATCTCAATTTAGAATGTGGCCACATCCGGGTCCGCAGGCTGCGCTCCGGTCTCTACAGACAAAGCCGTCAGCATGGGGCCCACATCACCCTTGTAAAGGGGATGCTCCTCTGCTGTGATCTTGGCGGTAACCATAACCCAGGACCGGGATTCCAGCTTAGAAGCTTCATCGTATCTGCAGGGAATGCCGCAAAACTGGATATCTTCCACACAGCAGGTCATGACGAACCGGCCTGGGGCAAACATATTGTTCTTGTCCCGGCGAAGCATAGCCACCTGGGCCTTGAAGTGAACAGTCTTACCACTGTACTTCTCCGGCTCCTCAGACACATCCCGATACCACAGGGCATAGTCCTCGTCCTTTACTTCGATGACGGGAGCGTTTATGTCGAAAGGCAGAGGGTCCTCGATCTCATCGAACTTGGTGGTGCCGTCGGTATAGTCATAAAGAATATCGATGCGGCGGTTAGCGGCTCTGGCCAGCTTGTGGAAGGGCATAACGTCCGCGCCGGGGGTCATCCGGTTGAAGACCACCATCTGGGCTCCCACGAGCTTATCCATTACCAGATTGCGCATATTGGCGTTGTAAGCCATGATCGTGGTAGAGTCAGCAAACATGACCTCTTGCGCAATGGCCCATTGACTCGGGAAGCGCATATAGAGGTCCCCGACCTGCTGCATGCCATTGAGCTCGGCCACCACACGCTCGGCTTTGTATTTTTTTTGCAGAGCCTTCAGTTCTTCTGTGGAGACGGTCTGCTGATCCAGCACTTCCAGGTACACATTCTTGTAAGGATAGGTGGAGAGGTCGTACTCCTCCTCCCCTTCCTCAAAAATCAGGACCAGGGTCCGCTCTCCCGCGTTGAATCGAGGGTCCTCCAGTGTCTCCTGGATGAACTTGGTCTTTCCGGAATCCAAGAAGCCTGTAAAGGCATAAACCGGGATCTGTTGCATGGCCATGGTTTATACCCCAAAGAGCTGCTGGATGCCATTTTCGTCCAGCTTGGAGCCGATGACACAGAGCTTACCGGTGACATCGGCAGAGCCGGTGCGGATATCGTGCTCCTCAGGCACATAGTCAAAGTGGATCCAGGTGCCGTCCACGCAGGGCAGAATGCCCTTGGCCCGGAGGATCATACCGTAATCGCCGGAATCCAGGCCCTTGAGTGCGGCCTCAATGGTGGCCTTTTCAAACTTCTTGGCCGTCTCCACGCCCCAGGAGGTGAAGACCTCGTCGGCATGATGGTGATGATGATGGTCATGGCAGCCGCAGCCGCAATCGTCGTCATGATCGTCGTGGTCATGATGGTGATGGTGCTCATGCTCCTCGTGATCGTGGCAGCAGCAATCCCCATCGTGGTCATGATGATGGTGGTGCTCGTGTTCCTCGTCCTCATCATCCTCATCATGATGGTGGTGATGATGCTCCTCTTCGTCCTCATCATGGTGGTGATGATGGTGGTGCTCATGCTCCTCATCCTCGGCTTCCAGCCGCTCGGTCTCCAGCCGGGCCAGTTCGGCAGCCAGTGAAGCCTTGCCTTCCATCGCCGCAACCAGCTGCTCGCCTGTCAGCTGGCTCCAAGGGGTGGTGATGATGGTAGCCACCTGATTGTGGCTTCTCAGCAGCTCCACTGCCGCGTCCAGCTTGGCCTGGGGAATGGAATCCGTCCGGGACAGGATAATGGTGGAAGCGGTCTCTACCTGATTGTTGTAGAATTCACCGAAGTTCTTGGTATAGACCTTCACCTTTCCGGCATCGGCCACGGCCACAGTATAGCCCAAAGTCACATCGGTGCCTGTGACCTTATTCACAGCGCCGATCACATCGGACAGCTTACCCACGCCGGAGGGCTCAATAATGATCCGGTCGGGGTGGTACTCGTTGATCACCTTGGTCAGAGCCTTGCCGAAGTCGCCCACCAAGGAGCAGCAGATGCAGCCGGAGTTCATCTCCGTGATGTTGATGCCTGCCTCCTTCAGGAAGCCGCCATCAATGCCGATCTCGCCGAACTCATTCTCGATGAGCACCAGCTTCTGGCCCTTGTAGCCCTCTGCAATCATCTTTTTGATGAGAGTGGTCTTACCTGCACCCAGGAAACCACTGTAAATATCCACCTTTGTCATAAACAATACACCTTCCATTCTATGATTCCGCCCAGTGGGATATCCAACCGGGTAATATACATACTTTGTAAGTATAGCACGGTTTGTTGAAAAAATCCATATCTTCCCAAATTTTTAACAAATGGGAAGCATTCAGTGATCAAGAAGGGTCTTTTCTTTTTTTAAAAGCGCGCCCAGATCAGACAGCGCCTTTCTATCAATGAGCTCTGCACCCATTCCCTGCAGGGCGGCCATGGCTTCGCTGCCATCCCGGAAGCCGAAGACCGGAGTCCAGTGGCAGCGCAGGTTTTCTCTGGTGCCTTTCCAGCTGCCGCCTTGCTCGAAATGAGACTGTGCCACCAGCACGCCCTGGCCCAGTGCATGGATGATCCGGTTACGGTGAAGCGCGCGGAAAGGGGAAAAGGGCATATCATAGTCCTCTTCGCTTAAGTACAGTACATTAGGAGCCTCCAGGTAGCTGTGGAGAGCATCCGCTACTACGCAAATAACCTTTCCACCGGCCTTCCAGCAGGCACGCTGGGCAGTACGGTCCGCACCAACGGCATTGCCGGAAACCAGCACATAGCCCTGCCTCGCCGCCTGAATCCCCGCTTCCATAGCAAATCGACTGTTCGGCACCTCCAGCTCTCGGGAACCCACCAGAGCCACCATTGGCTCCTCCAGAAGGCGCAGATCTCCCTTAGCCCACAGGGTACCGGGAGCGTCCGGACCTAATTTTTCCCGGAGGACCTGAGGATACCTGGGGTCCTGCCGGGTAATGGGCACACATTTTCGATTTTTGGCCTTTTGCAGATACCTGGAAAGGAGTTCCTCCTCTTCCAGCAGAGCGACGATCCGCTCCGAGAATTCCTCCGGATAGCCCAATGCCTTCAAGCTTTTCGGGGTCAGGTCTCCAGGGTCCTCCCACGGGCCGTGATTCTGGACTCTCTGGGAAAGGACCCTTAGCTGGGCAGTGGTCAGCGGCCTGCGCTCCGGATTTCCCAGGTGGCTGCATAGCAGCAGAAAGCCCCAGCTTTCCATCAGCGGAATCTCCGCTTGGGCTTGGGAGGCTCCTTCACTTCTTCCTTGGTCAGGGTGCCGTCGTCATTCAATATCATAGGCGTAATGGTATAGTTGGAGAACTTGGCAATCTCGTCCAGCTTGGCTTTCTCAGGGAAGTTGCCGATGATGCTCCAGGCGATGCCCTTCCGCTTGGCCCGGCCGGTACGGCCGATGCGGTGGACATAGTACTCATTTTCTTCAGGCACGTCAAAATTGATGACGCAGTCCACATCGTCCACGTCAATGCCTCTGGAGGCCACGTCGGTGGCAATCAGAACAGGCAGCTTGCCGGAACGGTAACGCTGCATCGTTTTCTCCCGCTGCTGCTGGCGGATATCTCCGTGGAGACATTCGCAGTCCAGGCCCGCCCGCTGAAAATCATCGCAGAGCCGCTGGCACATATGCTTGGTATTACAGAATACCATGACCCGCTCGTAGCCCTGGCTGCGGATAAGCCGCAGGGTCACCTCCGCCTTCTCCAGAGGCGTACAGGTCAGACTGTACTGGTCGATATCCGGCCGGTCCTCCTGCTTGGGCTCCACAGTGATCTCTATCTCGTCGCGCTGATACATCCAGGAAACGGTCATGACTTCCTGGGAAATGGTGGCAGAGAAGAGACCCAGGTTCTTCCGGTTTTTCACCTTTTCAATGATCCGGGTCACATCTTTGAAAAAGCCCATATCCAGCATCCGGTCCGCTTCATCCAGAACAACAGTGAGGATTTTATCCAGGCGGATGGTCTTCCGGTTATAGTGGTCCATGAGCCGCCCAGGGGTGGCCACCACGATTTGCGGTTTCTTTTCCAATGCCTTGATCTGGCCGCCGATGCCCGCGCCGCCGTAGAGCACTGCCACCCGGATATTCTGATAGTAGGTCAGCAATCCCCGGAGCTCATCACCGATCTGAATGGCCAGCTCCCGGGTAGGCGCCAGGATCAGGCCCTGGACATCCTCGCTGTTGGGATCAATGTGCTCGATCATAGGAATGCCGAAGGCAAAGGTCTTACCGGTACCGGTGGGTGCCTTGGCAATGACGTCCTCCCACTTTAAAAAGTGAGGAATGGCCTCTGCCTGGATGGTAGTAGGATAGCCGTAGCCCTTCTTTTCCAGAGCCTTCAGCATGGCCTCGGACAAACCCAGGCTTTCAAATGTAATGTTGCTTTCTTCCATGGTTTGGTTTCCTTTTCTATTCTTTCAGTCATTCGGGCTTATCATAGCATTCTTTTTCGGATTTTGCAATAGGTATGGATTTTCTCGGGAAATTATGTTAGAATACATGCCGATCTTTCAAGCAAGGAGTTTAACTATGCAGTCTATCGTCGAAATTCTGGCTCAGGAACTGGGACAGAAGCAGCAGTACGTTGAAAATGTGGTGAACCTCATCGATGAGGGCAACACCATTCCCTTTATCGCCCGATACCGGAAGGAAATGCATGGGGCCATGGATGACACCACCCTGCGGAACCTGGAGACCCGGCTCACCTACCTGCGGAATCTGCAGCAGCGAAGGGATGAAGTGAAAAAATCCATCGAGAATCAGGGTAAGCTGACCCAGGAGCTGTCCGAGGCAATCGATGCCGCCGCTACCATGACGGAGGTGGAGGACCTGTACCGGCCATATAAGCAGAAGCGCCGCACCCGAGGCTCCATAGCCCGGGAAAAGGGTCTGGACCCTCTGGCTCAGGCCATCTTCGCCCAGGACGGTCAGGATATCCAGGAACTCGCCAAAGACTTTATCAATGAGGAAAAAGGTGTCGCTACAGCGGAAGAGGCCATTGCCGGTGCCCTGGACATTATCGCCGAAAACCTTTCCGATGACGCGGACATCCGGAAAGCCCTGCGGGAGCTGTGCAGCCGCAGAGGAAGCCTCGTCAGTAAAGCCGCGGACCCTGAGGCCGATACTGTGTATAAGCTCTATTACGACTTCAACCAGCCCATTTCCCGGCTGCTGGATCACCAGATCCTTGCCATCAACCGAGGTGAAAAGGAAGACATCCTAAAGGTTACCGTTACCCTGCCGGGAAACGAGGGCCCGGCTCTTGTCTGCCGGGCAGCCTTAAAGCCCACCATGCAGATATCCCAGATGGTGAAGTCCGCCGCCGAGGATGCCTACGAGCGGCTGATCTTCCCATCCATCCAGCGAGAAGTCCGCAATGCCCTGACAGACCGGGCCAGCGAGGGAGCCATCCACAACTTTGCCTTGAACCTGAAGCCTCTGCTGATGCAGCACCCCGTAAAGGGCTTTGTCACCATGGGCCTGGATCCCGGATACCGCAATGGCTGCAAGGTTGCAGTGGTAGATGCCACCGGAAAGGTGCTGGCTACCAGCGTAGTATATCCCACTTTTAATGAACGGAAAAAGCAGGAGGCCATTACTACACTTTCCGGTCTGATGCGCAAATTCGGCGTTAGGCACATTGCCATTGGCAACGGCACTGCCTCCCGAGAGACGGAAGCCATGACCGTTGAGCTGCTTCGGTCTTTTCCTGAGGCAAGCTATGCCATCGTCAACGAAGCCGGTGCCTCCGTCTACTCCGCTTCTCCCCTGGCCGCGGAGGAATTCCCGGAGTATGATGTGAACCTCCGGTCCGCCGTTTCCATTGCCCGGCGGCTCCAAGATCCTCTGGCAGAGCTGGTAAAAATCGACCCCAAGGCCATCGGTGTGGGCCAGTATCAGCACGACTGCCCCCAGAAGGAGCTAGACGCGGCTCTGGGCGGCGTGGTAGAGGACTGCGTAAATGCGGTAGGTGTGGATGCCAATACCGCCTCCCGGAGCCTGCTGGAACAGGTTTCCGGCCTGACTGCCGCCACCGCTAAAAACATTGTCGCTTACCGAGAGGAGAACGGCCCATTTACCAGCCGTTCTCAGCTGAAAAAGGTGCCCAAGTTGGGGCCGAAGGCCTTTGAGCAATGCGCAGGCTTTCTACGCATCCCCGAAAGCAAAGAAATCCTGGATAACACCGGTGTCCACCCTGAGTCCTACGCCGCCGCCAAGGCTCTGCTGAAACTTCTGAATTGTCAGGATCCCAAAGAATTACCGAATTCCCTGGAGCGCTACGGCATTCAGAAAGCCGCCCAGGAAGTGGGGGTAGGTGCCCCTACCCTCCAGGACATTGCCAAGGAGCTCAGCAAACCCGGCCGGGACCCCAGAGACGAACTGCCAAAGCCGATTCTTCGCAAGGATGTACTGGAAATGAAGGATCTGAAACCTGGCATGGTTCTCACCGGCACAGTGCGGAATGTCATCGACTTTGGCGTCTTTGTGGATATCGGTGTCCATCAGGACGGCCTGGTACACATCTCCGAGGTCTGCGGCCGTCGGCTGAAGCACCCCAGCGAAATGGTGAAGGTGGGTGATGTGGTGGATGTAGTCGTTCTCAGTGTGGACGAGCAGCGTCACCGGATCAGCCTGAGCATGAAGCAGGCAAAGAAGCAAGCGTAAACAAATTGTTTCCAAAAACGCCGCCGCTGCCGCCCTGCTTGACATTTTTCTGAAAAGAATGTATAATCTTGTGCGAGATTCCCTTAGATTGGAGCCTATGTTATGAAAAAGTTGATGCACGTGCTGGTGCCGCTGCTGCTGTCTGTTCTGCTGGTCATCAGCGTGGGCTGGTATCTATTTGTATACGACCGGGACTTCACCCGGGACCTTCTGCTGCAGCAGGCCCGCAACAACGACATTGCCGGCAACAGCGGCCTGTCCTCCTGGTTTTACAACCTGGCCTATAATTACTCCGGCCAGGACGAAAATGTGGCCATTGAGCTGGCCAATCAGTATAAATCCGCCGGGAACTACACCAAAGCAGAGGTAACTCTGTCCAAGGCCATTGCAGCCGGAGCCACCAAGGAACTCTATATGGCTCTCAGCAAAACCTACGTGGAGCAGGACAAGCTGCTGGACGCGGAGACACTGATGTCCAACATTACAAACCCCACCATTCTCAGCGAGCTGGAGGCTCTGCGGCCCTCGGCCCCTACGGCGGACTACGAATCCGGCTACTATAGCCAGTATATCAGCGTCACCCTGTCTTCCTCCGAAGGGACACTGTACTACACCACCAACGGAGACTATCCCTCCATTGCAGACGCTCCTTATTCCGCCCCCATTGAGCTGCCCGCCGGAGAGACCCAGATTTACGCCATCAGTGTGGCGGACAATGGGCTTGTAAGTCCCGTTACCATTCTCGGTTATACCATCGGCGGCGTTATTGAGCCCGTAATCTTTATGGATGCCAATATGGAAAGCACCGTGCGGGATATCCTGCAATGCGAGCCCTCCCATATCCTTTACACCAACGACCTGTGGCAGATTACAGAGCTGACTGTTCCGGATGACGTGACCACCCTGGAAGACTTGCAGCACATGACCTATCTGGAAACGCTGACGCTGAATGGACGGAGCATGAGCAACCTGAACGACCTGAGTGAATTGACCCATCTGAAAAAGCTGGATCTCACCGGCTGCCGGTTCTCCGCGGACAGTCTGGCTACCGTGGCTTCCCTGCCTGCTCTGCAGGAGCTGAACCTGACGGATTGCGGACTCAGCACCCTGGCCGGCCTGGAGCACGCCACAAGGCTCATCAAGCTGGATCTGACCAGCAACGCCATCCGGAACCTGGAGCCGCTGAAGGATCTGACCCGTCTTCAGGAGGTCATTCTGGCCCACAACGCCGTTACTGACCTGACCGTATTGGGTGGACTGCCCAATCTGGTGAAGCTGGACATCTCCCACAATACCGTCTCCTCCCTGTCCCCCATTGCTCTGTGCTCCAAGCTCACCAACCTGAACGCGGCAAACAACCAGATCAGCGATGCCAGTGCCGCTTCCTCCATGCCCATCCTGGCAGAGCTTCTGCTGGACCACAACCAGTTGTCGGATATCAGCGGTCTGTCCGGCTGCAGCAATCTGACCACTCTGACCATATCCAACAACAGTATTTCCGACCTGAGTCCCCTGGCCTCCCTGGGAAATCTACAGACTCTGGACTTCTCCTACAACCAGGTATCCGAGATCCCGTCCTTCCCCGGTTCTTCCGCCATGCAGCTCATCGACGGCTCCTACAACTCTATTGCGTCTATCGATGTGCTGGCCAAGATGCCGAACATCCGCTACATCTACATGGATTATAACAAAATCACAGACGTAGATGCCTTGGCGGACTGCTCTCTGCTGGTACAGCTGAACGTCTACGGCAATGAGATCGCAAGCGTCTCCGCCCTGACGGATCACGACATCATCGTGAACTACGACCCAACGAATTCGGAGGATTGACCGCATAAAAGATCCCCACCATTTCGCAAGAAGTGGTGGGGATCTTCTACATTCTGGTCAAGCCTTCTCTAATACTAACTTTAAGGCCTCTTTCAGCGCCTGGGACCGGACGGCCTCCCGATTCCCCTGGAAGTGGAACTCCCGGAAGATGGTTTCTTTCTCATCGCTATAGCCCAGGAACACCGTGCCTACAGGGTTTCCGTACTCGTCTCCCCCGGGACCGGCCAGGCCGGTAACGGAGACGGCAACATCCGCCTGGAGGACCTCCCGAGCCCCTTTGGCCATTGCCTCCGCCACAGGCGCGGAGACGGCACCCACAGTATCCAGCAGAGCTTGCGGCACATGGAGTACATTGGCCTTCACCCAGTTGGTATAGCTGATGATGCCGCCCTTGTAGACCTCGGAGCTGCCGGGCACTGCCGTAAGGGCCGCACCGATACCGCCGCCGGTGCAGCTTTCGGCAGAGACCAAGGTCCGCCCCTGGAGCTTCTTCAACACCTCACAGCAAAGGCTCATCATGGTAGGCTACCTTCACTTTCTCAACGGATTCCATAGCTTTCTCAATCAGCGCCTCTCTGTCTAGCTTCCGCTCGGCGTGGAGGACCTGGCCCAGGACAGGCTTTGTTTTGGGGTGTTTGGGCGTAAAGACGGTACAACAGTCCTCATAAGGGAGGATGGAGGTCTCCAGAGTACCGATTTTCCGGGCGATGGTGACGATCTCCTCTTTGTCCATACCAACCAGTGGCATGAAAATAGGTATGTCCACCACAGCCCCGGTAACGGTCATAGCCTCCATAGTCTGGGAGGCCACCTGGCCCAGGTTCTCACCGGTGACAAGGGCACCGCAGCCGTCTTCCCTGGCAAGACGCTGGGCAATATCCATCATGAACCGGCGCATAATGAGAGTAAAATACTCCTCTGGGCAGTTGTCCCGGATGGCCTCTTGGATCTCCGTAAAAGAGACGATGTTCACGGTCATTTTGCCGCTGTATCGGGTCACGAGCCTTGCCAGCTCCAGAACCTTGTCCTTGGCCAACTGAGACGTATAGGGGTAGGAAAAGAAATGGACAGACTCAATTTCTACCCCCCGCTTGGCCATCATGTAGGCAGATACAGGAGAATCGATGCCTCCGGAGAGCAGGCACATGGCTCTGCCGCCCACGCCGGTGGGCAAGCCGCCGGCACCGGGCAGAGCGGGACCATGGACATATGCGGCATGGTCCCGGACCTCTACGAAAACCGTATAGTCGGGGTGGTGAACATCCACGGCAACGCTGGGGTGAGCCTCCGCCAGACGGCCGCCGATTTCCTGGGAAATGGCAATGGAGCTCATAGGAAATTGCTTATCGGACCGCTTGGACTCCACTTTAAATGAGGCGGCACAGTCCAGCTCCTCTCCCAGATAGGCCTCCACAGCATCGAATATAGCATCCATGGTCTTCTCGCAGGGGCGGCACCGGCAGATACTGTTCACACCGAAGACACTCTTGCAGGCCTCCCAGGCCCCCTCCACGTCCGCCTCCTCGTCCTGAGGCTCCACATACACCGTAGACTGGAGAATATAGACATCAAAATTGCCATAGGGCTTCATTCTCCGGCGGATATTTTGACGGAGCTTGTTTTCAAACTGCCGCTTGTTGGAGCCCTTGAGGATGATCTCCCCCAGCTTTAAAAGAAAAATCTCGTTCATGTTCTGTCCTTTCTATCGTCGCAGCGCGCATTTTCCGGACCATTATACAGAAGTCCCGATGGAAACGCAAGCAAAATATCAGGCCTGTCCCGCCAGCTTTGCGGTGCGGTACTGAATGGCCTCCGCCAGGTGTCCCACCTGGATCTCCTCGCTGCCGTCCAGGTCAGCAATGGTCCGGGCCACCCGCAGAATCCGGTCGTAGCTCCGGGCGGTCAGCCCCATGGTGTCAAAGGCCTGCTTCATAATGGCAGCGCAGTCGTCGCTTAGATTACAGTACTGCCGCATCTCCTCGGGGCCCATTCGGGCGTTGCACATGCCGCTTCTCTCCCCGAAGCGGTCCAGCTGGATTTTTCTTGCCTCGTTGACCCGGGCCTTCACGGCAGAGGAAGGCTCCGCCTCTGTTCGGCTGCGCAGGTCTTCGAAATGGACCGAAGGAACCTCTACAATGATGTCGATCCGATCCAGCATAGGGCCGGAAATCCGGCTCTGGTAGGCCTCCACCGCCTGCTGGCTGCAGCGGCACCGACCGCTGGGATCCCCATACCAGCCGCATTTGCAGGGGTTCATAGCGCAGACCATCATAAATTCCGCAGGATAGGTGGTTGAGCCGGAGACCCGGGAAATGGTGACCTTACCATCCTCCAGAGGCTGACGCATCAGATCCAGAGAATCCTTCCGGAATTCCGGCAGCTCGTCCAGAAACAGCACCCCCTTATGGGCCAGTGAGATTTCCCCGGGCTTGGGGCTGCTGCCACCGCCTACCAGGCCGGCATTGGACACCGTGTGGTGGGGTGACCGAAAGGGCCGCCGGGTGACCAAGGGATACCTGGAGGAGAGCAGGCCCATGACGGAGTAGATCTGGCTGACCTCCAGGGATTCCTTCCAGGTCATGTCCGGCATGATGGAGGGCAGACGCTTGCTGAGCATACTTTTGCCGGAGCCGGGAGGCCCCACGAGGAGCACATTGTGGCTTCCGGCGGCGGCAACCTCCAAAGCCCGCTTCACATTCTCCTGACCCAATACATCCTTAAAATCAGGCTCCTTGCTTTGTAAAGGCTCCGGCATCCACAGAGGCTCCTCCTGAAGCTCATGGAGGCCGTTGAGACCGTCGGCCAGCTCCCCTACATTATGCAGTGGGATCACCGCCGGGCCCCGGGCCAAGGTAGCCTCCGCGGCATTCTCCGCCGGGACAAACAGCCGCTGGATCCCCGCCCGCTTGGCA
Organism: uncultured Eubacteriales bacterium; assembly: GCA_900547405.1. GTDB lineage: Bacteria > Bacillota > Clostridia > Oscillospirales > Oscillospiraceae > Faecousia. The sequence goes on from URGL01000027.1 coordinate 27,116, forward strand.
GCCAGGGCCATAGGCAGCACACCGGAAATAGGCCGGATCTTCCCTTCCAGACTCACCTCGCCCAAAAAGGCGCAGTCGTCTTTTGGCCGCTGAATTTCTCCGGTGGCGGCCATAATGCTGATGAGGATGGGCAGATCATAGTGGGTGCCGCTCTTTTTTAGATTGGCGGGAGCCAGGTTCACCGTAATCCGTCCTGTGGGAAACCGAAGCCCGCTGCTCCGGGCTGCCGCCCGGACCCGCTCCCTGGCCTCCTTCACCGCCGCATCCGGCAGACCTACCACATCAAAGCCGGGCATGCCGTTTGACACATAGCTTTCGGCAGATACCAAACTGCCGTAGATCCCCGAGATGCCGAGGGTTTTTATGCTGCAAATCATGGTGCCGCTCCCCTTCCATGCCGCCCTGCTGTAGAACCTGGGCGGCGGATTTTCCTTGATATAAATCATCATACCGCATTTTTCGGCAAAAAACAATCCCTATTTATTTTTAGATACCCCTATTTAAGAGTTCATATACCTATATTTCACCGCATATCCGGGTATATCGTGAAAATTTAACAAAAATGTCTGATTACTGCTTTACAATTCCGACGGCTTGTGCTAGAATATAAGCGCAAAACTTGAATTCCTTAGGAGGTATTTCATTTTGGCAAGAAAATTTAAAACCATGGACGGCAACACCGCTGCCGCCCACGTCAGCTATGCCTTTACCGAGGTTGCTGGCATTTACCCCATTACCCCGTCCAGCCCCATGGCCGATAACGTTGACCAGTGGGCTGCTGCCGGTCGTAAAAACATCTTCGGCGACACCGTAAAGGTCGTTGAGATGCAGTCCGAGGCTGGTGCCGCCGGTACCGTTCACGGCTCTCTGGCCGCCGGTGCCCTGACCACCACCTACACTGCTTCCCAGGGCCTGCTGCTGATGATCCCCAACATGTACAAGATCGCCGGCGAGCTGCTGCCCTGCGTGTTCCATGTGTCCGCCCGTACCGTGGCTGCTCAGGCTCTGAACATCTTCGGTGACCACTCCGACGTGTACGCCTGCCGTCAGACCGGCTTCGCCATGCTGTGCGAGACCAACGTTCAGGAAGTTATGGATCTGGGCGCTGTCGCTCACCTGTCTGCCATTGAAGGCCGCGTGCCCTTCATCAACTTCTTCGACGGTTTCCGTACCTCCCACGAGATCCAGAAGATTGCCATCTGGGACTACGAGGACCTGAAGGACATGGTGAACATGGATGCCGTCAACGCGTTCCGCGCCCACTCCCTGAACCCCGAGCGCCCCGCCATGCGTGGTTCTCACGAGAACGACGACATCTTCTTCCAGCACCGTGAGGCCGCCAACAAGTACTACAACGCCCTGCCCGCAGTGGTCGAGAAGTACATGGCCAAGGTCAACGAGAAGCTGGGCACCGACTATCAGCTGTTCAACTACTACGGCGCTGCCGATGCCGACCGCGTGATTGTGGCCATGGGCTCCATCAACGACGTGGCTGAGGAAGTCATCGACTACCTGAATGCCCACGGCGAAAAGGTCGGCCTGGTGAAGGTCCGTCTGTTCCGGCCCTTCTGCGCTGAGAAGCTGCTGGCTGCCATCCCCGCTACCGCTAAGAAGATTGCCGTTCTGGACCGCACCAAGGAGCCCGGCTCCCAGGGCGAGCCCCTGTACCAGGATGTCGTTATGGCTCTGGCTCAGGCTGGCCGTCACGATGTGACTGTCATCGGCGGTCGTTACGGCCTGGGTTCCAAGGATACCCATCCCGCTTCCGTCTTCGCCGTGTACGAAGAGCTGGCTAAGGACGCTCCTAAGCACGAGTTCACCATCGGCATCGTTGACGATGTGACCCACCTGTCCCTGGACGAGCAGGTCTCCCCCAACACCGCTGCTGAGGGCACCATCGAGTGCAAGTTCTGGGGCCTGGGCGGTGACGGCACCGTTGGCGCTAACAAGAACTCCATCAAGATCATCGGCGACCACACCGAAAAGTACGTACAGGCTTACTTCCAGTACGACTCCAAGAAGACCGGCGGCGTGACCATCAGCCACCTGCGCTTCGGCGACAAGCCCATCAAGAGCCCGTACTACATCAACAAGGCTGACTTCGTGGCCTGCCATAACCCCTCCTACATCACCAAGGGCTTCAAGATTGTTCAGGATGTTAAGCCCGGCGGCGTGTTCCTGATCAACTGCCAGTGGGATCTGGCTGAGCTGGAGCATCATCTGGATGCTTCCGCCAAGCGCTACATCGCTAAGAACAACATTCAGCTGTACACCATCGATGCCATTGACCTGGCCATCAAGGTCGGCATGGGCAAGCGCACCAACACCATCCTGCAGTCTGCCTTCTTCTCCCTGGCCAAGGTTATGCCCGCTGAGGAAGCCATCAAGTACATGAAGGATGCTGCTGAGCACTCCTACGCCAAGAAGGGCATGGACGTGGTCGAGAAGAACTGGAACGCCATCGACGTGGGCGCCAATGCTTACAAGAAGATCGATGTTCCCGCCTCCTGGGCTACCGCTGAGGACGACAAGGCCGACGTGCAGCTGGAAGGCCGCGCCGATACCGTGAAGGTCGTCAAGAACATCCTGAACCCCATCGGCCGTATGGATGGCTACAGCCTGCCTGTTTCCGCCTTCGAGGATCTGCCCGACGGTCAGTTCCCCTTGGGTGCTTCCGCTTACGAGAAGCGCGGCGTTGCCGTTACCGTTCCTCATTGGGACGAGACCAAGTGCATCCAGTGCAACAACTGTGCCTATGTCTGCCCCCACGCTACCATCCGTCCCTTTGCTCTGACCGAGGCTGAGGCTGCTGCCGCTCCCGCCGGTGCTCGCCTGGTGGATGTCAAGGCCGGCAAGGGCAAGGGCGTCTACAAGTACATGATGGCTGTTTCTCCTCTGGACTGCATGGGCTGCGGTGTCTGTGTCGGCGTCTGCCCCACTCAGGCCATCACCATGGTGCCCCAGGAGAAGGAGCTGCCCGAGCAGCCCGTTTGGGACTACATGGTCGCCAAGGTATCCGAGAAGAAGGATATGCAGGACTACACCGTCAAGGGTTCTCAGTTCCACAAGCCTCTGCTTGAGTTCTCCGGCTCCTGCGCCGGCTGCGCCGAGACCTCTTACGCCCGTCTGGTGACCCAGCTGTTCGGCGATCGGATGTACATCTCCAACGCCACCGGCTGCTCCTCCATCTGGGGTGGTCCTGCCGCTACCGCTCCCTACACCGTCAACGAAGAGGGTCATGGTCCCGCTTGGGCCAACTCCCTGTTCGAGGACAACGCTGAGCATGGCCTGGGTATGTACACCGCTCAGTCCGTGATCCGTGAATCCCTGGCCAACAAGGTCCGCACCATCATCGAGAAGACCGATGATGAGGCTCGGAAGGCTGCCTGCCAGGCTTGGCTGGACACCTACAACGATGGCAATGCCAACAAGGAAGCCACCAAGGCTCTGGTTGCCAACCTGGAAGCCAATGTTTGCTGCGACACCGTGAAGGACATCCTGTCCAAGAAGGAATATCTGTCCAAGAAGTCCGTGTGGATCTTCGGCGGCGACGGCTGGGCATACGACATCGGCTTCGGCGGTGTTGACCATGTGC
>URGL01000028.1 GCA_900547405.1 uncultured Eubacteriales bacterium
CTCAGGTAACGAACTGGGTGAAGCTTAAATTTGCTGCCATGAATCTGAAAAAGTATGCAAAATGGGTATGGAGGGATAGATACCCTGACCGTTTTTCCTGTATTATATCGCTCGTTTTTCCATTTTTCAGAACAAACCCCAGTTTTGCTTGACGCAGAACTGGGGTTTGTCGACACTCTGACACCCGGTTTTCTAGTAAAACCGGGTGTTTTCGTAACTTATAGGTTAATCCCGCCTGGTTTGGCCAATGCGAACATGACCGAAAATGGGCAGCGAATCCAACGAGTATTTTGTCTGTTTTTGGACGATTCTACTTTCTTGCGTTATGGTTTATCGCCCTTTGAAATCAGCCCCCATACAGATACATTCCCTTTACAGCCTCCTGGAGATATGCATAGCCATTATGAATCCGTTCCAGGACATCCTCATTGAAGAATAAATCAGTTCTTGATTTTCGGAATGCCGCAATATGTGTATCCAGATCAGAGAAAAAGAATTTGGTGACATTGAAAGCCATGTACTGCCCGTCGTGATAGACCAGATCAGAATGCAGTTCCGAAAGTGGGACAAGCTGACCATGAATCAGCGCAAAGGAATCCGGTTGAGATGCCTGAGCGGCATCAAAGACCATCACATAGGTTGCCTGTATTGCGCCGCCTGCGGCTTCGGTAAGATCAGCTTCCTGTTGCGGGACAATAATGCTGAAGATATACGCTGTATCCTCCCAGGATGCACCCACAGGAAAAGCGTAGCTGTCAATGGATGCTGTGTGCAGCCCAATCAGCTGGTACTGAATTTCTTCTGGGAGGTTATGATCCAGAGTGATACCTGGGGGAAGATCGTCAATCAGAAAAGTCGGTGCGGGGGATACAGGATGGATCACATTTTTCCCGGATGCACGAATTACTTCTGCGCAGCGTTCATAGTAGGCCGCAGTCATTTCTGCCCGCTTTTCTTTATCCACAAGGATGGACTCGCCAAAGAAGGACCGTAAATCGGTTTCAATTTGCTGGTAGAGCTCTGGATCTGCCTCTGCGGGGCTGGGCTGCACCGGATAGACGGGAGCGTCTACGCTGTCCTTTTCAGAAAAAGATACATGACACATCCAATCTTGCCCGAAAAGGAAGTTATGATTGGTCAGCACAAGATAGTACCAATCATTGTGGAGCGGCTTTTCCAACTCGTCAAGATTATAGGCACTGGACAGATCAACGGTCATTACGCCGCTGCTGGCCGGAGCAATCTGTGTGTTTTGGAAGAGAATCTTCCCGTGGGCAGAAATTTCGCTGCCATCTGACCAACGCTTCAATTTGAGCTTTGGCTGAAAGCTCAGGTTCTTATCGGAGTTATTTTCAACCGTAATTTCTACGATACCCTTTCCGGCATAGCAGGTGCGAAAAGATAGATCATCTCCTGAAATGCTGTTAAAGAGTATGGGTGCGCAGGCAATCAGACCCAGTGCGAGAATGGCTGCCACAAGTAGGAGTGCCAGCCATTTTTTTGACTTCCTTTGGCTGGGAGCGGGATACGCCTCCAGAAGAAACGAATCCTGTATTTCACCGATGGCATCCTGTAATCGAATTGCGTTCATAGGAAAATTCCCTCCTTTGTCAATTGTTGCCGCAACTTTTCCCTCAATCTCAGCAGCAGCATTTTTACCTTGCTTTCAGTCCAGGAAAAGCTCTGGGCAATCTCGGCAATGGACTCGCAATACCAGTAACGACGCACAAAAACCTGCCGCTGTAATGCCGGTAGCTCTGAAAGAAAGCGATTCAGTATATCTGTCAGTTCTCGGCTGTTCAGCTGTTCATCAATCGTTTGCCCTGCCGGAATGCAATCGGACAATTCCTCCAGTGAAAGATCCGCCTCCGTGCCGCCCCTTTTTTGGACGGTATTGCCGCGATGCTTTTTCAGAGCCAGCCGACGCGTGATTTTTCCCAAATAAGTAGATAAGACAGTGGGCTTGTGGGGCGGAATGGAATTCCAGGCACCCAAATATGTGTCATTCACGCATTCCTCAGAATCCTCATGCTGTGCCAGTATATGATTTGCGATAGAAAATAGGTATCGCCCATATTTCTTGTTCGTTTCTGATATGGCACTTCCTTGGCGAGCCCAGTATAGGTCTATGATTTGGCTGTCATCCATTCGATTACCTCCCTTATGTGTGTTGAAGGGCCTTCACTTATCTACTACCGGTTGGAACGGAATGGTCACAAAAAATAAAAAGCAGGTATGAAACAGAGAAAGACACTACTCCACCAGGGCTTGCAGCTCCCTTTCTCCGCCTATATAATGACGTACTGTACCCAGCATGTAAAGACGTGATATTACACAAAATGTACCCAGTATGATTTGGCGATTTTGCATACTGTTCCCACTATGCTTTTGGTGTTATAATGTGTATAATAGATTTGAGCAGGAGGGATGACAGATGGGCAGAACATCAAGCGCCGTAAAGGATAGATATAACGCAAAAGCATACGACGAAATGAAAGTGCGTGTGATGAAAGGAAACAAAGAACGAATCCAGGCCCACGCAGAGGCCCAGGGCGAGAGCCTGAACGCTTTTATCAGCAGGGCTATCATTGAGACCATCCAACGGGATACCGCTGCAATTCAAGGAGGGAAATGATTATGAGCAATCGGGAAATGTGTGCACAGCTGCTTAATGCTGTACCGGAATACAAAATCGGGTATGTGCTGGCCTATCTTCAAGGCCTGACTGCAGACGAAGCGGAAGACGATGCTTTCTGTGAACGGATGTATCAGAACTATTTGAATGACCCTGACCCAGAGAAGGACAAACGCTACACCCTGGAAGAGTGCAAAAAAGAATGGGGCATTCACTGATGTATAAAATCATCATCCTGAAGAAAGCAAAGAAATTCATTGATGCGCTCCCGAAGAATGAGCGTATTCGGGTAGTGACGGCAATAGAGCAACTACCAAACGGCTCCGACATTAAGCCCTTGAAAGGGCATGACGGGCTTCTCCGGCTGCGTGTTGGCAGCTACCGCATTATCTACACAGTGGATAACGGGGAGCTGATTGTCTATGTGATCGACGCGAATAATCGGGGACAAATTTACAGCGGGTATTGACAGTACACCCACCACAGAGGAGGCAGCGAAATGAAGCACTACGAAAATCGGTTTCACATGACCCCGGAGCAGAGCCTGTTCCTTGCCAAAAAGAAGTGGGATGAAAACGTTTACTGCGGGATGCGGATGGAGAATCGGAACATTACCTTTCCCCAGACCAAGACGATTTTACAGGGCGTGAATGTACCCAGTGTTCAGCTGGATGATATTCAAGCAGTTCTCAATATGCGGGATGCCTGGCGGTTTCTGCTGTCAAGCATCGGTGAGCTGCTGACCTTTGAATACTGGTGTAAGCTGAACGAATATATCGCCCGGAATGAGGCGCTGGAGTGGGGCAAGCTGCACACCGGGTCTGTGGGCATTTCCGGCACGGACTATTTGCCGCCCGTTCCGGTGGAGGCGCAGGTCAGAGCGGAGCTTGGGGCAATCATGGCCGCAAATGCCACCGCCACAGAAAAGGCCCTGGAGGCCTTTACCTGGGGCACACGGGGCCAATTCTTCTGGGACGGCAACAAGCGCACCAGCATGACCCTTGCAAACAAGATCCTTGTGACTGCCGGTGCCGGTATCCTGACGATTACCGACAAGCACATGGAGCAGTTCAACACCCTGCTGCTGGACTACTACGATACCGGTGAAAAGGAAGCCCTGAAAGACTTCCTCTATGAGAATGCCATCCAGGGAATTGGTTGAAGAAAACGGGAATATAAGAAACGATACGATCAACTGCGGTGTCAATGGGGCTGTCTCATGAAGGACTCAGATGGGTCAAAATAGCCCAAAAGAAGATGTCAAAGGCTCCCTTTACGCAAGGGGGCCTTTGTGCCGTTTTTGGAAACGGCTCTGGAAAAGAAAGAAGGATGACAAACTATGAACTATATCCACATCACCAAAGAAAACATTGACAGGGAGCACATCTGCTGTGCCATGTCCGGCAAGCAGAGCCTTGCCAAAAAGGAGTGGCTGAGGCAGCGCTTTGACGAGGGCCTTGTCTTTTACCGCAGCGAGGAGCGGGGGAAGTGCTTCATCGAATACATCCCGGCAGAAAACGCCTGGGTGCCTATTGAGGCAGACGGCTGGCTCTACATCAATTGCCTCTGGGTCTCCGGCTCTATGAAGGGGCAGGGATTTTCCTCAGAGCTGCTTTCCGAGTGCATCCGGGACGCTGAAGCACAGGGCAAAAAGGGCCTTTGCATCCTTTGCGCTGAGGGACGGAAGCGGGAGTTTTTGGCTGATCCGAAGTTTTTGGCCCATAAGGGCTTCCGGGTTGCGGATATATCCGACTGCGGGATCAATCTTATGTATCTGCCTCTTGCGCAGAGCCCGGAGCTGCCAAGATTCAAGGACCGGGCCAAGCACCCCAAGGTAGACGAAAAAGGATTTGTCCTCTACTACACCGACCAGTGCCCCTATACTTACTATTGGGTGCCGAGGGTTCAGGAAATCGCCGAGGAGCAGGGCATCCCCTTCAAAGCCATTCACATCACCGACAAAGAAGCTGCCCAGGGTGTTCCTGCGCCGGTCACCACCTATGCCCTGTTCCGGGACGGAGAGTTCCTGACCCAGGCAATTCAGTCAGACAAGAAATTTCTGGCGCTGGCGGGTCTGAAGGGATGACATAAGCAGAATAAACGAAACGAGCCGGAGGGTCGTCCCCCTCCGGCTGTGTGAAACTTATAAGAGTTCTTTGGTTTTTCTCGCAAGATACAGCGGGAGATTTGTGATCGCTCCGTCTTTGCGATATCCTCTGCGAGAAAATCGCAAAGCGTGTTTGGGCTGATTCTGCGCAATATAGCGTTTGAAAGAGGGGGCGGATTTGTCCTCGCCACCCTTTGCCTCTACGGGAATGATTTCAGTACCGTATTGCAGCACAAAATCGATTTCGCTGTTCTTGTCGGCATAATACCGCGGCTCCACCTCAAACTGGCCCCGGAGCTGCTGCAAAACATAGTTCTCTGTCAGCGGGCCTTTGAACTGGTAATCTGTTTTCAGCAGGATTGCGCTGTTATCAATGCCTGCCATATATTTCAGCAATCCCGTATCGAAAAGGAACAGCTTGAATTGATCCAGCTTGTCAAAGGCGGTCAACGGATGCTCCATCTTCCCAACGTTGTAAACCCGGTTCAGCATCCCAGCGGATACCAGCCACTCAATGGCTTCCTCAAAATCCCTGGCACGAGCGCCCTGACGTACAGCGCCATAGATAAACTTTTCATTCGGCTTTGCCAGCTGGGACACAATGCTGCGGAACACCATCAGAATGCGTCCGCTGTTGACCTTCCCGTTGTGCTTCGAAAAGTCGTTTTCATATACCTCAATGAGTTCACGCTGGATCTCCCGAATCTTTGCCGGGTCCTTGTACTTCACCCAGGAAGAGACACATTCCGGCATTCCGCCGATGATGAGATAATTATTAAAAGCATCCAACAGCCGATTGTGGAAGATTTCTTCTATGTCCTGTTCTTTCTGAATGCTTTCATAATAGGTGTAAAGAATGGGGTCGGTTGCGTCCAGGAATTCATCAAAGGTCAGCGGGTAAATGTCCAGAAGATTGACCATTCCAACCGGATAGGATTTCGGTGTTGCCAGAAGTGTTCCCAGCAGGCTTCCAGCCGCAATCACATGGTAATCGTTTGCCTTCTCTTTGAAGTATTTCAGGGTATTCAGAGCCGGGGGGCATTCCTGAATTTCGTCAAAAATGATGAGTGTCTTCTCCGGCAGAATTTTCTCACCGGCAATCAAAGACAACAGTTCGACGATTCGCTGTGGATTCTTGTTGGCTTCGAAAATAGATTTCAGTTCCTCTTCTTCGTCAAAGTTGAAGTATACAAAGCTGTCATAGGCCGATCTTCCAAACTCTTTCATCAGCCAGGTTTTCCCGACCTGTCTGGCTCCTTTCAGGACCATTGGCTTCCGGTCTTCGCTGGACTTCCACCGAATCAAAGATTCCAGTGCGTTTCGTTTCATGTGCTTCACCTTCTTCCTGCGTTTTCAGTATTAGATTAACACATTTTTCTGAGAAATGCAATGCGATATTTACACATTTTTCTTCACTTTACTCTGGAAAGGAAATTTTGATGCGTACTGCCAACGATTACTACAAGGAAAAATTCGGCTGCAAGGTCTATAAGCTGTCTCTGGACGGGGGATTCACCTGTCCCAATCGGGATGGGACCCTGGGTTTTGGGGGCTGCGCTTTCTGTACCCCGGAGGGCAGCGGGGAGTTTGCAGAGAAGCCGGGGCAGGGCATCGCCAGGCAGCTGGAGCGAGCAAAGGCACGGGTGGCGGATAAGTGCAGGTCCGGAAAATATATTGCCTATTTTCAGTCCTTTACCGGCACCTATGGGCCGGTGGACAAACTGGAGGATTTATACCGGGCGGCGCTGGAGCCGGAGGAGATCCTGGGCCTTGCCATCGGCACCCGTCCGGACTGCCTGCCGGAGGAAACGGTTGACCTGCTAAAGGAGCTGAACCGGTTCAAGCCCGTCAGTGTGGAGCTGGGTCTGCAAACGGCCAATGACGCCGTGGCCAGAGATATGAACCGGTGCTATGATACCTGGCAGTATGTGGATGCCGTCCGCCGACTGAAGGATGCGGGACTGGAGGTGGTCACCCACATCATCCTTGGGCTCCCGACGGAGACGGAGAAGGATATGCGCTTCACCACGAAAACCGCCCTGGAGGCGGGGACCGATGGCGTGAAATTCCACCTTCTTCACGTGCTCCGGGGCTCCCGGCTGGAGGAGCGGTATGCCCGGGGGGAATTTGCGTGCCTGACCCTGGAGGAGTACGGGGCGATTCTCAAAAAGTGTGTAGCCCTCCTCCCGCCGGAAATTGTGGTCCACCGGATCACCGGCGACGGGGCCCGGCGGGAGCTGGTTGCGCCGCTGTGGTCCCTGGATAAAAAAAGAGTGTTGAATTTTCTGAATGGCCTTTTAGGTACTGGACAAAACAGACAAAAAGGAGTATAATACAGATAGAAAATATGGTAGGGTTTCACCACCGATCAGACAACGAATACATAGAAAAGGAAGCGAAAACCATGTTTGCTCTGATTGCCATCCTTTTGATCGCTATGATTGTCCATGTCCTCGCCGTCCGTGGCCGCCGGGGAAACCCGGAGATCCCCAAGCTGCGGGAGTGGTCCTATGCCCACCGGGGGCTCCACGACGCGGTGCAGCCGGAGAACAGTCTGGCAGCCTTCCGGGCCGCTGTGGAGCGGGGCTACGGCATTGAGCTGGATGTCCACCTTCTGAAGGACGGGACGCTGGCTGTCCTCCATGATTCCGACCTGAAGCGGATGACCGGCAGAGACGGACGCATTGAGGACCTGACCCTGGCGGAGCTGCCGGAGTGCCATCTGAGCGGCACCCAGCAGACCATCCCCACCCTCCGGCAGGTGCTGGAGCTGGTAAACGGAAGGGTGCCCCTGATTCTGGAAATCAAGACGGCGGACAAAAACGCCGAGACGTTGACAGAGGCTGTGGTGAAGCTTTTGGCGGATTATAAGGGGCTTTATTGCCTGGAATCCTTCAATCCTCAGGTGCTCCGGTATCTGCGCCGCAACTGTCCCCATATTGTCCGGGGCCAGCTGGCGGAGGATTCCGTATCCAGAGATAAGACCTACTCCTGGTTTACCCGCTTCATCTGCTCTTACTATCTGGAGAATTTCCTGACTCTGCCGGACTTCATTGCCTACCGGTTCGAGGACCGGGAGAATACCAGCATCACCCTCTGCCGCAGGCTCTGGGGCCTCCAGGGTGTCAGCTGGACCATCCGCAGCCCCGGGGACTTCACAACCGCCAAGGAAGAGGGCTGGATCCCCATTTTCGAGAATTTCGACCCCAAGAATCTGGGGCTGGAATGAGGCATACAACATTTTATTCACAATTTTGTTGAATTCTGTTTTCAAATCTGCTATTCGCTGTTCAAAATCAAAAAGTATCTTAATCACAGAAAGGTTGCGGAAGCCGTGAGCCGCCTCCTTTCCTCTCCGTAGATCCTCTTTTCTACCTCTCTTCTTTCTATTCCTTTTGCAGGAAGCCCCCGCTGCCTTCTGGCAGCGGGGGCTTTCGTCAATTGTAACATTTTTACGAACTCCAAAACCTGACGGTTGCAAGCCGTGGGAATTGTGGTATAATGTGTAAAGAATGATTTACACAGTGAGGGATTTTTTCATGAAAAGAATGCTTTTGGTTGTGAATCCGTATTCCGGGCAAAAAAAGGCCGCCAAAATGTTGGCGGAGATCGTCGGCCAATTCAATCGGGCGGACTATGCCGTCCAGGTTTATATTACCGGCGGACCCGGGGATGCGATCAAAGAGGTGGCAAGGCTCTGCAACGAGGTGGACCTGGTGGTGTGCTGCGGCGGCGACGGGACCTTTAACGAGACCTTGTCCGGGCTGCTGTCGGCGGAGTCCAAGACGCCCATCGGATATATCCCCACTGGGTCTACCAACGATTTTGCCTCCAGCCTGAAGCTGCCTCTGGATGTGCTGGAAGCGACAAAAAATATCATCGAGGGTCAGCCGGTGCCCTACGACGCCGGACGGTTTGGCGGCCGGGTCTTCTCCTATGTGGCCTCCTTCGGAGCCTTTACCCGGACCAGCTATACCACCCCTCAGAGCATCAAAAATGCCCTTGGCCACACCGCCTATGTGCTGGAGGGCATCCAGGAGCTGACCCAGATCCGCAACGAGCACATTAAGATGATCGTGGACGGGGAAGTGGTGGAGGACGATTTCCTCTTCGGGGCCATCTGCAATTCCACTTCGGTGGGCGGCGTTCTGACGCTGGACCCGGATGTGGTGGACCTGCAGGACAACAAGCTGGAGATCCTTCTGGTCCGGGCCCCCCGGAATCTGGCAGAGCTCCACGAGTGCATCCTGGCCCTTCAGGACCAAACCTACAACTGCGCCATGCTGACCTTCCGGTCCGCTACCCATATCCGGATTTTCGCGGATCCGGAAATGCCCTGGACGCTGGACGGTGAGCGGGAAGAGGGCCACAGCGAAGTGGAAGTGGTGCCGGAGCACCTGGCCTACCGACTGATGAAGCGGGTGCAGCCATGATCAACACGACCCTTTGCTATATCACCCGGGGAGATCAGGTTCTGATGCTCCACCGGATCAAAAAGAAAAACGACATCAATAAGGACAAATGGATCGGTGTAGGCGGCAAGTTCGAAGCCGGGGAAAGCCCCGATGAGTGCCTCCTGCGGGAGTGCTGGGAGGAGACGGGGCTGACCTTGACCTCCTGGCGCTGCCGTGGGGTGGTGACCTTTTTGCAGGAGGGCACGGAGGGGGAATATATGTACCTCTTTACCGCCGACGGCTTCGAAGGGGAACCCCAGGAGTGCAGCGAAGGGGACCTGCAATGGGTCAGCCGGGGATTTTTGTCCGGTCTTCCCATGTGGGAAGGAGACGAAATTTTTCTGGACCTGTTGTGGCAGGATGCGCCCTTCTTCCTGCTGACGCTGCGCTACCGGGGAGACCTGCTCACCCAGGCGGTGCTCAACGGAGAAGTGATCCGAGAGGAAACATAGTATGTGGAATCAGTCCGAAAACGCGCGGCTGCAGCAGGAGCTCCAGAATTCCGGGCTCACCGGCCAGGCGCTGCTGCGAAAATTCCATACCGGCCCCCGGGAGAGCCTCCGCCTTGCGGCGGCTCTGCGGGGGATTTTTACTGTGGGCTGTGCCGGGGAGGCAGAGAAGCGGGAATATTGGGCCTATCTTGCCCGCCGCCCTATCCCGGCGGCCACGGCCCTGATAGAGGACAACCGGATCGAAGATCTGGGGGCCCTGTTTGAAGAGCTGCCTCTGACGGCTGGGGTATTGGAGACGCTGCTGCAAACCGCCCGGACCCTTCGCCGCCCGGAGGCGGTGGTATGGCTGCTGGAGCGGAAAGCGGAGCTGGGCCTCTTTCAGGACCGGGATTTTTCCCTGTAAGGAGAAAAAACATGGACGATTTGACATATCGGGTCCTCACTGCCTGCCGGGGAGAGCTGATCGGGCTGTACCCCGGCCTGGGAGAGGCCTTCGGCTGGCTGGAAGCGGCGGATGGGGAGGCCCTGGGAACAGACGGCACCCGCCTGTTTGTACCGCCTGAGCTGAAGAAGCTCTACGGCGAAAGCCCTGCCAAAGCCCGCCGGGCCCTGCTGCATTGCCTTCTCCACTGCCTGTACCTCCACATCCGGCTGCCGGAAAAGGTGGACCCGGAGGACTGGGGGCTGGCCTGCGACATCTGGGTGGAAGCGTTCATAGACAGCCTTTGCAATCCCAGATTGGAAGGGGAAAGGCTGGAGCTGCATATGACCGGCACACCTTGGCAGATCCTGGAAAGCTTAGACCGTCTGCCCCTGTCCCGGGAGGAGCTGAAAAGGCGCTGCCGGGTGGACGACCACCGGTTCTGGCCGCAAAAGCTGGAGCCGAAGGTGGAAAAGCGCTGGCAGGGCCTCGGTGCCGGCGGCGGGGCCCTGGGCCGGGAAAGCCGGGGAAGCCTGAGCTTTGATGGGGTGGAGGAAGCGGAGAAGGGAAAAGCCCTCTTCGATTTCCGCCGGTTTCTCAGCCGCTACACCCACCCCGGGGAGGAGCTGGAAACGGACGAGGACAGCTTTGACTATATCTTTTATCATCTGGGCTTGGAACGCTACGGTGATCTGCCTCTGCTGGAACCCCTGGAATACCGGGAGGTCTGGCGCTTGGATACCCTGGCCATTGCCATCGACACCTCCGGATCCTGTGACAGGGAAACTGTCAGTACCTTTTTGAAAGAAATATATGGCATATTCTCCCGGAAGGAGAATTTTTTCCATAAAATACAGGTGGTGTTTTTTCAGTGCGACTGCTGCCTCCAGGATGTGACCTGGATCCACAGCCCAGAGGACTGGATGCGTTACAGTGAACATGTGAAGATCCTGGGCCGGGGCGGCACGGATTATACTCCGGTATTCCGGGAGATCGAAAAATTGCGTTCGGAAAAACGGCTGCCAAGGCCCCGGGCGCTGCTGTATTTTACCGATGGAGACGGGGTCTATCCTCACAGGCCGGACTATGAGACGGTGTTTGTTCTGGCGGGACCCAAAAAGCAAAGGCAATTGGTGCCCCAATGGGCCTGTGTACTGGAATTGGAGTGAAGAAAATGCACATTTGTGAAGCCAAGCAGGAGCTTGCCAACACCCTTCGGGCCTACCTTCGCCGGGATGAGACCGGGGCGTACCTCTATCCCACGGTGCGCCAGCGCCCCCTGCTTCTGATGGGGCCGCCGGGCATTGGCAAGACGGCCATTGTCTCCCAGATCGCCCGGGAGGAGGGACTGCCCCTGGTTGCCTACACCATGACCCACCACACCCGGCAGAGCGCCGTAGGCCTGCCCCAGATCAAAGAGAAGACCTACGGAGGAAAGGCCTACGCCGTGACGGAATACACCATGAGCGAAATCATCGGCGCGGTGTATGATGCCATGGCAGCCACAGGAAAAGATCAGGGCATTTTGTTCCTGGACGAGATCAACTGTGTCTCAGAGACCTTGGCGCCCACCATGCTTCAGTTTTTGCAGAACAAGACCTTCGGCACCCATGCCCTGCCTGAGGGCTGGGTCATCGTGGCGGCGGGGAATCCCCCGGAATACAACAAATCCGTTCGTGATTTTGATATTGTGACCCTGGACCGGCTTCGGGTCCTGAACATCCGGCCGGAGGTGGAGACGTTCCTGGATTATGCCGCCCGGCACCGTCTCCATGGGGCGGTGCTGAGCTATCTGGGGCTGAAGCCGGAACGGTTTTACCATGTGTCCCGGGAGGAAGCAGAGCCCTGCTACGTCACGGCCCGGGGCTGGGAGGACCTGTCAGTCCTGCTGCAAAGCTATGAGGCCCTGGATCTGCCCGTCAGTCAGGAGCTGGCGGCGGAGTTTTTGAACTACGAAGAGACTGCCAAGGATTTTTATGGCTATTACCGGCTCTATCGGAAATACGGCCGGGATTACGGTGTCAAGGAGCTCCTGTCCGGGGAGGCAGAGGACGGAACCCGCCGGGACAGGATCGCCATGGCGAGGTCCGGGGACTTTGGGGAGCGCTTCACCCTGGTGGGCCTGCTGCTGGAGCAGCTGCGCCGCCTGGCCTGGACCTACACCCGGCTGGACAGGCAGGCGGTGGCCCTCCAGGTTTGCCTGAAAGCCTATCTTGGTCAAGGGGGCACCTTAGAGGAATTTCTGCGCCAGAGGAAAAGGGCCCTGGATACCAAGCGGGCATTCCGCCTCTGCGGCCCCGAAGAGCAGAGCCTGGAGGAGCAGGCCCAAAAACAGCTGGAGGAATTTTTAACGGAGGCAAAAGACCGGCGGCTCCGGGACCGGGAACAGCTGGATCCCTTCCTGAAGGAGGCCTTTCAGAAGTCCTTGGTGCCTCGGAAAGCCCAGGCAGAGGCACTGGGTGAGGCCATCGACCGGGCAATTTCCTTCTGCCTGGATGCCTTCGGCGACGGCCAGGAGCTGCTGTTCCTGCTCACCGGCATGACGGACAGCGAACAGCTGATGGACTACATTGCCCGCTTCGGAAGCAAAAGCTATCTGGCCCTGTGCCATAAGCTGGAGTACCAGCGGGGAGAAGCGGAGCTGCAAAAGCTCTGCCAATAGCCGCCTTCCCCCAGGGGGAAGGTGGCTCGGCGCAGCCGAGACGGATGAGGGGCAGCAGGCACTTGGATGCGGAAAGTCCCCACATAAGCGTTTTTTAAGATTTCTACACACCGGCCCTTGACAAACCCAAGGGCCGGTGCTATTATTTAGTCCATATCTGAACTATCTATTTTTGAAGGGAGTGAAAGAAAGTGCTTCCAGCGGTGGAACTGACAAAAAAATTCATGGCCGCCTACAAAGCTGCCCAGAAAAAGGTCTGCAAGGCCTGGAATGTGCCGGAGGTGTCTCTGGACATCCTGCTTTTTCTGGCCAACAACCCGGAGTACACCACGGCCCGGGATATTGTAGAGGTGCGCAGTATCAAGGCCAATCTGGTGTCCCAGCATGTGGACCGAATGGTCCGGGAGGGGTATCTCTGCCGGAAGGAGGTCCAGGGGGACCGGCGCAAGCGGGACCTGAGCCTGACGGAAAAGGCCATGCCCATCATAGAGGCAGGCCGGAGGATGCAGACGGACTTTTTTGAGACTCTGTTTCATGGCATCAGTGAAGGGGAAAAACGGGCTTTCTTTGAGACCATGGACATTATGAGCCGGAATATGGACAAAATTTTGAAGGGAATTGATTAATATGCAGCTTTTAATTACCATTGCAGTCACCTTTTTTGCCGGTATGGGGGCGGGCCTAGGCACCGGCTTTGCCGGCCTCAGCGCCGCGGCAGTCATCAGCCCCATGCTGATCACCTTTTTGCACATGGACCCCTATATGGCCGTGGGCATTGCCCTGTCCTCCGATGTGCTGGCCAGTGCCGTGTCCGCCTACACCTATGGGAAGAACAAAAACCTGGATATCAAAAACGGGATCATTATGATGCTTTCCGTGCTGGCCTTTACGGTGGTGGGCAGCTATGTGGCGAGCCTGCTGCCCTCTCAGACCATGGGCAGCTTCTCCGTGTTTATGACGTTCCTGCTGGGCATTAAGTTCATTGTGAGACCGGTGATGACCACCAAGGAGGCTATGGAGGGTGTCTCCGCGAAAAAGCGGGCCATCCAGTCCCTGGTCTGCGGCTGCCTCATTGGCTTTATCTGCGGCTTTATTGGCGCAGGCGGCGGCATGATGATGCTCCTCATCCTCACCAGCGTCTTGGGCTACGAGCTGAAGACCGCCGTGGGCACCAGCGTATTCATTATGGCCTTCACTGCCTTCACCGGTGCCGTGTCCCACTTTGCCATTGGAGGGACGCCGGACTGGACTGTGTTTGTCCTGTGTGTGGTCTTTACGCTGCTGTGGGCCCGGATCGCCGCGGTGTTTGCCAACAAGGCCACTCCCAAGACATTGAACCGGGCTACCGGCGTGGTATTGGTGATTTTGGGCGTTGTGGTGATGGGCTTTAATATGATTGGGTAAAAACATATCGAATTGACACATTCCACATGGTTTTTGGGGAAAACTTTCCAAATTCGGTGCATCTGCTTTCTTGACGAAAAAGGGAGGACCGTGGTATAATGGGCACTGTCAATACGAACCCTTATGACTGACGGATCAGTGGAGCACCACATGGAGTAAGGGAAAATTTTTTGCCGACCGTCTGGGCTTGCTTGCGTTCCTTTTCAGGAGGGTGAGTGAGCCCTTTGCGCTTTTTAGGAGGTAAAATGATGAAAAAAGTTGGAATTATCATGGGAAGTGACAGTGATCTTCCAATTTTGCGGAAGAGTATGGATACCCTGACGGAGCTGGGCATTCCCTATGAGTGCCACATCTTCTCCGCCCACCGGACTCCGGAGGAGGCAAGGGCCTTTGCTCTGTCCGCCCGGGAGCAGGGCTTTGGGGCACTGATCGCGGCAGCCGGCATGGCAGCCCATCTGGCGGGAGCCATCGCCGCCGATACGACCCTTCCTGTGATCGGCATCCCCTGCAAGGGGCCGGTGCTGGACGGTATGGACGCGCTTCTTTCCACGGTGCAGATGCCCTCCGGCATTCCTGTGGCTACGGTAGCCATCAACGGCGGTGTCAATGCGGCCCTGCTGGCAGCCCAGATCCTGTCGGTTTCCGATGGGGATCTTGCCCGGAAGCTGGACGAGAAGCGGGCGGCGGACAAAGAAAAGGTCCTGCAGAAGGACGCGGCGCTGCAAAAAGAAATTTTTGGTTAAAAAACGGGAGGAAACACAATGGGCGGATTTTTTGGAGCGGTTTCTCACAGAGACTGTATTCTGGACGTATTTTTCGGCACCGATTATCACTCCCACCTGGGTACCCGCCGGGGCGGCATGGCAGCCTACGACAAGGAGGCCGGTCTCCAGCGGGAGATCCATAATATTGAAAATTCCCCCTTTCGGACCAAGTTCGAGGGCATTTTAGGGGAGATGAAGGGCTGCGCCGCCATCGGCTGCATCTCCGACACCGACCCCCAGCCCCTGCTCATCCGGTCTGAGCTGGGTACCTACGCCATCTGCACCATTGGCGTCATTCATAACGCCGAGGCTTTGCTTCGGCAGTATCTGTCCTTCAGCGGCGGCCATTTCGAAGCCATGAGCGGAGGAAAGGTCAACTCCAACGAGCTGATCTCCGCTCTCATCGACCAGAAAAGCAGCTTTGCGGAGGGCATTCGTTTTGCTCAGGATATGATCGAGGGCACTGCCTCCATCCTGATCCTGAAGGATGACGGCAAGCTCATTGCCGCCCGGGACAAGCTGGGCCGGCTCCCCATCATCCTGGAAAAGAACGCCGAGGGCTGCTGTGTTACCTTTGAGGACTACGCCGGTGAGAAGCTGGGCTACGAATACTACCGGGAGCTGGGCCCCGGAGAGGTGGTGGAGCTTACCGCCGACGGAGACACGGTGCTTTCCCCTCCCAGAGACAAGAAAAAGATCTGTGCCTTCCTTTGGTCCTACTACGGCTATCCGACCTCCTGCTACGAGGGCAAGAACGTAGAGGTCATGCGCTATCGCAACGGCCGGATCATGGCCAAGGCCGACAAAGAAAACGGCGTTGCCCAGGACCTGGACTATGTAGGCGGCGTTCCGGACTCCGGCACCCCCCACGCCATTGGCTACGCCAACGAGAGCGGCGTGCCCTTCGCCCGGCCCTTTATCAAGTATACGCCCACCTGGCCCCGGAGCTTCATGCCCTCTAACCAGAGTGAGCGGAACATGGTGGCGAAGATGAAGCAGATCCCTGTAGACGAGCTGATCCGGGACAAGAAGCTCCTGTTTGTGGACGACTCCATCGTTCGGGGCACCCAGCTGAGAGAGACCGTGGATTTCCTTTATGAGCACGGAGCCAAGGATGTGCACATCCGCTCCGCCTGCCCCCCTATCCTCTATGCCTGTAAATACCTGAATTTCTCCCGGTCCAACTCCGAAAACGAACTCATTGCCCGCTCCACCATTCTGGAGCTGGAAGGGGAAGAGGGCTTCAAGCATCTGGACGAGTACATGGACGGAACCACCGAGCGGGGCAGGAAGCTCCGGGAAACCATCTGCGAAAAGCTGCACTTTACTTCCCTGGAATATCAGACCCTGGAGGGCATTTTGGAGGCCATCGACCTGCCGGAATGCGATGTATGCACCTACTGCTGGAACGGCAAAGAGTGAATCAGGCCATCCCCTCCGGTGAAGCCGAGACGGAGGGGGGCAGCAGGTACCCAAACATTTGAAAATCCGAAAAGGATGCTACAGTCAAAAAGGAGATTTTAACATGGATCATAAAAACTCTCAGTCTGCCAGCTACGCCGCCGCCGGTGTAGACATCACTGCCGGCTACAAGGCCGTGGAGCTGATGAAGAAGCACATTGCCCGGACCAAAAACGAAGGCTGCCTGGACGATGTAGGCGGTTTCGGCGGCTGCTTTGGCCTGCCCATTGCTGGAATGGAGGAGCCTGTGCTGGTTTCCGGCACCGATGGCGTGGGCACCAAGCTGCGCATTGCCCAGCTTCTGGACAAGCACGACACCATCGGCATTGACTGCGTTGCCATGTGCGTCAACGACGTGATCTGCTGCGGCGCGAAGCCTCTGTTTTTCCTGGATTACATCGCCTGCGGCAAAAATGTGCCGGAGCGCATTGCTGAGATCGTTGGCGGCGTGGCCGAGGGCTGCGTCCAGGCCGGTTCGGCTCTGATCGGCGGCGAGACCGCCGAACATCCCGGCATGATGCCTGTGGACGATTATGATCTGGCGGGTTTCAGCGTGGGCATTGTGGACAAGAAAAAGATCATCGACAACTCCAGAATGCGCCCGGGAGATGTGGTCATCGCCTTGGCCTCCACCGGTGTTCACTCCAACGGATTCAGCCTGGTGCGCAAGGTCTTCGATGTGGAGCACAATGAGAGCCTGAAAGAGCCCAATGAGGCCCTTGGCGGCAAGTCCATTCTGGAGACCCTGCTGACCCCCACCAGGATCTATGTCAAGTCCATTCTGGCATTGCTTGCGAAGGTGGACGTGAAGGGCATCAGCCACATCACCGGCGGCGGCTTCTACGAGAACATCCCCCGCAGCATCCCCAACGGCCTCTGCGCCAAGATCAAAAAGGCGGATGTGCGGATCCTGCCCATCTTCCATCTGATCGCCGAAGCCGGCAAGATCCCCGAGCGGGATATGTTCAACACCTTCAATATGGGTGTGGGCATGAGTGTGGTGGTTCCGGCCGGCCAGGTGGATACGGCTCTGGAGATCCTGAATGGCTGCGGCGAGACCGCTTATGTCATCGGTGAGATCGTCGAGAACGAGGAAAAGGTGATCCTGGAATGAAAACCAAGATTGCGGTCCTGGTTTCCGGCGGCGGCACCAATCTGCAGGCGCTCATCGATTCCCAAACCAGAGGAGAGCTGTGCAGCGGCGAAATTGCCCTGGTGGTATCCAACAGCCGGAAGGCCTTTGCCCTGGAGCGGGCGAAAAAGGTGGGGATCCCGACCAGAGTCCTGCTGAAAAAAGAGCTGGGAGGACAGGAGGGCTTTGAAAAGGCCCTGCTGGAAACTCTGGAGGAATACAAGATCCAGGTCATCATCCTGGCGGGCTTTATGAGCATTCTGTCCGGAAACTTTACGGACAGATACCCCAAGCGTATCCTCAATGTGCACCCTTCCCTCATCCCCTCCTTCTGCGGAGAGGGCTTCTACGGCCTGCGGGTCCATGAGGCGGCCCTTCAAAAAGGGGTGAAGGTCACGGGGGCTACCGTCCACTTTGTCAATCAGATACCCGACGGCGGAGAGATCATCGCCCAGAAGGCGGTGGAGATCCTCCCGGGGGATACGCCGGAGGTGTTGCAGCGCCGGGTCATGGAGCAGGCGGAATGGCTGCTGCTTCCCCGGGCGGCGGAACAGGTCTGTGCGGCCATTCAAAATGAAAAAGGGGAATAAGGACATGAATGTTTACGAAATCGGCAATATGGGAGAAAAGCTCTCTGCCAACCGCTACCCTGGCCGAGGCATCGTTCTGGGGCTGACCCCTGACGGGAAAGAGTCTGTGGCCGCCTATTTCATTATGGGCCGCAGCGTCAACAGCCGAAACCGGATCTTCGCTCTGGAGCCTGACGGCATCCGCACCGAGGCCTATGACCCCAGCAAAATGGAGGACCCCAGCCTCATCATCTATCATCCTGTCCGCCAGCTGGGCCGGGCCCTGATCGTCACCAACGGAGACCAGACCGACACCATCCGGGACTTCCTGGAAAAGGGCAAGACCATGGAAGAGGCTCTGCGGACCCGAAAATTTGAGCATGACGGCCCCAACTGGACCCCCCGCATCTCCGGTCTGCTGAGCCCCGATGGCAGCTATAAGATGTCTATCCTGAAGGCCTCCGACCTGGAGGGCAGGGGCTGCAACCGCTATACCTACGACTATGATCCCATCCCCGGCCTGGGCCATTTCCTGCACACCTATGTCTGCGACGGAAATCCTGTGATCCCCACCTTCCAGGGGGAGCCGGAGCGGGTGGCGATCCCCCAGGACATGGAAGCCTTTGTGGATACCCTGTGGAAAACCCTCAACGAGGATAATAAGATCTCGCTGTTTGTCCGCTATACCGATCTCGCAACCGGCGAATACCGGCAGAAGGTCATCAACCGCTACGAATAAGGGGAGGAAACCATGAAAGAATTTGCTTTGAAATACGGCTGCAACCCAAACCAGAAGCCTGCCTCCATTTACATGGCCGATGGCTCCGAGCTGCCTGTCACCATCCTGAACGGCCGTCCCGGCTATATCAACTTTCTGGACGCACTGAATTCCTATCAGCTGGTGAAGGAATTAAAGGAAGCCACCGGTAAGTGCGCCGTCACCTCCTTTAAGCATGTGTCTCCCACCTCTGCCGCCATTGGCAAGGCGCTGCCGGAGAGCCTGAAAAAGGCTTGCTTTGTGGATGACGTTGTTGGGTTGGAGGAATCCCCTCTGGCTTGCGCCTATGCCCGGGCCCGGGGCACGGACCGGATGTGCTCCTTTGGCGACTGGGTGGCTCTGTCTGACGAGTGCGATGCCCTTACCGCCAAGCTGATTGCGAGAGAGGTTTCCGACGGTGTCATCGCCCCCGGCTACAGTGCGGAAGCCCTGGAGATCCTGAAAACCAAGCGCAATGGCAACTATAATGTAGTCGCCATCGATGCCGATTACGTCCCGGCCCCTCAGGAGACCAAGATGGTTTACGGTGTTACCTTCCAGCAGGGCCGGAACAACTTCAAGATCGACGCGGACCTGCTGAACAATATCGTCACCGAAAAGAAGGAGCTGCCCGACAGTGCCAAAGAGGACCTGATCGTAGCCCTCATTACTCTGAAATATACCCAGTCCAACTCCGTCTGCTTCGCTTATGACGGCCAGGCCATCGGTGTGGGCGCGGGCCAGCAGTCCCGGATCCACTGCACCCGGCTGGCGGGCTCCAAGGCGGACACCTGGTTCCTGCGGCAGCATCCCAAGACCCTGAATCTGCCCTTCCGGAAGGATCTGGGCCGTCCGGGCCGGGACAACGTCATTGACGGCTATATCAACGGCAATGAAGAGGATGTCTGCGCCGAGGGCATCTGGCAGAACTACTTCACGGAGCAGCCCGAGCGGCTCACAGCCGAGGACAAGCGGGCCTACCTGGATGCCATCCGTGGGGTTTCTCTGGGCTCCGATGCCTTCTTCCCCTTCGCGGATAACATCAAGCGGGCCTATGCCTCCGGTGTCAGCTATATTGCCCAGCCCGGCGGCTCCATCCGGGATGACCTGGTCATCGAGGAGTGCGACAAAGACGGCATTGTTATGGCCTTCACCGGTATGCGGCTGTTCCACCACTGATCATAAGCCATCCCCACCGGGGAAGGTGGCAGGGCGCAGCCCTGACGGATGAGGTGTTTAAGAAAGGTTGGTCAATATGAAGATTCTGGTAGTCGGCGGCGGCGGGCGGGAGCACGCCATCATCAAGAAGCTGAAAGAAAATCAGTCCGTAGAAACGATATACGCCCTCCCCGGCAACGGGGGCATGGCGGAGGACGCGGTCTGCGTTCCCATCGGGGCCACGGATATCGGGAAAATTGTAGATTTTGCGGTAGAGAATAAAATCGATTACGCCGTTGTGGCCCCAGACGATCCTCTGGTCCTGGGGGCGGTGGATGCCCTGAACGGCAAGGGCATTCCCTGCTTCGGCCCCAAGGCCAACGCCGCCATCATCGAGGGCAGCAAGGTCTTCTCCAAGAATCTGATGAAGAAGTACGGCATTCCTACGGCGGAGTATGAGGTCTTCAACGATATGGACTCTGCCCTTCGGTACCTGGAAACCGCCCCCATTCCTACGGTCATCAAGGCTGACGGCCTGGCCCTGGGCAAGGGTGTCATCATTGCCCAGACCCGGCAGGAGGCCCGGGAGGCCGTCAAGTCCATGATGGCGGATAAGGTCTTCGGCAAGAGCGGCGAGCACATCGTCATTGAGGAGTTTCTTACCGGTCCCGAGGTCAGCGTCCTGTCCTTCACAGACGGCAAGACCGTGAAGCCTATGATCTCCTCCATGGACCACAAGCGGGCAGGGGACAATGACACCGGCCTCAACACCGGCGGCATGGGCACCGTGGCACCCAATCCCTACTACACTCCGGAAATTGCCCGGGAGTGCATGGAAAAAATCTTCCTGCCCACCATCCAGGCTATGAATGCCGAGGGCCGGACCTTTACCGGCTGCCTGTACTTCGGCCTTATGCTGACCCCCAAGGGCCCCAAGGTCATTGAATACAACTGCCGCTTTGGCGACCCTGAGACCCAGGTGGTGCTGCCCCTGCTGGAAAGCGACCTGCTGACCGTTATGCAGGCAACCACCAACGGCACCCTGGCGGACACCGAGGTCAGATTCTCTGACAAAAACGCCTGCTGCGTGATCCTTGCGTCCAAAGGCTACCCCGTGTCCTACAAGAAGGGCTATCCCATCACGATGACCCAGGAGGCCAAGGCCCATACCTATGTGGCCGGCGCCAAGCTGGACGAGACCGGCAAGCTGGTCACCTCCGGCGGCCGGGTCACCGGTACCACCGCCGTAGCGGATACTCTGGAGGAGGCCATTCGGGAAGCCTACCGCCTCTGCGACGGTGTGAAATTCGAGAATGCCTACCGCAGAAGCGATATCGGCCAGCGGGCCTTGCAGGCACTGAAATAATAGGGAGGACTCCACATGGTTTATCGTGTATATGTAGAAAAAAAGGAAGGCCAGACCCAGGAGGCGAAGGGCCTCCTGAAGGAAATTCAGGACTTTCTGGGTATCCGCAGCCTGACGGGGCTCCGGGTGCTGAACCGCTATGACGCGGAGAACATCGGGAAGCCCCTCTTCGATTCCGCCGTCAACACCGTTTTCTCCGAGCCCCAGGTGGACAACGTGTCCTATGAGGTCCCTCAGGGGGACCTGGTCTTCGCCGTGGAGCCTCTGCCCGGCCAGTATGACCAGCGGGCGGATTCCGCTGCCCAGTGCATCCAGATCATCTCCCAGGGCAACCGCCCGACTGTGCGCACCGCCAAGGTCTATGTGCTTTCCGGCAAGGTGACGGAGGAAGAGCTGGCGGCCATCAAGAAGTACGTCATCAACGCGGTGGAGAGCCGGGAGGCCTCTCTGGCCCTGCCGGAGACCCTGGCCATTGATTATGCCATCCCCGAGACCGTCCCCACTGTGGAGGGCTTTATTGCCATGGATGAGGCGGCTCTTTCCGTTCTGCTGGAAAAACTGGGCCTTGCCATGGACCTGGACGATCTGAAATTCCTCCAGGCCTATTTCCGGGACCAGGAGCACCGGGATCCCACCATTACGGAGATCCGGGTGGTGGATACCTACTGGTCCGATCACTGCCGCCATACCACCTTCTCCACCCATCTGGACAAGGTCACCATCCATGACAAGGCGGTGCAGAAGGCCTATGACGAGTACCTGGCTGCCCGGGTGGCGGTTTACGGAGAGGAAAAGGCCGCTCAGCGGCCTCAGACCCTGATGGACATTGCCACCATCGGCACCAAGCTCCTGAAAAAGCAGGGCAAGCTCCCGGAGCTGGACGAGAGCGAGGAGATCAACGCCTGCTCCATCCACGTCACGGCCACAGTCAACGGAGAAGACCAGGACTGGCTGCTGATGTTCAAAAACGAGACCCACAATCACCCCACGGAGATCGAGCCCTTCGGCGGCGCGGCTACCTGCATCGGCGGCTGCATCCGGGATCCTCTCTCCGGCCGGGCCTATGTGCACCAGGCCATGCGGGTCACCGGTGCCGGAGATCCCCGGACCCCTTTGAAGGATACCCTCCCCGGCAAGCTGCCCCAGCGGAAGCTCTGCCAGACCGCTGCCGCGGGCTACTCCTCCTACGGCAACCAGATCGGCCTGGCCACAGGCCATGTGGCGGAACTGTACCACGACGGATATGTGGCCAAGCGTCTGGAGTGCGGCGCTGTGGTTGCCGCTGCTCCTGCCCGGAATGTGCGCCGGGAGTGCCCCGCCCCTGGGGACATTGTGATCCTGCTGGGTGGCCGCACCGGCCGGGACGGCATTGGCGGCGCCACCGGCTCCTCGAAGAGCCACAATATGAAGTCCCTGACCACCATGGCCTCCGAGGTCCAGAAGGGCAACGCCCCGGAGGAGCGGAAGATCCAGCGGCTGTTCCGCGACAGCAAGGTGACCCGGCTCATCAAGCGCTGCAACGACTTCGGTGCCGGCGGTGTGTCCGTGGCCATCGGCGAGTTGGCCGACGGCCTGCGCATCGACCTGGATGCAGTTCGGAAAAAATATGACGGCCTGGACGGCACCGAGCTGGCGATCTCCGAGTCCCAGGAGCGGATGGCAGTGGTGGTAGCCCCCGAGGATGCGGAGGCCTTTATTGCCGCCGCCGAGAAGGAAAACCTGGAGGCCTACCGGGTTGCCGTGGTCACCGAGGAAGCCCGGATGGTCATGTCCTGGAAGGGCCGCGAGATCGCCAATCTGAGCAGAGAGTTCCTGAACACCAACGGTGCCGTGAAGCACGCCCAGGTGACGGTTTCCGAGCCTGCTCCGCTGGACATTCCCGATGCCAGCCTGCGGGAGATGGCCTCTCAGCTGCGCTACGCCTCCCAGCGGGGCCTGGTGGAGCGGTTCGATGCCACCATTGGCGCGGGCAGCCTGCTGATGCCCTTCGGCGGCAGAAACCAGGCGACTCCCACCCAGGCAATGGCGGCCAAGCTGCCGGTGCTGCCCGGGGAGCAGACCGATGCCGCCAGCGTCATGGCCTGGGGCTGTGATCCGGAGCTGCTCAGCGCCGATCCCTTTGTGGGAGCCCAGATGAGCGTCATTTCTTCCATGGCGAAGATCCTTGCCGCCGGTGCGGACTACAAGAAGGCCTATCTGACCCTCCAGGAATTCTTTGAAAAGCTGAGAAATGATCCCGAACGGTGGGGCAAGCCCTTTGAGGCGCTGCTTGGCGCTCTGACGGCCCAGCTGAGTCTGGATGCCGCGGCCATCGGCGGCAAGGACTCCATGTCCGGCACCTTCCTGGACAAGGACGTGCCTCCCACGGTGATCTCCTTCGCCATTGCCCCCCTGAAGGCCCAGGAGGTTATTTCCAATGAATTCAAGGAGGGGGGCCACAGCGTCTACTGCTTCGGCTCCGACGGCACCTATGAAGGCCTGAAGGACACCTGGGAGAGATTCCATGGGCTTTGCCAGGCCGGTAAAGTAAAGGCCGCCTGGGCCGTGGATGCCGGTGGTGTTTCCGAGGCGGTCATGAAGATGTCCTTCGGCAATTCCGTTGGATTTACAGGCGAGGATACGGACTGCGGCTACGGCGACATCGTTGCCGAGCTCACCGAGGACTGCGACTTCGGCCATAAGATCGGCGTTACCACTGCCGAGCCTCAGATCACCCTGGATGATGAGACCGTCTCCATCCGGGAGCTGTATGAACTGAATACCGCTACCCTGGAGAAGGTCTACCCCACCAAGACCCTGGAGGCCGAGAAAGAAGTTCCCACCTTCGACTACAAGGCAGCTTCCTATCCTGCTCCCGCGGTCAAGACCGCCAAGCCCAAGGTCCTGATCCCCGTTTTCCCCGGCACCAACTGCGAGTACGATTCCGCCCGGGCTGTTCTGGCCGCGGGGGCAGAGGCGGATATCGCCGTCATCCGGAACCTGACCGCCGATGACGTGGCCCGGTCCGTGGAGGATGTGGCCAAGCGGATCGGGGACAGCCAGATGATCTTCATCCCCGGCGGCTTCTCCGGCGGCGATGAGCCCGACGGCTCCGCCAAGTTCATCACCGCCTTCTTCCGGAATCCTGCCATCCAGGAGCAGGTCATGAGGCTGCTGAAGGACCGGGACGGCCTGATGTGCGGCATTTGCAATGGCTTCCAGGCCCTGATCAAGCTGGGGCTGGTACCCTACGGCAAGATCATCAACACCGATGCAGCCTGCCCCACCCTGACCTACAACACCATCGGACGGCACCAGAGCCGCATTGTCCGCACCCGGGTGGCTTCCAACAAGTCTCCTTGGCTGAGCCTGACCCAGGTGGGCGACATCTACAATGTGCCCGTCTCCCACGGCGAGGGCAAGTTCCTGGCAAGTGAGGAGCTGGTAAAGCAGCTGGCCGCCAACGGCCAGATCGCCACCCAGTATGTGGATCTGGAAGGAAACCCCACCATGGACGCTGCCTTCAACCCCAACGGCTCCATCTGCGCCATCGAGGGCATTACCTCTCCCGACGGCCGTGTCTTCGGCAAAATGGGCCACAGTGAGCGTATCGGCAAGGACCTCTACGCCAACGTCCCCGGACAGTACGATATCCGTATGTTCGAGGCCGCTGTGAAATACTTCAAGTAAAATGGATTACCCCGCCTCGTTTCCGAGGCGGGGTAAAACTTACTCAACCGTCACACTCTTTGCCAGATTTCTGGGCTTATCCACGTCCAGTCCCTTGGCGACGCTGACGTAGTATCCCAGCAGCTGCAAGGGGATCACCCCCAGGGAGGCGGCGAAGTGGGGGTCCGTTTTGGGAATATAGATGACGAAATCGGCGCTGTCCTCGATGCTGTAGTTGCCGTTGCAGGTCAGGGCCATCAGATAGGCCCCCCGGCTTTTGCACTCCAGCAGGTTACTCAGGGTCTTCTCATACAGGTCCTGCTGGGTCAGGATGCCCACCACCAGGGTGTTGGGCTCGATCAGGCTGATGGTGCCGTGCTTCAGCTCTCCGGCGGCGTAGGCCTCCGAGTGGATATAGCTGATCTCCTTCATTTTTAGGCTTCCCTCCAGGGAGATGGCGTAGTCGATGCCCCGGCCGATGAAGAAGATGTCCTTTGCCGCCACCTGCTTGGAGGCGAACCACTGGATCCGTTCCTTGTTTTCCAGCAGCTTCTCGATCTTGTCCGGCAGGGTCTCCAGCTCGCCAATCATTCTGGCGGCATCCTCTTCCGTCAGGGTCCCCCGGGCCTTGGCCAGGGCAATGGCCAGTACATAGCTGGCGGCCAGCTGGGTGGAGTAGGCCTTGGTGGTGGCCACGGCGATTTCCGGCCCTGCCAGAGTGTAGAATACATGGTCGGCTTCCCTTGCGATGGTGGAGCCCACCACGTTGACGATGGCCAGGGTGGAGGCTCCGTATTGCTTGGCCTGCCGCAGGGCGGCCAGGCTGTCCGCGGTTTCGCCGGACTGGCTGATGATGATCACCAGGGTCTTCTCCGGAAGCAGGGGAGTACGGTAGCGGAATTCCGAAGCCAGCTCCACCCGGACGGGAATGCGTGCCAGATCCTCCAGCACATACTGGGCAGTGACGCCTACATGGTAGGCAGAGCCGCAGCCCACAATATAGACGGCGTTCAGGTCCCCCAGCTCTTGGGGGGTAAGGCCCAGCTTGTCGTATTGGATCTGCCCATCCTGAATGGCGGAGGCAAGGGTGTCCCTGACGGCCTTGGGCTGCTCGTGGATCTCCTTCATCATGAAGTGCTCGAAGCCCGCCTTTTCCGCGGCCTCGGCGCTCCAGCCGATCTCCACCAGGTCCTTCTGGATCTCATCCCCGTCCAGGTTGTAGAAGGTGGCCCCCTCCGGGGTCAGCCTGGCCAGCTCCATATTGCCGATATAGTATACCTTCCGTGTGTATTTCAGAATGGCGGGCACATCGGAGGCCAGGTAGCTTTCGCCGTCGCTGACACCGATGATCATGGGGCTGTCCTTCCGGGCGGCGTAGATCTCCCCGGGATAGTCCTTGAAGAGAACCGCCAGGGCGTAGGAGCCCCGAATGCGGACCATAGCGTGATTGATGGCGTCCACAGGTGTGTGGGCGTATTTTTTGTAATAGTAGTCGATGAGTTTTACGGCTACCTCGGTATCCGTGTCGGAGTAGAAGTGGTAGCCCTTGCGCAGCAGCTTCTCCCGGAGCTCCTGATAGTTTTCGATGATGCCGTTGTGGACGGCTACCACGTTCCCGTCGTCGGAGGCGTGGGGGTGGGCGTTGTTTTCGCTGGGCTCTCCATGGGTAGCCCAGCGGGTGTGGCCGATGCCGCTGGTTCCCGGCAGGGCCAGGCCGTTGTCCGTTTTTTCCGCCAGGGCCCGCAGGCGGCCTTTGGCCTTGACGATCTGGACGGGGTTGGTGCCGTCCCTTACGGCCAACCCGGCGGAGTCATAGCCCCGGTACTCCAGCTTCGAAAGTCCTTCCAGCAAAATCGGCGCGGCCGCGTGATGGCCGGTGAATCCAACAATTCCACACATAGTGCGTCACTCCTCAAAAAAATACGAAGCGGTCACAATGCACTGCTTCGTGAATTGACCAAATTGTAGCATATCTTTATCAAAAAATCAATAGTGAAATTGTACAGGCAAAAAAATAGAAGAAATATGTAAATGCCCTCTCCTGGGAGAGGGTGGCAGGGCCAAAGGCCCTGACGGGTGTGGGGCGGCAAAAACTGAGCTGCGGGACCCGCCCCCTCAGCTCTCCCACTGGGGAAGCCGTGACTGAAAGGGTCCGGGTGCCTGCCCCCATCTTCCGGCCCTGGGGGGCCACCTTCCCCCCAAAGGAAGGTAACGGGCGTTATTCGACAATCGAACATAAAAATCGGCAAAAAATGGTTGAAAATGGGAAAATCATATGGTAAAATGCAGTTAAGTGCGAAAATAAACGGATTTATTGCTTATTATTCGTCTGAAAGTGATAATTATTGCGTAATTCCGACAAATGGAGGATTTCGATCATGGCATATATGCGTTTGGGCGACCTGCTGATTGCCGCCGGGGTGATCGGGCAGGAGGAGCTGCAAAAAGCTCTTTCGATACAGAAGCAGACCCGGGAGCGTCTGGGTGACGTGCTGATCGAAAACGGTATGATCACCGAGCAGCATCTCATTGAGGCGCTGCAGATGCAGCTGGGCGTGGATTTTGTGGACCTGACCGCAGTGTCCATCCCTTTGGAGCTGGCGAAATTTGTACCCCGGTCCATCGCCAAGAAGTATTGCGTGGTGCCGGTGAAGCTGGTGAAGGACGAGCTGTACGTGGCCATGTCGGACCCCCTGAACTTTGTGGCTCAGGAAGAGATCAAGGCCGCCTCCCACAAGCAGGTGGTGCCCATGATCGCCACCCGGCGGGCAACAGAGTCGGCCATCAGCACCCTCTACGGCAACGAGGGCGCTGCCCGGGCCATTGAGGAAATGAAGCGGGAGGCGGGAGACAGCCAGACGGATATCATCCCCGCCCAGATGGCTCAGACGGCGGACAATGCCGCCAACGAGGCCCCTACCATCCGGTTCGTCAATTCCGTTATCGAGCGGGCCATTGCCGAGCGGGCCAGCGATATTCACCTGGAGCCCCAGGAGGGGGAAATGGTGGTGCGGATGCGCATCGACGGGGCCCTGCGCAGAGTCTTCACGGTCCCTTCCAATCTACAGGCCACCGTGATCTCCCGCCTGAAGATCATGGGCGGCATGAACATCTCCGAGCGGAAGATCCCCCAGGACGGCCGGGCCATGTATTCCGCCAAGGGCAAGGACATCGACCTGCGTATCAACTCCATGCCCACGGTCCACGGGGAGAAGATGGTCCTGCGCCTTCTGGATAAGTCCGCCGGGTCCGTCAGCCGCCAGTCCATCGGCCTGGAGGGGGAGGACCTGGAGAAGTACGAGGCGCTGCTGAAAAATACCTCCGGCGTGATCCTCATCGTAGGACCTACCGGCTCCGGTAAGTCCACCACCATGTGCGCCATGCTCCGGCAGCTGTGCAGCGAGGAAACCAACATTATGACCCTGGAGGACCCGGTGGAGTACGATATCCCCGGTGTCAATCAGTGCCAGATCAATGAGAAGACCGGCATGACCTTTGCCGCCGGACTTCGGGCCATCCTCCGCCAGGACCCGGATATCATCTCCGTAGGCGAGATCCGGGACGGAGAGACGGCCCAGATCGCCGTCCGGGCGGCCATTACCGGCCACCTGGTGCTGTCTACCCTCCACACCAACGATGCCGTTTCCGTCATTGACCGTCTGGAGGACATCGGTGTGGAGCCTTATCTGATTTCCAGCGCCCTTCGGGGTGTCATCTCCCAGCGGCTGGTCCGCAAGATCTGCCCCCACTGCAAGAAAGTCTATAAGCCTCATGCCGAGGAGCTGGAGATGCTGGGTATGCCGGAGGATTCCGACGCGGTGTTCTACAGGGGCGAGGGCTGCCAGGAGTGCTTCCACACCGGCACCCGAGGCCGCCGGGCAGTGTTTGAGATCCTGACCCTCAATTCCCATCTGCGCCGGATGGTGTCCAATAAGGCCGATTCCGAGACCGTCAAAGAGACCGCCCTCCGGGAGGGCTTTGTAACCATGAAGGAGAATTGCCGCCGCCTGGTGCTCCGGGGGGAGATCAGCGCCGCCGAGGCCGCCAAGGCCATCAATTCCACCGCGGGCTAAGGAGAAACAAATGAGTTTGTTGGATGATTGGATCGCCCAGGCCAAGGAGCGCCGGGCCTCCGATGTACATATTGTGGCCAATCTTCCCGTGCGCTGCCGGGTGGATGGCCAGCTGGAGAACCTGACCGCCTATCCTCTGTCCTTTGAGGATTGTGAAAACCTGGGCCGGGAGCTGGCGGGGAAGCGCTACGCCGAAATCGAAGACATAGGGGAGCTGGACCTGGCCAGGAGCTTCCCCTGCGGGATTCGGACCAGGATCAACCTGTTCCGTCAGCAGGGCAGCCTCTCCGCCGCCATCCGCCTATTGGCGGAACGGATCCCGGAATTGGAGGAGCTGAATCTGCCTCCAGTGGTGGGCAGCTTCCAGGACTACCGGACGGGCATCGTCCTGGTCACCGGCGAGACGGGCTCCGGCAAGTCCACCACCCTGGCCGCGGTGCTGAACCGGATCAACCGGACCCGCAGCGCCCACATCATTACCCTGGAAGACCCCATTGAGTATGTCTATACCCCTGACCAGTGCGTCATCAACCAGCGTCAGGTGGGCACCGATACCCGCAGCTATGCCGATGGCCTCCGGGCCATCCTCCGGGAGGACCCGGACGTGATCCTCATCGGCGAAATGCGGGACCTGAACACCATCGAAACGGCCCTCACCGCCGCCGAGACCGGCCACCTAGTCTTTGCCACCCTGCACACCAATTCCGCCGCCGATGCCATCGACCGCATGGTCAATGTGTTCCCGGAGGGCCAGCAGAAGCAGATCCGGCTTCAGCTCTCCACCACCCTTCGGGCGGTGGTGTCCCAGCAGCTGCTGCCAAAAAGAACCAGCAGGGGCCGGGCCGCCGCCTGTGAGGTCATGGTGGTCAATTCCGCCATCAGAAATCTGATCCGGGAGGGCAAGACCCCTCAGATGGATTCCTTCGTAGCCATGAATGCCCAAAATGGCTCCATCCTTATGGATGCCGCCCTGCAAAAATTGGTCCGGGACGGTACGGTGTCCCAGGAAGTAGCCAGGTCCTACGCAAGAGACCCGGAGGATTTCGGCAAGGCCAGGTATTAAGAAACAAAAACCCTCTCCTGGGAGAGGGTGGCAGGGCGAAGCCCTGACGGGTGTGGGGC
>URGL01000029.1 GCA_900547405.1 uncultured Eubacteriales bacterium
TCCCCTCCACATCCGCCGCTGCGGCGGCACCTTCTCCAAGCAGGAGAAGGCAGGGACTGCTTTCTTTTGGAGATGCGATAGAGCTAACCTAGAGGCCCCTTAGCGTCCCCTATGAAATGGTCACAGCCCGCCCCTTGACGAGAGGGGCGGGCTGTGGTCGCAATTATGAAATTACCCTTCATACCCCGTGATCCGCCGGGCCACGTGGACGCCGCTGGCGGAGGCGTGGGAGAGGGAGTGGGTGATGCCGCTGCCGTCGCCAATGATGTAGAGCCCCTTGTACTTGGTCTCCAGGTGCTCGTCCACCTCTACCTCCATGTTGTAGAACTTGACTTCTACGCCGTAGAGCAGGGTGTCATCGTTGGCGGTGCCGGGGGCGATCTTATCCAGGGCGTAGAGCATCTCGATGATTCCGTCCAGGATGCGCTTCGGAAGCACCAGGCTCAGGTCGCCGGGGGTGGCGTTGAGGGTGGGAGTGACGAAGCTCTCCTCCATCCGCTTGAGGGTGGAGCGCTGGCCCCGGATCAGGTCCCCGAAGCGCTGGACGATGACGCCGCCGCCCAGCATATTGCTCAGGCGGGCAATGGACTCGCCGTAGCCGTTGGAGTCCTTGAAGGGCTCGGAGAAATGCTTGGCAACCAACAGGGCAAAGTTGGTGTTTTCCGTCTGTTTGGCAGGGTCCTCGTAGCTATGGCCGTTGACGGTGATGATGCCGTTGGTGTTTTCGTTGACCACGGCACCCTTGGGGTTCATGCAGAAGGTACGGACCTTGTCCTCGTATTTCTGGGTCCGGTAGACGATCTTACTCTCATAGAGCTCATCGGTCAGGTGGGAGAAGACCACGGCGGGGAGCTCTACCCGGACACCGATGTCTACCCGGTTGGACTGGGTGGGGATCTCCATTTCCCGGCAAATCTGCTCCATCCACTTGCTGCCGCTGCGGCCTACGGAGACCACGCACTGGTTGCAGGTAAAGCTTGCCTCATCACAGCAGACCTCATAGCCGTCGCCGACCTGGTGGATGCTGCGCACCGGGGTATCGAAGTGGAAGTCCACCTTGTCCTGGAGGTAGGCGTAGAGGTTCTCCAGCACCACATAGTTGATGTCGGTGCCCAGATGCCGGACGGAGGCATCCAGCAGGTGCAGGTCATTCTGAATGCAGAGCTTCTTGAACTTGGTTCCGGCAGTGGTGTAGAGTTTGGTGCCCTGGCCGCCGTAGGCCATATTGATCTCGTCCACGTATTTCATCAGGTCCAGGGCCCGCTTTTTGCCGATGTACTCAAAGAGGGTGCCGCCGAAATCGTTGGTGATGTTGTACTTGCCGTCGGAGAAGGCCCCCGCGCCGCCGAAGCCGGACATGATGGAGCAGGTCTTGCAGCCGATGCAGGACTTGACGGTGGTGCCGTTGATGGGGCACT
Source organism: uncultured Eubacteriales bacterium (assembly GCA_900547405.1). Classification (GTDB taxonomy): domain Bacteria; phylum Bacillota; class Clostridia; order Oscillospirales; family Oscillospiraceae; genus Faecousia. Next base: position 1,419 of record URGL01000029.1, read on the forward strand.
TCCGCTTATTCAGGGGGTGACCGGCCTCAAGCACGCCGATTTTCAGTTCAGGATTCCGCAGCACCAGCTCATAGGCGGAAAAAATGCCGCCGGGGCCCGCACCGATAATGAGTACATCGTAATTCATAGAACGCAATTCTCCTATATTGCCCTGAGATTCGTTGAGAAGGGCATACTTCTTAATCATTATACCATGTTATCCCCGTTCGTCAAGCGGAAAAGCGCCGCCTGTTTTTGCACCCACTTCCCCGGATCTACATAGCATGGTCACGAAGCCCAGTCTTCGAAACGGAATAACGAGGTGACGTTTTATGGATAGACTTTGTGACCTGGCCCCCGGCCAGTCCGGACGGGTCCGGGGCCTTGTGACGGCGGGCCCCATGCGGCGCAGGCTCCAGGAGCTGGGGCTGGTGGAGGGGACCCTGGTTCGCTGCGCCTTCCTCTCCCCCGGCGGAGATCCGGCGGCCTATGCCCTCCGGGGCAGCCTCATTGCCCTGCGGCGGGAGGACAGCGCCGGGGTGCTGCTGGGGGAGGAGCAGCCATGAGGGCCTTTCGGGTGGCTCTGGCGGGGAATCCCAACGTGGGAAAATCCACGCTGTTCAATGCGCTCACAGGACTCCGGCAGCACACCGGCAACTGGCCCGGAAAAACCGTGGCCCTGGCCCAGGGAAGCTCCACCATCGGGGGAAACGCCTACACCCTGGTAGACCTGCCAGGGACCTATTCCCTCCTGTCCCACTCCCCGGAGGAGCAGGTGGCCCGGAGCTTTCTGTGCCAGGAGGAGCCGGATGCGGTGATCGCGGTGTGCGACGGCACCGCCTTGGAGCGCGGCCTGAATCTGGTGCTTCAGATCCTGGAGATCACCCCCCGGGTGCTGGTCTGTGTGAACCTTCTGGATGAGGCGGCGAAAAAGGGGATCGGTCTACGCTTGGAGCTGCTGGCAAAGCGGCTGGGTGTCCCGGTTGTCGGCGTTGTGGCCCGGGACAAAGGGAGCCTGGAGAACATGAAGACCGCTCTGAACGATCTGTGCCTGGGGCCGGACCCGGTGCCCATCCGGATCCCCTATCCGCCGGAGATGGAGGCGGCAGTGGAGCAGCTGACAGCCGGAGGCCTGACACGGTTCCAGGCTCTGAAGCTGCTGGAGGGAGAGCCGAGCCTGCTGCGGGAGCTGGGGCTGTGGGAAAAGCGGGTGCCAGTCCGGGACTTTGGGTTGGACCAGGCAAAGATCCAGGACAGTCTGGCCTCTACTCCGGTGCTGCTGGCGGAGAAGCTGTGCCAGGGGGTGGTCACCTACGGGGCCGGAAAAAACGGAAGCCGTGACCGGCAGGCGGACCGGATCCTTACAGGAAAGTACACCGGCACCGCCGTCATGCTGGGTCTGCTGGCCTTTGTCTTCTGGCTCACCATTGTGGGGGCGAATTTTCTTTCCGATGGGCTGACCAGGCTCTTCGGCCTGGGAGAGGCAGCCCTGTGGACCCTCTGTCAGGTCCTTCCCGGCTGGCTCCGGGGCATCCTGGTCCAGGGTGCCTGGCGGACCACCGCCTGGGTGGTGGCGGTGATGCTGCCGCCTATGGGGATCTTCTTCCCCCTGTTCACCCTGCTGGAGGATGTGGGCTATCTGCCCCGGATCGCCTTTAACCTGGATAAACCCTTCCACCGCTGCAAGGCCTGCGGCAAGCAGGCCCTGACCATGTGCATGGGCTTCGGCTGCAACGCGGCGGGGGTTGTGGGCTGCCGGATCATTGATTCTCCCCGGGAGCGGCTCCTTGCCATCCTGACCAACAGTCTGGTGCCCTGCAACGGCCGGTTCCCGCTGCTCATCACCCTGGTGACGCTGTTCTTCGCCGGAGGCTCCAGCCTCCTACAGGCAGCAATCATGACGGCAGCGGTGGCCGCCGCGGTAGGGGCAACCCTTGGTGTGACGGCACTGCTCAGCGCCACAGTGCTCCGGGGCCAGAGTTCCGCCTTCGCTCTGGAGCTGCCCAGCTACCGTGTTCCTCAGGTGGGCAAGGTGCTGGTCCGCTCGGCCCTGGACCGTACCCTCTTCGTCCTGGGCAGAGCCGCCGCCGTGGCGGCTCCTGCGGGGATGGTCCTGTGGATATTGGCCAATTGCCGGACCGGGAACGGGACCCTGCTTTCCTGCCTGGCCAGGGCCCTGGAGCCCATGGGCACCTTCCTGGGCCTGGATGGGGTGCTGCTGCTGGCCTTCCTGCTGGGGCTTCCCGCCAACGAGATCGTCCTGCCCATTGCCCTGATGGCCTACCTGAGCCAAAGCAGTCTCCAGGGCCTGGGAGATCCGGCCGCCCTGAAAACTGTGCTTCTGGCCAACGGCTGGTGCACAAGAAAGGCAGTCTGCACGGTGATTTTCACTCTCTTCCACTGGCCCTGCTCCACAACCCTGCTTACGGTTTACAAGGAGACAAACAGCCGCCGGTGGACGGCCTTAGCGGCGATCCTCCCGACGGCTTTGGGGGCAATATTGTGCGCTCTGGTGGCGGCAATGTGGGGCTGAGGCGGGGCTACAGCAGGCCGTACTGGGCCAGGATCTGCCGGATGGCCTCCGGACGCTCCCGGAAGAATTTCAGATTGCTGTCCGTCTTTTTGTAGAAGTCCTCCAAGCCCGTGCTGTACCAGCGCCGATCATGGAGGGCCATGGGGCCTTCCATAGAAGACCGCAGCCGGGTCAGGACCGATTCCACCCGGTCCGGGGCAAAGGTAGTCTCGCTCAGGTCCAGGATGGCCTGACCAAGGAGACTTCGGAATTCCTCATTTTCCCAGAGGTTCCGGAAAAAGGCAGAGGCCTCCAGGGTGGTCTCCAGGGTATCGTGGTGAATGTAGGGTGCGGTCAGCCCTGGGGAGTCCATGTCATAGAGCATATATCTCCACTTCCCATCACCAAAGCCCGCCGAGGGCGTGACGGTCCGCCACAGCTGGGTGTTTTCCACCGGCCAATCGATGTGGCGTCCGCAATAGATCATCACGGCGTAATACTGCACCAGGCTGTCCAGGTCTATGGTCTGCGCCAGAGCCTCCCAGTTTTCCGGCTGGGTGAAGTCTGTGTAGTTTGTAAAGCCGTTGAGGGCCGACACCAGCTCCTCCCCCCGGTGGGCATCCCCCTCCTCCAGGACAGAGGACTTGACGGTGACCACCGCCTTCTCCGGCACCTGGTAGGTGGCGGAAACATAGTGGGCGGTATAGCCCTCCGTCAGGTCGTAAAGGCCCCAGTATTCCCCGTTGAGAAACACCTGGCAGGGCACATAGTGGTGGGTGGAAAAATCCATCCCCTGGCAAAGCTCCGCCACCAGCCGGTTCTGAAGCTTCCCATCGGTGTCGTTGCCGCCGGAATGGAGGGTCATGGTGTCCGGGAAATAGCCGGTGCCCCAGAAGTCGCAGCGGAATTCTTTCAGGCCGCTGTATTGCTTCCGGGCGAAGAGGTTCAGACTCTTCTGGGGCAGACGGCGGCTCCAATTGCCCTTGATCCGGATGCCGCAGGCAGAGGCTGCCCGGAGGACCCCGTCTTCATCAAAGTATTGGAAGCTGGCCTCCCGCTCCCAGTCCATGCCCCGGTTGTAGTAGTTGCCGGACCAGTCGTCCCCTGTGTAGCTGTCGCCCTTCACGTAAATGCCGGTTTCGGGGTCCATAAGCCCGGCGGGGTCTGAGATCAGGGAGACCACATGACAGCCTTCATACCCCGGCTTTTGGGAGAAGCCTACGAAGTAGCTCCCGGCGGTCATCTCGCTGCCCCCCAACCGGTCGTAGTACCTGACCCGGATCACGGTGCATTTGTCTACCTTTTCTTTGGGATAGGTCACCGATTCGGTAGAAATGTCCTCCCCCAGGGAGAGGACATTTTCCTGTTCGCTGGCATCGCCAATATAGATAGGGCCTTCGTAGCGCAGGGAATCCCGGGTAGGCTCGGAGCCGTCCAGGGTGTAATAGACCTCCTTGGAGGGGGCCTTGATCTTCAGATAAAAGGGCTCCTCATAAAAGCCGGAGGGACGGGAGAAGCTGATATTGCCGCTTCCCAGCTCCGTTGCCTTGTAGAGGGTTTCCGGCCGGCTTCTTCCACCCACCAGCACGGCGGCCAGGATGGCAACGCCGCTGATGCGCAGCAGCCGGCAGGCAGGCCTGCGGCTCATCAATAGGTCACTTCGCCGTCGTGCTTCATCAGGCTGACGGAGCCCACGCCCTGGATCTTGGAAATGGCATCGGTGAGGGCAATGCCGTCCTTCACCCGCAGCTCCACCACCAGGTCCAGCTGTCCCCGGGAAATGGAGCGGCTCTTCTCCTGAAAGTCCTTGCACCCTGCCTGGATGGCGGCCTGAATGGCCTCGTCGGTCTCCTTGTCTGCCTTGGCGTTGACCAGCAGCAGCATGGGAGCCCTGGCAACAGGCAGCAGATCGAAAATCAGAATGGCCAGGGTGGCAAAGGCGCACAGCAGCACCGCCAGGCTCTTCTGACCGGCACCTACCATAATGCCCACGCTGATGGACCAGTAGAGGAACACCAGGTCCATGGGGTCCTTCACGGCGGTACGGAACCGGACAATGGACAGGGCACCCACCATGCCCAGAGACACCACCACGCTGGAGCGGATGGTCAGGATGATGGCGGTGGTCACAACGGCCATAGCCACCAGAGAGATGTTGAAGCTCTTGGAGTAAAACACCCGGCGGGTCATGTAGCGGTAGCAGAAGAAGATATAGGCGCCCAGGATCAGGGCGATGACCAGAGTCACCACATAGCCGTAGACGGACAGGTCTCCCCCCGCCGCGAATTTCTCCAGGAAGGACTTCTTGAATACATCGTTGAAGGTTGTCATTGGTTTCTCCTTTTCTTTGGGTCAGGAAAGATCCGCCAGTCAGTAAGCGCCGACTAACTGTAACGTCACGCATAAAATCTTCACGGCGGTTTTTCACAGGTTTTTCTTATTATAGCAAAGGAAATCCCCCTTGTCCACTGGTAGAAATGGGTTTTTGAGCAAAAAGAATAGATTGTATAAAATCCGAACTGCAAAAAATCCCTGGGGCCTCTTGCCAAGGCCCCGGGGAGTGTGTATAATGGCCCAGGTATTTTGAAACAAAGGACGGACCCAGCTTATGACGGAAGCGCTGATTGTTTTTTTCGACCTCATCGGCACCATTGCCTTTGCCATCTCCGGGGCACTGATCGGCATCAGTAAAAAAATGGATCTCTTCGGCACCCTGGTCCTGGCCATTACCACCGCCTGCGGCGGCGGCTGCCTCCGGGATATTATGGTGGGCAGCGTCCCTCCTGCCATGTGCCGGAATCCCGTCTATGTTGTCATTGCCGCGGTGGTGGCCACCATTGTGTTCCTGCTGGTGTTTTTTCACACCCATATGCCCAGGATGCTGGCCCCTCTCTATGACAAGATGCTTTTCTGGTTCGATACCCTGGGCCTGGCGGCCTTTACCGTAGACGGGGTCATGGTGGGCATCCAATGCGGCTACGGGGACAATGTGTTCCTGCTGGTGTTTCTGGGCTTCCTCACCGCCGTAGGCGGCGGCACTCTCCGGGACGTGCTGGCCGGGCGGATCCCGGATATCTTCCTGAAGCACGTCTATGCCGTAGCCGCCATCGCCGGAGGGCTGCTGCTGACCCTGACCCGACCCCTGGGAGACAAGCCCTCCATGATCCTGGGCTTCTCCCTGGTCATCGCCCTGCGGTGCCTGGCGGCCCACTACCGGTGGAATCTGCCGAGGATCCGGGACTGATCACCGCGAAAACGCCCCTGCCATCGAAAAAATGGCGGGGCGTTTCTTCGCCTTCCCCGGAGGGGAAGGGGGACCGCCGCAGCGGTGGATGAGGGGCAGTACCAGCTAAAATCTTACTTCCTACTCCCCTCATCCGTCAGGGCTTACGCCCTGCCACCTTCCCCGGAGGGGAAGGCTTTACTCCAGATACCAGCCCACGTTGTTGGGGGCATGGGGATACTTGAATGCCTCGCTGGCTTTTTCGTACCACTCCATTTTGGTTTCCTTGTCCTCGTACCGCCAGCCAACGCCGTACTCGTTGCCGGAGGTGACGATCCAGCAATCCGGGTGGTCCTCCTGGAAGGCATCCCGGTCCTCCTGGGAGATCTTGTTCCAGATGCCGCCTACGGCGGTCAGGTGGGTGATATTCCGCTCTTCCAGGGCGGACAGCCCTTCCGTGGCCTTGGTGTGGCTGATGTTCAGCATCTCCAGGCTCTCGCAGTCCTCCAGAGGGCTCAGGTCTGTGATATAGCCGCAGTTGGCGATTTCCAGGATCCGCAGGTTCTTGCACTGGGACAGGGGGCTCAGGTCCTTGATGGGGGAGCCGGAAATGATCAGCACCTCCAGGCTCTTCATGCCGGAGAGGAAGGAAGAGTCGTTCAGATACTCATCGTGGCCGAAATCGGCGTATTTCACATCCTCCAGATATTGGAGCTCGGAGCAGTTGCTGTCCTTCAGGTCGTAAACGCTGCGGACTACCTCCGCATCCGTCAGGCTGGTGCCGTTTCCGAAATAGACCCGCCAGACCACCTTGGTCCGGTCCCGATAGTCCTCCCGGAGCTTGACCAGCACATCGCTGCTCAATCCGCAGTCCTCCAGCACGAAGCGCTTGCAGTTGGACAGCAGGTCCAGGGCCAGCCGGACCTCCTCCTCGCCGCCGTCGCCGATGCTCTTCTTTTTCAGGACCACCTCTTCCATGTCCGTGGACAGGGTCTCCCCGTAGAAATCGAAGGCGTAGTGGAAGACGGCCTGGGGGGCGGCGGCAATGATCTGCTTGGCCTGCTCCTTGGTAAGTCCGCTGTCCCCGTTTTCATCGCAGAGCTCTACGGTCTCCAGGTCCGGCAACTTCCCCAGCTGGGCGGCAGTCTCCTCCAGGGTCTCCCCCGTCAGCGCCGACAGGTCCAGCTCCTTGGTGGTGCTTTCGTACTCCCCGCCCAGAATATCCACGGTGTAGGAGAAGTCGATGTCCGGAAAGGCCTCCTGGAGGCCCTGGAACTCTTCCAGGGTCAGGGCCATTTTGGGGAAGGTCACGGTTTTCACCTGATGCAGAAACAGCAGCCCCTCCTTCAGGGTGTCCAGGTCAAAGGTGCCCTGGCCCAGCTCCAGCTCCGCAGCGTCCGGCAGAGCCACCGAGGCCCCCAGGCTGACGGTGTAGCTGACAGACACATTGGGCAGCGCCTCCTGGAGCTGCTCCAGAGCCGTGTAGTTATCGCAGGCCGAGGCATCGATGATCTTCAGCTTCGGGAAATAGGTTTGCAGCAGCCAGATATCATCCGAGCTGGGATTCTGAATGGAAATGCGGGTAGCGTCGTTGGACACCTTTCCCCCCTGGAAGGGAACATTCCACAGGATCTGACAGTTCGGCAGCTGGGCATGGACGCTGTCGTAGTGGGCAAAGGAAATGTCCTCCTCCCGCAGATCCAGGCTCTGGGCGCTGATGGGATAGGCCTTGTTTTCCACAAAAATGTGGGTCCTCTGATAAATGATAAACGCCGTCAGGCCCACCGCGATCAGGGTCACCACAACGGCAAGGGTCACGAGGATCGTAACCACCGAATTCTTTTTCACGTACTTTTCCTCCGATACGCAGACTATCTGCTATCATAATACATTCACCGGCATTTTTCAATCAAAAAATCGGGACGGCAACCCTGCCGCCCCGAAGGATTTACAGATTCTTCACCATCAGCGCCCGTATGGCATTCAGCACCGCCAGCACCATAACGCCTACGTCGGCGAAAATGGCGGCCCACATGTTGGCAATGCCCAGAGCACCCAGCAGCAGGCACAGCAGCTTGATGCCAATGGCAAAGACGATGTTCTCGTGGACGATCCGCAGGCACTTCCGGGAGATGCGGATGGCCTTGGCGATCTTCATGGGGTCGTCGTCCATGAGCACCACATCCGCCGCCTCGATGGCCGCGTCAGAGCCCATGGCTCCCATGGCAATGCCGATGTCCGCCCGGCTCAATACAGGCGCGTCGTTGATGCCGTCGCCTACGAAGGCCAGCTTGCCGGTGTGCTTCTGATCCAGCAGCTCCTCCACCTTGCTGACCTTGTCGCCGGGAAGCAGCTCACTGTACACGGTGTTGATGCCCAGCTCCCTGGCTGTGGCCTGGGCCACGGCATCAATGTCGCCGGTGAGCATAACGGTCTGCTTCACGCCGGAGGCACACAGGGCCTCCATGGCGGTCTTGGCGGAGGGCTTCAGGAGATCGGAGATGACGATGTGCCCGGCGTAGGCTCCATCAACGGCCACATGGACGATGGTGCCGGTGCTGTGGCAATCCTGATAGGGGATGCCCAGCCGCTTCATGAGCTTCCGGTTTCCGGCGGCCACAGAGATCCCGTCTACCTTGGCGGTGACTCCCTCACCGGATACCTCCCGGATGTCCGTCACCCGGCTCCTGTCCAGAGGCTGGCCGTAGGCCTTTTGCAGGCTCTTGCTGATGGGATGGGAGGAGGCGCTTTCCGCCAGAGCCGTCAGCTCCAGGAGCCGGTGCTCCTCCAGAGGGCTGTGGTGTACGCCGGTGACCTCAAAGACCCCCTGGGTCAGGGTGCCGGTCTTGTCGAAGACCACCGTATCCACCTGGGACAGGGTTTCCAGGTAGTTGGAGCCCTTGACCAATACGCCCTCCCGGCTGGCACCGCCGATACCGGCAAAGAAACTCAGGGGAATGGAAATGACCAGGGCGCAGGGGCAGGAGATGACCAGGAAGGTCAGGGCCCGGTAGACCCAGTCCCCCACATCTGGGCTCATGCCCAGAACCAGCCGGACAATGGGGGGCAGCGCCGCCAGAGCCAGGGCGCTGTAGCACACCGCGGGGGTATAGACCCGGGCGAACTTGGCGATAAAGTCCTCGGACTTGGACTTCCGGGAGGAGGCGTTCTCCACCAGATCCAGGATCTTGGACACGGTGGACTCACCGAAGTCCTTGGTGGTGCGGATCTTCAGCACACCGGTCAGGTTGATGCAGCCGCTGATGACCTCGGCTCCGGGAGCGATCTGCCTGGGCACGCTCTCGCCGGTGAGGGCGCTGGTGTTCAGGCTGGAGGTGCCCTCCACCACCAGGCCGTCGATGGGCACCTTCTCACCGGGCTGGACCACAATGATGCTGCCCACCTCTACCTCATCCGGGTCTACCTTCTCCAGGACCCCCTCCCGCTCCACGTTGGCATAGTCCGGGCGGATATCCATAAGCTCGGTGATGTTCCGGCGGCTCTTGCCCACGGCGTAGCTCTGGAACCACTCACCGATCTGGTAGAACAGCATAACGGCAATGGCCTCCAGATAGTCGCCGTTTTCCGCAATGGCCAGAGCAAAGGCACCCACTGTGGCCACCGCCATCAGGAAGCATTCATCAAATACCTGATGATTGCGGATGCCCTTCCATGCCTTTTTCAGAATGTCTCCGCCAATGATGAAATAATTCACCAGATAAGCCCCCAGCCGCACCCAGCGGCCGAAGGCGCCGAACAATGCGTCATAGCTCTCCGCCGGGATCAGCTGGAGCACGATCAGCAGGGCGGCGGAAACCAGGATCCGGATCATGGATTTTTTCTGTTTCTTTGTCATGTGAGTCCTTCCTTTCCCGATCTAGCGGCCACGAACCGGCCCAAGGCCGGTTCGCAAAGAAATGCATTATAGGAAAATCTCGCAGTCGTCCTCTACCTTTTTGCAGTTGGCCAGGACCTGCTCCATGGTGGCCTTCACATCCGCGCCTTCATCGAACTCCACGATCATCTTCAGCATCATGAAGTTTACGGTGGCATTCCTGACGCCGGGGGTCTGCTTGGCGGCTTCTTCCATCTTGTTGGCGCAGTTGGCGCAGTCAACATCGATCTTGTAGGTCTTCTTCATAAGATTGATCTCCTTTGTCTTTTTATTTAACGATTAAGCAATTGTTGAATTGTTGTACCATCATCATACCACATTTTCCCCGGATGTCAAGGGGGGAAACAAGAAAAAAACGTCCCTTTCAAAAATAAGAAAGGGACGCTGCTTCAGTTTTTCTTCGGCTTCAAACCGTCGTAGGACAGCATGGTCTTTGCCGTATCCATATCTGCCGTGCCGTTCAGGATCTTGATCCTGGCGGCCAGGGCCAGACAAATTTCGCTCATGGCGGCGGGGATCTTCTCCTCCGGGATGGGACTGCCGCCGCAGAGGTAGAAGTCAGCCACGCCGTGGGCGTAGATCATCATGTGCCGCAGCAATGTATGGGCCTCCTCCGGGGAGAGCACAAACAGGTCGGATATCTCCTTTTCGATGGGCTCCACAATTTCCGGAAAAAGCTCCAGCAGTTCGTCCATCTGGCAGATGCCGCCACCGGTATGCATCAGCAGCCGGTAGAGGTTCGGATTCTCCGCGGCATAGCGGATCCAGCGCATACAGAATTCCAGAAAGGCCGGGGTATATTCCGCGGACTTCTGCAAATACTCCCGGAACTCCCGCCGGACCCGGTCCCGGACGGTCCTCTTCAACTCTTCCATGCCGGAAAAGTAGGTAAAGATGGGGGTCACGGTCATATGCATGGCTTTGGCTACTTCCCGGGCCGCAACCGCATCCAGGCCCCGTTCTTTCGCCATAAGATAGGCGGTTTCCTCGATCTTTTCCCGTGTGAATCTTACTTTTGGCGGCATGGCACTTTTTTCCTTCCCGTTTTGGATACTTTTGATTTCATTATAACGGTTTCATAGAAAATGTCAAGATTTGGGGGGGAATCCCCGTTATCTCCTTCTTTGGTAGGAGTCAGATGCCAGGCTTGCCGGGAGAAATCTTACTTGACAAACCGCTTCAGGGCCCCGGTAAGGCTCAAGGCCACAATGATCTTGATGACATCGGGGATGATGTAGGGGATAACACACATGCCCAGTACGGCGGCCAGGGAGATGGCGCCCTTGGCATTGGTGTACACCACCAGGAACCAGGCGGTGCCGAAGGCGTAGCAGGCAATGAGCCCCAGGAGCATGGACAGGGCCAGGCCCCACTTCTTCTCACCCAGAACCTTTTCCAGGGCCCACATCAGCAGCGCAGAGGCCAGAAAGCCGATGATGTAGCCGCCGGTAGCTCCCAGCAGGCGGCCAATGCCGCCGGTGAAGCCGGAGAAGACCGGCAGTCCCACGGCACCCATCAGCACATACACCAGCACCGCCAGAGTGCCCCGCTTGCCTCCCAGCAGGCCCACCGCCAGGAAGACCCCCATGGTCTGCAAGGTGAAGGGGATCTGCCCCGGAATGGAGATCCAGGCGCAAATGGCCATCAGGCAGGCGAAGAGGCCGATATAGGCCATGTCTTTTGTAGATAGCTTTTTCTTTTCCATTTTCTTTTCCTCCAAAAATTATATACTCGTGGATCCCACGGGTCTGACGCTGATCTCCCCGGAGCGCAGGACCTCCCGGCTCCCGTCGGGATACTGGACCATGAGGCCGCACTGCTCGTCCAGGTCCAGGGCCCGGGCCGGACGGCTACCCTGGGGACTCTGGACCAGAATGTCCTTCCCCAGTACCAGGCACCGGCGGCGGTAGTCCCCAAGGGCCCCCTGGGGCTCCGCCAAGGCCCCTCTCAGGCAATTCAGGAAGGCGGCGGCCAGGGCGTTTCGCCCGTCTTCCCGGCGGGCCTCATAGACGCTTCCGGCGATAGACGCGATCTCCGGCGGGAAGCCCCCTTCCGGGATGTAGGCGTTGAAGCCCACGCCCAGCACCGCATAGTCCAATGTCCCTTCTTCCAGCCGGAAGGCGGCTTCCGTCAGAATGCCGCAGACCTTTTTGCCCTCTATAAAAATATCGTTGACCCACTTGATCCCGGCCTCTCTGCCAGACACCTGCTCCACAGCCTGGGCGGCGGCGGCAGCGGCCAGGGTCGTCAGGCACCGGGCGGCGGCAGGGGGCCAGTCCCGGCGCAGCAGGGCGCTGAGATATACGCCGGTATCCGCCGGGGAATAGAATTTCCGCCCCAGCCGTCCCCGGCCCAGGGTCTGGCTGGCCGCCACCAGCACGGTGCCCTCCGGGGCTCCCTGGTCGGCTCTGGCTTTCAGCAGGGCATTGGTGGAGGTCACCTGATCCAGCACCTCGATCTTCCAGGCCTCCCGGCTATCCAGGCGGCTTTCGATGCCTCCCAGGCTCAGGATGTCCCCGCCGGGCAGCAGCCGATAGCCCCGGCTGGGCTGGCCCTCAATGGGATAGCCTCCGGCCCGCAGGGCGGAAATGGCCTTCCACACCGCCGCCCGGGACAGATTCAGGCTCTCCGCCAGCTCCTCACCGGAGAGATAGGACCCCCGGCAGGCGGACAGAAGGGTCAGGACCCGGTCTTTGGTTGTCATGGTGTTCACCTCGCTGTGTAACCCTGCCTTCTCCTGCTTGGAGAGGGCTTTTTCCTCAGGCATCCTAGCATGGAGAGCGTCACTTGTCAACCTTTGATTTTTTCAGGTTTACAATGTGGCAAAACAAAAAGCGCCCCGGTTCCCCGGGGCGCTTTTTTACTTTTTTAGCAGCCGAAACCAGCCATCTGGCACAGAATCTGCCAGATATCACAGAAATGAAAACACATGATCTTGGTCTCCTTGTTGGGATCTGTCTCTCGAGGACAGGAGGATTGTAACGCATTTGTAATCTTTTTTCAAGCTGTAAATTCTGGAAGGGTTTATCCCGCTGCCCCGTCCAGGCCCGGATCCTCCGTGAAGGTCAGGATCAGCCCGTTGGGCAGGCAGGCGATGGGCATACCGCTGTCGCACCAGCCCATGGACATACAGATGTGGTCCGGGCAGGTGGCGCTGGTGACGGCCACCTTGTTGTCCTTGATTTCCACGGTGTTGCTGCCGCCGTTGGCAGAGGTCAGGGTCAGGGTTTTGTCCTTGGACAGGTCCAGGGTCATGGTGATCTTTCCGTCCTGGATGACGGTGACGTAGTGCTTCTCCTGCTGGCCCAGCAGGAGCCAGGCTCCCAGGCCCAGGCTCGCAGCCAGGGCAATGGCGATGATGATGATCCAATGCTTTGTTTTCATGTTTAACCTCATTTCAGTCTTCCCTGTGGGACGCGGTATATTCCCGGATGCGCTCCAAAAAAGCCTGACCGTACCGCTGGGCTTTGCTGGAGCCCACACCGTTGACCTTCAGGAATTCCTCCTGGGTCCTGGGGGCTTTCCGGGCCATGTCCTCCAGGGAGGCGTTGGTAAAGATGATGTAGGCGGGCTGGCCCGTCTTCTTGGCAATGTCCCACCGGAGGGCCTTCAATGCCTCCAGAAGCCCTGCCGGGGTGGGGCGCCGCTCCTGTTTCTTGGGGACCGCCAGGGTGATGGTCTCCTCCCGGTGGGTCTTTTCGTCGCAGTTGCCGCAATTGCCGCATCTGGGGGGATGGTCCTGGCCGAAATAGTCCAGGATCCGGCCCCGGAGACACAGGCCGGTCTTGCAGTAATCCACCATCCGGTCCAGGCGATTCAGGTCCTGGCGGATCCGTTTCTGCTCCTGCTCCTCCGTCAGCTCGCTTTCCCCGGAGGAGTGCTCCACAAGCCACTTGGCGGTATACACATCCCTGGGGGCGTAGAAGAGGATGCACTCCGCTCCGGCTCCGTCCCGGCCTGCCCGGCCCGCCTCCTGATAATAGGCCTCCAGGCTCTGGGGCATGGAATAGTGGATCACATAGGATACGTTGGACTTGTCGATGCCCATGCCGAAGGCGTTGGTAGCCACCATGACATTGGCCCGGTCGTAGATGAAATCCTCCTGGTTTTCCTGGCGCTCCCGCTCCGCCAGACCGGCGTGATAGCGGGTAGCCCCGATGTCCCGGGACCGGAGGAGCTGGCAGACGGACTCCACATCCTTGCGGGTGGTGCAGTAAATGATGCCGGTCTTCTCCCGCCGCTCCCAAAGGAGCTTCAGCAGCTCCGCGTTTTTGTCCTTGGGACGGCGGACCTCGAAGCGCAGATTGGGCCGGTCGAAGCCTGTGGCCACCCGCTCCGGGTCATGGAGGTCCAGGATTTTCTCAACGTCTTCCCGGACCCGGGCAGTGGCTGTGGCCGTAAAGGCGGAGACCACGGGGCGATGGGGGAAGACCTTCAGAAAGTCCACGATTTTCAGGTAGCTGGGCCGGAAATCCTGGCCCCACTGGGAAATGCAGTGGGCCTCGTCTACCGTCACCAGGGAAACGGTCCTGGACTGGATGGCCTCCAAAAAGCCGTCTGTCAGGAGTCGCTCCGGGGCCACATAGATGATCTTGTACATGCCGCTCTGGATGTTCCGGTACACCAGGCGGATCTGGTTGGGTGTCAGGGAGGAATTGATGTAGGCCGCGCTGACTCCCGCGTCCTTCAGGGCCATGACCTGGTCCTTCATGAGAGAAATCAGGGGGGAGATGACCAATGTCACCCCCGGCAGCATAAGCCCCGGCACCTGGTAGCACAGGCTCTTGCCGCCGCCGGTGGGCATGATGCCGAAGGCATCCCGGCCGGAAAGCTGGGCATCGATGAGCTTCTCCTGGCCGGGCCGGAAGGCGGTGTAGCCGAAGTATTGCTGTAACGTTTCGAGTTTGTTCATTCTGGTCTCCACAGGCGGGTGTTAAAAAAGTCTCTGTCATTGCGAGACAGTGCGCGCACTGTCGTGGCAATCCCCCGGATATTCAGATTGCCTGATAGCAATTCGGGCAGTAATCGTTCAATCGGGGGGGCTGCCACACCAGTCTGAGGACTGGTTCGCAGCGACATGCTTTTTTAACAGCCCCGTTTCGCTTAGTCTACCACATTTCTACCGATATTGCAAATACCCCATGAATTTCTTCACCGCCAGGGAGGCGGTCTCCTGCTCCCGGATGGCCAGGGCCGTCTCCCGGTAGGCTGTCACGTCCAGCTCCTTGACCACCACGTTGAAGGGGACCCGTTTCAGGATCATCTCCGTCAGCATACTCACCCCCAGGCCGCTTTCCACCATGGCCATAATGGCGTAGTCGTCCCAGGTGGTGAAATGGACCCGGGGCTTGAGCCCGTGGCGCTGGAATACCTCGGAGACCTCGGCCTGGGCCCCCTTTTCCAGCAGCATGAAGGGCTCCTCCGCCAGGGCGGCAATGGGCACCCGGTCGTATTGGGTCAGAGGGTGGTTTTGGGGAAGAATGGCCAGGAGCCGGTCCCGGCCTAAGGGGATGGTGTCGAAGTCCGTTCTCGTGGGCAGCCGCAGAAAGCCGCAGTCTACCCGGCCCTGGGCGATCCAGTCCTCAATTTCCGTGTAGTCCCCCAGCAGAAGCTCATAGTCAATGCCCGGATAGTCCTTCTGAAAGGCCTTGATGATATTGGGCACCCAGTGGATGGCACCGCTGGAAAAGGTGCCGATGCGGATGATGCCGGACTGGACCCCATGGAGGTCGTCCACCTGCATCTGCAGCTTCTGATACTCGGTGCACAGGCTCTGGGCATAGGGCAGCAGCCGGGAGCCGTCAGAGGTCAGCCGGATGCCGGCCCGGTTCCGCTCCAGGAGGGTGATATTCCATTCCTTCTCCAGGTCGTGGATCATCCGGCTGACACCGGACTGGGAGTAGTTCAGCACCTCCGCCGCCCGGGTGAAGGAGCCGTATTCCACGGCCTTGATAAAAGCCATGTACTTCAGAATATTCATATCCATAGCGCATCTCTCCTTATGTATGCGTTTTCCGCATGCTTGCCATGCGAAACATTCGCTTTTCAAATAGTTATCCCTATGATACAATGCCCCCATGAGAAATTCAAGAGAGGATGCGAAAAAAATGACCACTTCCACCGTCTGTATCACCATCACCATTCTCGTCTACCTGGCAGGAATGCTCTGGATCGGTGCCCGCTTTGCCAAGCAGAACGAATCCAGCTCCGACTTCTACCTGGGCGGACGAAAGCTGGGTCCTCTGGTTACGGCCATGAGCGCCGAGGCCTCCGATATGTCCAGTTACCTGCTCATGGGGCTTCCGGGCCTTGCCTACCTCAGCGGCCTGGCGGACGTAGGCTGGACCGCCATCGGCCTGGGCCTGGGCACTTACCTGAACTGGCTCTTCACCGCCCGCCGGATCCGCCGGTATACCCAGATCACCGGGGCTTTCACCCTGCCCCAGTTCTTCTCCCACCGGTTCCACGACCGCAAGCACATCCTGTCCGCCATTTCCGCGGTGATCATCATTGTCTTTTTCATCCCCTACACGGCCTCCGGCTTCTCCGCCTGCGGCAAGCTGTTCTCCAGCCTCTTCGGGGTGGACTACATGGGGGCCATGATCGTCTCCGCCATTGTCATCGTGGGCTATACCGCCGCCGGCGGCTTCCTGGCAGCCTCCGTCACGGACCTGATCCAGAGCATCATCATGACCATTGCCATTCTGTTCGTTCTGATCTACGCCACGGTCCAGGCCGGGGGCCTGGGAGCCGTCATGGAGAATGCCAAAGCCCTGCCCGGCTACCTGTCCTTCACCAGCACCTATACGGCCTCCGGTGCCGCCTCCTATCACTTCCTCACCATCGTCTCCACTCTGGCCTGGGGCCTGGGCTACTTCGGCATGCCCCACATCCTGCTGCGGTTCATGGCCATTGAGGACGAGAAGAAGCTGGTGGTCTCCCGCCGGGTAGGCTCTGTGTGGGTGGTCATTGCCATGTTCCTGGCCGTGATGATCGGCGTTGTAGGCAATGCCCTGACGGCCTCCGGCACAATCGCGTCTCTGTCCGGCTCCGCCAGCGAGACCATCGTCATCCAGATCGCCACCCTCCTCAGCAAAGCCGGTATCCTGCCCGCCCTCATGGCCGGTCTGATCCTGGCCGGAATTCTTGCCAGCACCATGTCCACCGCCGACTCCCAGCTGCTGGCCGCCTCCTCCAGCGTGTCCCAGAACCTGCTGCAGGATACCCTGGGCCTGAAGCTGAGCCAGAAGAGCAGCATGCTGGCCGCCCGGCTCACCGTGGTGCTCATCGCCATTCTGGGTGTGATCATTGCCCAGGACCCCAACAGCTCCATTTTCGGCATTGTGTCCTTCGCCTGGGCAGGCTTCGGCGCGGGCTTCGGCCCCCTGGTCATCTGCTCCCTCTACTGGAAGCGCACCACCTTCCCCGGAGCCATTGCCGGTCTCGTCTCCGGCGGCGTGTTTGTCTTCATCTGGAAGTACCTCATCAAGCCCATAGGCGGCATCTGGGGCATCTACGAGCTCCTCCCCGCCTTCCTGGTAGGCCTGATCGCCATCGTAGCCGTAAGCCTGCTGACCAAAGCTCCCAGCGAGGAGGTCGTAAAAGAGTTCGAGCTGGCCAGAAGCAATGAGGAACTGAAATAACTATTGTTTCATATCGGGAAGTGATTTACAATCCGGCGCCAGATTTGACGGTTACAAAACAAACGCTATAACCAAAAGGAGAGGCAGTCAAAAAGATTGCCTCTCCTTTTGCCTTTTGGCAAGGACTTCATCGCCTCGTCAAACTTTCTCCGCAGATGTGCCCAGCACCCAACTGCCGTAATATCTTCCGGGAGGAAACTGCCGGACTCCAGACGCTTGTACAGAAGGTCTGCTCACAGAGTTTTCGCATTATGTTCCCAAATTTCCCTTCATACATCACTTCATCACTCACAAATGTATCCTCCTATTCCTGGACGAGATTGACTGCCACATGATACAATAGTTTCCCTGATATGAAGGGAATCATGGTATATGTGTTATGATACCTGCATCCATTTGATATACTTCATCGCAGAGGTAAGCGATATCCTCTTTGAAATGACTGGCTAGAACGATTGTCACTCCTTTTTCTTTTAATGAAAGCAGCAGCGAGCGAATATCTTCTACACCCTGGTTGTCCAAGCCGTTCATTGGCTCGTCCAGAATGAGCAACTTAGGTTTCTCCATAATGGCTTGCGCGATGCCTAACCTTTGGCGCATACCCATAGAATATTTACCTACGTGCCTTTTTAAATCCGGGTCAAGGCCTACGGTGTTCATACTCTGCCGGATTTCATTGATGCCAATTTTTCTCTGGATGGACGCGAGGTGCTTCAAATTGCGAATCCCGGATTCTTGAAGAAGAAAGCCCGGCGATTCAATGATAAAGCCGATGTTCTCAGGGAAATCCACATCTTTCCCCACTTGTTTCCCCCATACCCGCACCTCGCCAGCAGTGGGAATAACAAAGCCACAGATGCTTTTCAGCAGAACCGTTTTCCCGGAGCCATTTCGGCCAATCAAGCCATAGATCTTTCCGGCTTCACAGGTCAGAGATACATCTTTCAAGACTTCATTCTTTTCATATCTTTTAGTTACATGTTTGATTTCAATAACTGAACTCATTCTTTTTCCCTCCGAAATACTTTGAATTTTGGAGTCATGATACATCCCGCAAGTAAGCATACAATGGAAATACCAAAGAACCAGAACGCATAATCCAGCCCAACTTGGTACAGACTGTTGCTGCCCTTAAGTGCCTGTAACTGTGCCAATGTCACCGGGGAAATCCTATAGAACCAAGGCAGCCATTCGTTTGCCACGGTAATGTCCATCAGAATAAATCCAGCGGATAGAAAGGTCCCAACATATTTTCCCGTTACATAGTTTAAGAAATAGGTCATCAGTCCAAGCCATATAGCGCATGCCCAGCTTAGCAGGAAACTGAGAACCATGGCCTGCAATGGTGTGTATGCGCCAATTACATAATCGTCGACAGAAAATGGAATCCCATACTGAGAGCCTACAGAATATCTGGCCAGAGTACCCCAGATTTTCCCCCAACCATTCTGAAATCCCATGTTGGGAAGTAGGGGGAGAATGCTGAACAGGAGTATCATAAGTATATAGAGAAATGACAACACAACAATATACATACATTGCCCGGCAGTCCAGGCAATGTAACCGGCCCTGGGCAAAATGTATTTTTGAATCTCACTTTTGAAAGGGGCATCACAGAACAGGGCTACAGCTCCCGCCATGAGTACCAACTGACAGATAAAATCACTGGTGATATGAGGGAATGCCCAAGGCGTGACAGGAATACCTACATCCTGGGAAAAATCTAACACACCTTGCAAATTGGAGAATACGAAGATAGCTGCCAGAAGGAAGATCAGCAAAATTCTTTGATTGGCACGAACCTGTTTCATCTGAAATGTAAACACGCGTTGTATTTTATTCCACATTCCAGATTCTCCTTTCGATACGTTCCGTAAAAAGGCGATAGGATAAAAAAACGAGCGCAAGAACCACCATGGTTGTAACAATTAAAGTCACGGAATCCGAATAGATTTTCCCTCGGGCACAAAGAAGCATTTCGATGCGAAGCCCATTGGGCAATTTCAGCAAGCGCCCAATCTGTGTAAGGAAAAATCGGAAAATAAACGGCGCACAGATTGCTACATAGCTGCTTGGGAAAAAGGCTGAAGTACATAAACCAACGCTTCCCCAAAGCGCACCGCTCAAAAAGCTGATATACAATATAATAGCGAGGTAGGGTACCCCACCCCCGATAGTAAGCGCATGAAAGAAAGGAATCCCTTTGGATTCAAGTATCTCCTCCGGTGTTACTATCGGGAGGTAGGTGCCCAAAACCATCATAAAAATCAATCCACCCAGGAACATAGTTAGTCCCCCCAAAACAGAGGCCACCAGAAATTTAGAGCGGGCATAGGCATGACGGCCACACCTGGAAGCCTTGTAAATGCTCATACCGCCTTCCAACTCCCAGCAATAATTAGCCGCAAAGGGGATTGCTGCCATAGTAGTTGAAAAATATCCTGTGAACACGCCTCCGAAGGAAAAGGAGTTGAACACATAATACATAATGCAAATGGGAGATCCTTCTCCGTAAATTAATGGGTTGTTGATGCTGATGCGAAGATCTTGCCAGTTGTCAAAGCAGAAACCTAGCGTAACCCCTAGAATTGCCAGTAAAAACGGATACTTCATCCCAATCCTAAAGTCCGCACAGGCTGTCCTGGCAAAGGTTGACTTACCCTCCATATGCCAGGTCCTTCCCAGTAATTGCATTGAAGCGCTCTGCATTTGCATATTCTGTATGCCAAGTTCCTGTCCCATCACTATTTTCTTCCGACGTTCTTCGAGTTACGAAACACCAGTAAGGCGTCAGAGTCACAGAATCTTCATTTACAACCGGCAAGTATTCCAGCCAAGCATTGCAAAACTCTATGGTACTGGTGTGGATCTCTAAGTCATACTTGTCCTTCAGCGCCGCAACTGCTTCATCCGGGGTCAAAATAGTCTGTGGTTGAGATTCTGACTCGATGGTACAGGGGAAATACACATCACACTCCTGAAGGCCATCGGTGTTTATCATCATGGTTGCTGTAACAGAAGGCGTAGGCATCATACTGACCGCAGAAGCAACACCCGGTTCTTCTGATCCTAGCAGCGGAATCCCATCACATGCAAAAGAGAATTCCAAATAACAGGTATCTGTCGCAGCCGTGAGGTTGGTGGGAGGGAAACCATTCTCCGCATAGATTCCTCCGGTTCCAAATAATTCCTGCTGGAAGTCCATAAGCTCCTGACCCGTTAGGGTAGCGCATTTGAGGAGTTCTGGCTCAAAGGCAATGCCGAGCTTGTTCAGAATGTCTCTGCAAAAATGCTCCATCTCTGCCACAGTCATAAAAGATAAATCGCAAGGCTCTGCCTGGGAGTGATTTTTGGTGTAATAGTACATCAGGGTATGCACGTCCTGCATAGGATTCTCGCCCCAGTCGATATTATAGGCACTGTAGCTAATTGAATCTTTCCGCACTACAAGCTTTTTTCCACTGGATTCAAAGTAACGAAGGGAGCTGCGATCATCAATAGTGTAGCTGCCGTATCCTTCTGGGCAGAATATGCCAAACAGTCGATCTGGATCGCTATCCACTCTTTTTAGAGTGTAGGTACTGTATGCTTCTTTTTCAGGTATGATTACCTCTGCATCCATCCGAACATTCTCATCCAATTCTTGAAAAAGATGCTGGGTATTTACTTCCTTCGGAGCAGATGTAGGATCTGTCTCGGATGCCATAGGTGCTGTAACCAATGTATTGGGTGGAACTGTGACCTCATTGGTTTCAGCTCTCACTACTTGCTTATCATTCACTGAATTTATGTTTCTTTTTATGTCTTCGCCGTTTGTGTGATTCAAATGAATTACCACACAACAAAATATTGTGACCATTAGAATAGCAGAAACGCATAGAATCCCTCTTGGGACTTTGCTGGATTTCTTTTGGTATCTTCTTTTTTTCATTATTTACACCTCAATATCAAATGTGATTCTTTTCAAAATACGATGCCAAGAATGTTCAGAAATCGGATGGTCTTTTTGTTCTCCCCAAAATTTCATCGATTACTGCTGAGATTATTCTGCTCTGTTTTCCCACAGCCAGAAAGACTGACGAGAATTAGTACCGCAATGACAGCACTTTGAAGAAATTTATCCATATTAATCAACCATTCGACTGTAAATGCCAATGAATTTTTGAGCCAGTTGCTAACCAATTTATGAGCCACTTAGCAGCCCATAGTCCGTCTGTCAAGGACTACGCAAGTGGCAAGCCATCCTTGACAGCCGAACCATGGGCTGCATTTGTATTGACAAGCAAAGCAATTCAGAAAATTGCTTTGCTGTCATTCAGATAATGACAGAATTTATGAGTCTTTGTTTTAAGGACAGTTGGCTCAATAATTCATTAGCACATGGCTCACTTTTTCGCTAGCATTCACATATATAAAAACAGGCAACGCAAAAATGTGGTAAGTTTTTACATCTAATTGGTGATAATTGAATTAGAAATTGTATGCACCGTTAGCATAAAGGGTTGCGTAGGAGGTACTATCGCCATCCTTCTTTGCCCCTAAAAACAAAACGTCGTCACTGGCAACATAGTCCAAATAATCATAAGTTTTACGGGTAGCTTCAGTATGTTTACGATATACATCGACATAGTTATTCTCGGTGCGGTTCGCCTTCACACCGAGAATATTTGTACTGGAAACATTGCTCTTGCCGGTGTTATACAGAGTGAAATGCCAGGATTGTTCGGTGTCCCCCTTCTTGTGATAAGGCTCTTGGTGGTTGTCGCGATCTGTATACTCAAAGCTATAAAAATAATTTTCAGATGCCAGTGCAGTGATGGGAATGAGCATGACAACCAGCAGCGTAAGGGTAATGACCGTCCGCAGGATCTTATTGTTCTTCATAGATGATTCTCCTTTTTGAAATATTGCGTTGCCTGTTTTTTTAGTAACAAAAATACGCTTGCATGAATATAAAATGTCAAGAGTATTTCTTACATACGCACGTATATTCAAGTTATGGAAACGCCCGTAAAGTTACGGGTAAAGACGTAACTTAATTGAAATATTGAAGGAAAGAGAAACGCTTGCAGACCTCCCCAACAACATCTGAAACATTTATCATTCCAAGCATATTATTTCGGCTGTCAAGTGAATTGTTTCTGTTATCCCCCATCACAAAAACCGTTCCAACGGGCACCTGGTATGTAATGTTGTTGACATCGTCTAATTCTAGCATGGGGTCACTTTGATTCAAATTGAGATATGGTTCTGAAATCATTATCCCATTTACATAAACGGTATTTTTTTCATAGTCTAGCGTTACGGTATCTTCTGATACAGCTATTATCCGCTTAACAATATACCGTCCTGGCAAGGACCGTCCTGAAATATCAATTAGTATCACATCGCCTCTTGAAGGAATATAATTTACCTGATTTACCAAAAGGATATCTTTGTCCATAAATGTAGGATACATTGATTCACCGCTGACGATTGCAAGTCGAGCAACATGTGTATTAATATAAAATGCCATAGCAAGAATCAACAGGCAGCCCAATGGGGCCAGAAGCTTCACCAAAGCTTTCCGCTGGTTGGTTATTGCACCAATCATGCCGCTGCACGCACCTTTCTTTGCTATCGTTTTGTACTAGCGATGACATGAGGAACTTGAAGTATAGCTACAAGTAAAATGCCCGCACCCAATGCAGCGGTGTACTGAACTGATGCTGTTTTATACATTATCAAATACACTGCCATGGCTATCACTGCAAGAACGCAAGCAATTTTACGAAATAGCCGTCTCTCCTTGCTGGTCAGCTTTCTGGCATGATTTTCCACAGGGCTGAATACACAAAGGCATATTACAGACAAGAATACTAAAACTGTCAGAAATTTTATGTACCCTTCCTGGACAATTAGCTTTATAGATCCCATTGCCAACGCAAGCAAGGCAGTGGAAAGAATAACACAAAGCTTTGGAGAATCCAGATGATACCCACCGCTGAATTTCCGAATCAGCATAAATGGCGTGATCATCAGCAAGCCTTCCCGCAACATCCCGAACGCAAGGCCCAATACCACAGCGATGAAGATTGGAAGTAGGCCGAACAGGAGACTGTATACCGCATAGGAAAACAGTCCATTGTCCTCACCGGAAATAGCCCCCTCCTGTTCCAGCCACTTCGCAATTCCAGAAGACAGTTCCCGGATCATTTGATCTTACTGAACCGCTCCAACTCCGCAGGTGCCTGGGGCTGGTGAATCAGGCAACAGGAGTTGGTGTTGGCGCAGATGAACAGGACGGCACAGAGCGCGGACACGGCGAATTTCGCGAGTTTGCGGGTGAGCATTGGAAGGGCAGTTGCTTGTTTCATATTGGGTACCTCCATTCTGAAATTTGTTGTGCTAATTTTTTGTACAGCCTCATTTTATTTCAGATTTGATCCAATATCAATGGCTCCTGCACGAAACGCATGATTTTGCGCATAAACGGTCATTATTTGTGAAAAAATAGTATGCTATCTATCTGCTTCAGAATATTAACAGTAATAGATAGAAAAAATTTTCTCATTTTTATATCTATAGCAGAATAGTTCTGGTATGGATTGTTGATGCAGTGCTGGAAACTTGATAAACTTACCAAGGTGATGAAGGGTGGAACTAAACTATATAGGAATCGGGCAGCGAATCGCAAAAAGGCGCCTCCAAATGGGTTTCAAGCAGAATATGTTGGCTGAAAGATTAGATCTTTCAAACAATTATCTCTCCAGTATCGAGCGGGGAAAAGAAAAACCAAGTTTGGAAGTCATTGTAAATATCTGCAATGCGCGTCAGGTCACGCCGGACTATTTGCTGATGGGTAATATGTATTCCAATAATGTACCTCAAAATATTGCGGATGGATTGCGGCTGTGTACAAAAGAGGATTTATCCCTCCTGTCTGTATTGATTGATCATCTGGTAGAGCGGCAAAGCCAAAAATGGAATAATGACAATTTCGCGTAAGTGTGCTATAATCTTCTCAAAAGGAAGGGTGGCCGCTTATGCGAATTGTTTTTTGTGATGATGATCCCTTTATTTTGCGGCAGCTTCTGTCCCTTGTAAAGGATTTTTTCGCTAACTTGGGCGGAGCCGAGCCGGAGTATACGGTCTATCCCTCGGGGGACAAACTGATCCGCCAGGGAGCGCAATTTGATATTGCGTTTCTGGATGTGGAGATGCCCGGAGCCAGCGGGATACATGCCGGGGCAAAATTGAAAGAGCGGAATCCCAGAATTAAAATATTTATTGTGACTGCCTATCCGGATTATCTGGATGAAGCCATGCGCTTTCAGGTTTTCCGCTATCTGTCCAAGCCAATTGATAAAACCAGACTGTTTCGCAATCTGAAGGATGCGGTTTATGCCTATAATATGGAAACCCGTGAATTCCCAATCGAAACAGGCAGTGGCATTTTTGTGCGGAGGTCGGAGGAAATCATTTGCGTGGAAACTACCAATCGGAAAACAATTGTTCATACCGTAGACGGGGATTTGGTCAGCAGCAAAAGCATGGAATACTGGCGGGAAGCTCTTTCCTTACCCTGCTTTTATTCCACTCATCGCAGCTACATCGTCAATATGCGCTTTGTTTACAGCATTGGCAAGGACAGCGTGATCCTCAAGAATGGGAAGCAGCAAATGGAGGCGTTTTTGTCCAGAAGGAAATTCACCTATTTCAAAAATACCTATTTGGTATATATGGAGAGTACAAAATGATAGGTGAGAAATTATGCTTTGCAATCGTATTTGCCGCGGAGGCGATGATTGCGTGGCTGTATCTTGAATATATCCTAAGCCGGAAAAATCCGCTTCCTATTTCAATTTGTTCATTTGGCATTGGATATGCCACATTGTTCGCGTTTTCTCTTCTGGATAGTACGACCATTAACGCCATTACTTTTTGCGGCATCAATTATTTTTTAATCAAGTATAATTATCAGTGCAGCATAAAAACCGCTCTGCTTCATTCTACGTTTTTGTGCTTTGCTATGGTTGGCGCGGAACTTCTTGTTGTTCTGATAATCGGTTTGTTTGGATATGCTTTTTCCGCCTACACATATAATTTCCATATTATGCTCGTTCTTGCTGTCCTTAGCAAGCTGCTATATCTCATGTTTTCTATTATTGGATCCCGCATTTTTGCGCCGCATAAGTATAAAAATGAAGAGCCACGCCTGATGGTACTGTTCTGCGTTCTCCCGTTGCTGTCTTCATTGATTGCGATTACAATCGCGTATTTTGGAATGGCGGATGGAATCATGGGAAATAGCTCGATCATGACGATTTTGATTATCGTAACACTGCTAATCGTCAATTTGATTTTCCTGATTTTGTATAACAGTTTGCAAAAGGCCAATGAGGAATATCTTGCGCTACAGTTGAGTATGCAAAAAGAGCAGGCAGACATTGCCTACTACAGTGCGCTACAGGAACAGTTTGAAAACCAACGCATCCTGATCCATGACATAAATAAACACCTGGGAACCATCCATGACCTGGCCAAACGAAATGACGCGACTGAGATCGAAATGTATATTTCCAGGTTGGAAGATACCTTTGCGCCTTCCAGCCAAGCAAAGCTATGTACGGACCCTATTTTGAATTTCCTTTTGCTACGGTTCCGGGACGACTGCGAAGGAAAGAATATTCAGTTCCACTGCGATGTTCGGGAAAACAGCTCTGCTTTCCTCGATGCCGCCAGCATCACGACACTATACGGTAATCTGCTTTCCAATGCGCTTGAATCTGCCGAAGCTTCCACTGAAAGGCAAATTGAATTATCTGTAATACGGAACGCAATACAATCGGTTATTGTTATTTCTGTCATCAACTCCTGCGATAATCCACCAATGCCGGATGGGGATGGGGGCTTTCGGACCAGGAAAGCAGATCGGCTCCTGCATGGTGTCGGTCTGCGAAGTATTGAAAGAATTGTCTCCAAATATCATGGGGTCGCGACCATGTATTATGATCCTGAAAATAAGCAATTTCACCATGTGATTCAATTCCCAGAGCCGACCTAACGGAAGATAACTTATCGCTCAGCTTGTCTTTTTCAATATATCTATTACAGAGTAATCCTGGAATAGCGATAAAATTCTCTGAGAATCAGGTGATTTTGTCAACTCATACGCAAAAAAGCGCGTTCCATTCCATGCCTCTTGAAATAATGATAGATTAAGGAACCTCTGAATAAATAGCCCAGTATTCTTTTATTCTCCACATTTTGGAAAATTTCGTAAAATATCAGGCACAAAAAGCTTCATTTATATGAGTTTCAAGCATTTTTAGCCGTTATTTCCTGAAAAAGGGCAGACGGCCTCGCCTCTCTCTGGGGTAATAGGGTTCAATGACACCCACCTGCTCATGTTTTTCCCGGTCTTTCCTCCCCTGTGCAGGATATGGATAATTTTATTCCATTTCTTTCAGAATCTGTGGATACTGCCCATTGCTTTTTGGAGCAATCCAGAGTATTATATAAGCATTCTGCAAGTTGATATAAAAAAACTTGCAAATTCCACGTATCCGGAGGTAGCTATGAAACCCTATTCCGAACTGACCCGTCAGGAGCTGCTGGAGCTGAAGGCATCCCTGAAAGAGCAATACAACGAGTACCAGAGCCACAAGCTTACCCTGAACATGGCCCGGGGCAAGCCCAGCCAGGCCCAGCTGAACCTGTCCATGGGCATGATGGACGTGCTGAACAGCGACAGCGACCTGACCTGTGAGGACGGCACCGACTGCCGGAACTACGGCGTGCTGGACGGCATTGAGGAATGCAAGGAGCTCATGGCGGACATGATGGAGGTCCGGCCGGATCAGGTCATCATCTATGGCAACTCCAGCCTGAACGTGATGTACGACACCGTGGCCCGGTCCATGATCAAGGGCGTTATGGGCTCTACCCCCTGGTGCCAGCTGGACAAGGTGAAGTTCCTCTGCCCCGTTCCCGGCTACGACCGGCACTTTGCCATCACCCAGTACTTCGGCATTGAGATGATCAATGTGCCCATGCTGCCCACCGGCCCGGATATGGACATGGTAGAGGAGCTGGTATCCAAGGATCCCGCCATCAAGGGCATCTGGTGCGTCCCCAAGTACAGCAATCCCCAGGGCATTTCCTACTCCGATGAGACCGTCCGCCGGTTTGCCCGGCTGAAGCCCGCCGCTACGGACTTCCGCATCTACTGGGACAATGCCTACACCATCCATCACCTCTACGACCACGACCAGGATCACCTGATTGAGATCCTGGCAGAGTGCAAGCGGGCGGGAAATCCGGACCTGGCCTACAAGTTCGCCTCCACCTCCAAGATCAGCTTCCCCGGCTCCGGCATCTCTGCCCTGGCGGCCTCGGAGAACAACCTGACGGACATCCGGGCCCAGATGAAGGTCCAGACCATCGGCCACGACAAGGTGAATCAGCTGCGGCACGTCCGCTTCTTCCAGGACATCCACGGCATGGTGGAGCATATGCGCCGCCACGCCGATATCCTCCGCCCCAAGTTTGAGATCGTCCAGAATACTCTGGAGAAGGAGCTGGGCGGCCTGGGCATCGGCAGCTGGACCAACCCCAAGGGCGGCTACTTCGTCTCCTTCGACTCCATGGAGGGCTGCGCCAAGGAGATCGTCTCCCGGTGCAAGAAGGCCGGCCTGGTCCTCACCGGCGCGGGAGCCACCTTCCCCTACGGCAAGGACCCCCACGACAGCAACATCCGCATTGCCCCCTCCTTCCCGGCCTGCGAGGACCTGCAGCTGGCCATGCAGGTATTCACCTGCGTGGTGAAGCTGGTCAGCGTCAAGAAGCTCCTGGCGGATATGGATGCCGCCGAAGGAAAATGATTCCCTGGCTTCGCCGTCAGTACGCAGAAAAATAGGGCTGTCTCAAAAAGATGACGTGCCCAAATAGAAGAAATGTCATTGCGAACCAGTCCGCAGACTGGTGTGGCAATCC
>URGL01000030.1 GCA_900547405.1 uncultured Eubacteriales bacterium
CTCCTGGGAGAGGGTGGACCGGCGAAGCCGGGACGGGTGTGGGGCGGCATGCAAAACCACCCCTGTACCGCCCCTCATCCGCCGCTGCGGCGGCACCTTCCCCCAGGGGAAGGCAAGGGGTTAGTTCATCGTTCCCTCGGACCGGTCAAACAGGACCTTCACCCGCTCCCGCAGGGCCTGGGCCTCCGGCGTATCGGACTGGCCGTAGGTTTCGATCCAATCCTTGGATGCCTGCTGGGCATCGGTCAGGACCCGCATGTCCATAGATAGATCCGCCACCCGGAAGGCCGGAAGGCCGGACTGACGGGAGCCGAAGAAGTCTCCGGGGCCCCGGATCTTCAGGTCCTCTTCGGCAATTTTGAAGCCGTCGTTGGTTTTGCACAGGGCCTTCAGCCGCTGCAGGGTCTCCGGATTGTGGTTGTGGGAGGTGAGGATGCAGTAGCTCTTGGCGCTGCCCCGGCCCACCCGGCCCCGGAGCTGATGGAGCTGGCTCAGACCGAACCGGTCCGCGTCCTCGATCACCATCAAGGTAGCGTTGGGCACATCCACACCAACTTCGATGACGGTAGTGGCCACCAGCACATCCGCCTGTCCCTGGGCAAAGCCGGCCATGATCTGCTCCTTCTCCGCCCCCTTCATCTGGCCGTGGAGC
This sequence comes from uncultured Eubacteriales bacterium, assembly GCA_900547405.1. Taxonomy (GTDB): domain Bacteria; phylum Bacillota; class Clostridia; order Oscillospirales; family Oscillospiraceae; genus Faecousia. The sequence goes on from URGL01000030.1 coordinate 653, forward strand.
AGGGCCACCCGCAGATCCGGGAAGACAGTCTTTTGCAGGGTCTCTGCCCAGGCGGCGGCGGCCTTCACGTTCAGCTCCTGGTTTTCCTCCACCGCCGGGCACACCACAAAGCACTGGTGCCCTTCGGCTACCTGCTTGCGGATGAAAGCGTTGATCCGGGCCCGGTAGCTCTCCCCTACCAGGAAGGTCTCCACCGTCTGCCGTCCCGGGGGCAGCTCATCCAGCACGGAAACCTCCAGGTCGCCATACATCAGAAGGGCCAGGGTCCTGGGGATGGGCGTTGCCGACATGACCAGCAGATGGGGGGCCTCTCCCTTGGCGGAAAGCTTGCTGCGCTGGCCCACGCCGAAGCGGTGCTGCTCATCGGTGATGACAAGGCCCAGATTCTGAAATTCGGTGCTGTCGGAGATCAGGGCGTGGGTACCCACCGCCAGATCGGCCTGGCCGGAGGCAATGGCCTCCCGGGCCTCCCGCTTCTGCTTGCCTGTCATGGATCCGGTCAGCAGCACCACCCGGATGCCCATAGGGGCAAAGAGCCGGCACAGGGACCCGTAGTGCTGCTCTGCCAGTATCTCCGTCGGGGCCATCAGGGCACTCTGGACCCGGTTTTTCGCGGCGCAGTACACCGCTCCCGCCGCCACCATGGTCTTGCCGCTGCCCACGTCTCCCTGAACCAGGCGGTTCATAGGCGTTCCCTTCCGGAAATCCTCCAGGATCCGGTCAATGGCCCGCCTCTGGGCCCCGGTGAGGGCAAAGGGCAGGGCGGCATAAAAGGCCTCCATATCCCCGGTCTCATAGGCCGGAACCTTTTTCAGCTCCCGGGCCGCCCGCATAAGGCTGAGACCGGCAGAAAAGACGAAAAACTCCTCAAATACCAGCCGCCGCTTGGCCTGCTCCGCCTCCTGGGCATCCTGGGGGGTGTGGATGGCCCGGTAGGCCGTATCCGCCGGAAGAATGTGATATTTCTGCCGGATCTCCGGGGGGAGAATTTCCCTGGGGGGATCGCAGACGGCCAGGGCCTGGGCAACCAGCTTTGCCATGGCGGCGTTGGTGAGCCCGGCGGTAAGGGGGTAGATAGGCATGATCCGCCGGGTGGCCACCGGCTGGGAATCCGGACTTTCAAACAGGGGATTCGTCATGCCGTAGCCGGTAAAGTCCCCGGTGAGGGTGCCGTAGAAGATATACTCCCGGCCATATTGCAGGTTCTCCGCGGCAAACCGGGAGTTGAAGAAGGTCAGGGTAAGCCTGCCGGAGTGGTCCGCCACCTGGATCCGGGTCAGATCCAATCCCTTGCGGATGTGGGCCGTCCGGGGGGCGCTCATGACTGTCGCCCGGAAGCAGGCAGGCTCGTCCACATTCAGCTCCGCCACGCAGGTCATTTTCGTCCGGTCCTCATAGCCCCGGGGAAAATGGCAGATGAGGTCTCCCAGGGTGAAGATATTCAGCGTCTCCAGCAGCTTTTCCTTTGCGGGGCCTACGCCCTTCAATGTTTTGACAGGATCCGTCAGCCTTGCCATTCGGTCACCTTCCTTTATCATATTATAGATATTCCGGAACATCCGGGGGATTGCCACGCCAGTCTGTGGACCAGCTCGCAATGACAGTTTGTCGATAATAATGAAAAAACTCCCTCCAAGCTACGCTCGGAAGGAGATATTTTCAGAAGAGAACTCAGGCCAGCTTGTTCAGCTTCAGGGTCATGCTGCTCTTCTTCCGGGCAGCGTTGTTCTTGTGCAGAAGGCCCTTGGAAGCAGCCTTGTCCACAGACTTGACAGCAACCGTGTAGGCGCTCTGAGCAGCGGTCTTGTCGCCGCCTTCCACAGCAGCCTCGAACTTCTTCAGGTTGGTCTTCAGCTCGGACTTATCAGCCTTGTTCTTCTCGTAAGCGATCTTAGAAGAAATGACATCCTTCTTAGAGGACTTGATGTTGGGCATGGATTACACCTCCTCACGCCGGTATTTCATACAGTCCAGTATTATAACGGAAAACCTCTCTAAAATCAACCCTTTTTTGAAAAAAATCTTTTCTCTACCTCCCCCTGGGGGAAGGTGGCCCCCCAGGGCCGGAAGAGGGCTGTATAGGCTCCCTTTCCCCCACCGCCCCACACCCGTCCCGGGCTTTGCCCGGTCCACCCTCTTCCAAGAGAGGGTTTCCTGTCAACCCCCATATTTTTCACAAAAATTCCGGCCACGTCAAAATGCCGGTTCCCCCAAAAAGTGTCCTTTGGCCGGTTCCATTGTAAAAAGATTATGTCATCCGATCCGGTTTTCCACAGGGATATCCCGTTGTGGAAAACTCCTGTGGAAAAATCTGTGGAGAATGTGGAAAACTCATAGTAATCCACAGCTTTTTTTCTTTTCTCCTTCCAGGCGGCTCCCTGTGCAGAAATTACGTCCCAGGCGGTCACGAATCCGCCGAAGGCGAACAGTTTCTCCCTGGGCCCCTGCCGCGCAACCGGCCCCATCCGGCGGGAAAAAATCGGATTTCAGGTCCCGGGCGGGAATGGCGATTTGCCCGAAAGGTTACAATCTGTAAAATTTTTGTAATATCCTCCAAAAATTTTACCCCGTATCATTTTTCCTTCCCCGGGAAATACTGGGGAAGAAGTGTACACAGGAGGATTGAATCATATGCAGGGAAAAGTAGATATCTGCGGCGTCAGCACCGGCACCCTCCGGGTTCTCTCCTCGGAGGAGACCCAGAGCCTTCTGCGGTCCTCCCGGTCCGGAGACGCTGCCGCCCGGGACAAGCTCATTGAGGGGAATCTGCGGCTGGTGCTCTCCGTGATCCAGCGCTTCAGCGGCCGGGGGGAGAACCCGGACGATCTGTTTCAGGTGGGCTGCATCGGCCTCATAAAAGCCATTGCCAACTTCGATCCGGAAAAGCAGGTGAAATTTTCCACCTACGGGGTGCCAATGATTGCGGGAGAGATCCGGCGGTACCTGCGGGACAACAGCGCCATCCGGGTGTCCAGGAGCATCCGGGACCTGGCCTACCGGGTGCTCCAATGCAAAGAGACCCTGACCGCCAGCCTTGGCCGGGAGCCCACCCTGGAGGAGATCGCCCAGAGCCTGGCCCTGCCCCGGCAGGAGGTGGCTCAGGCTCTGGACGCGGTCTGCGCCCCGGTGAGCCTCTACGACAGCGTCTACACCGACGGCGGGGACCCCCTCACCGTCATGGATCAGGTCCAGGACACCAAAAATACGGAGCCCAACTGGATGGAGCGCATCACCCTGCGCAACGCCTACGGGAAGCTGAGTCCCCGGGAAAAGGAGATCCTCTCCCTCCGCTTCTACAGCGGCCAGACCCAGATGGAGGTGGCCAGGCGCTTGGGCATCAGCCAGGCCCAGGTCTCCCGGCTGGAAAAGGGGGCCATCAGCGCCATGCGCCGGTCCGTCTGCGTGATGCCGTCATAATCCCCCGCCCTCAGCGCATAGGGTATTGGGACTGGGGGAATGCGTCATGGGCATCAAATTCACACAGCTGCAATGCAAAGAGGTCATCTGTGTCAAAGACGGAGAGCGGCTGGGATTTATTTCGGACATTGTGGCCGAGGTGCCGGAGGGGATCATTGCCGCCATTGTGGTGCCGGGGCCCTGCAAGCTCCTGGGGGTAGCCGGCCGGAAGGAGGACTATGTGATCCCCTGGAGCTGCGTCAAAAAGGTAGGCCCCGATATCGTCCTGGTGGACATCCACCCCAAGGACTGCCGGGTGCCCCGGCCGAAGCCAAAGTTCCCGGGCTGATCCGTTTCCTCCCCCTGGGGGAAGGTGCGGACGGAGCCCGGACGGGTTTTTTCGCCTTCCCCTGGGGGAAGGTGGCAGGGCGAAGCCCTGACGGATGAGGGGCGGTACCAGGTCAGACTCCCTACCGCCCCACACCCGTCACGCCTTTGGCGTGCCACCCTCTCCCAGGAGAGGGTTTGGTGGAGAGGGTTTGGTGCTGTTTTCACAAAACCGGTTTCCCGAAACTTCAAAATTTTCTTCCTTTTTCTGAAAAAACTTCTTGCAATATGGCTTTCTTTTGGGTATAATATTCCGGCGTGGGTTTGCGCCCATAGCTTACAAAACCACACACCCGGGGACCGTCGGCCCCCGTACCCTTATCCAAGGGCGGGCACAGGCGGGATGATCGGGGTGGAGGAAAAACAAAAGGAGAACTGTAAAAATGGCTGTCGTATCTATGAAGCAACTGCTGGAGGCAGGCGTTCACTTCGGTCACCAGACCCGTCGTTGGAACCCCAAAATGGCCCCCTACATCTACACCGAGCGCAATGGTATCTATATCATTGACCTGCAGAAGACCGTTAAGAAGCTGGAAGAGGCTTACAACTTCGTCCGCGACACCTCTGCCAACGGCGGCAACATCCTGTTCGTGGGCACCAAGAAGCAGGCCCAGGACGCCATCAAGGAAGAGGCTGCCCGCTGCGGCGGTTACTATGTCAACGCCCGTTGGCTGGGCGGCATGCTGACCAACTTCCGCACCATGCGCACCCGTATCGACCGTCTGGCTCAGCTGAGAAAGATGGAAGAGGACGGCACCTTCGCCATGCTGCCCAAGAAGGAAGTCATCAAGCACCAGGCCGAGATCGAGAAGCTGGAGAAGTACCTGGGCGGCGTCAAGGAAATGAAGAAGCTGCCCGCCGCTCTGTTCATCGTTGACCCCCGGAAGGAGCGCAACGCCATTGCGGAAGCCCGGAAGCTGAACATTCCCATCGTGGCCATCGTGGACACCAACTGCGATCCCGATGAGATCGACTACGTGATCCCCGGCAACGATGACGCCATCCGCGCCATCCGCCTGATCGCCGCCGCCATGGCCAACGCCGCCATCGAGGGCCGTCAGGGTGAGGACGTGGCCACTGAGGAGGCCGCTCCCGCTGCCGAAGCTCCCGCCGCTGAATAATCCGAAAGACTTAGGAGGACAAAACAATGGCTTTTACCGCTCAGGATGTTAAGAAGCTGCGTGAAATGACCAACGTCGGCATGATGGACTGCAAGAAGGCCCTGCAGGCCACCGACGGCGACATGGACAAGGCTGTGGACTGGCTCCGTGAAAAGGGCCTGGCCAAGGCCGCCAAGAAGGCCGACCGTGTGGCCGCCGAGGGCGTTGCCTACGCCACCGTGGTAGACGGTGTGGGCGTCATCATCGAGGTCAACTCCGAGACCGACTTCGCTGCCAAGACCGACGCCTTCATGGACCTGGTGAAGAACCTGGCCGTGGTGGTCGCCAAGCAGAACCCCGCCGATGTGGAGGCTCTGAAGGCCTGCACCTACCCCGACTCCGAGCTGACCGTGACTGAGATCATGCAGGAGAAGGTCATGTCCATCGGTGAGAACATGCAGATCCGCCGGTTTGCCCGCTTCCCCGAGAATACCTCCGTCGCCTACGTCCACGCTGGCGGCACCCACGGTGTTCTGGTGAACCTGGCTGTGGAGGGCGACATCGACGCCACCGAGATCGGCAAGAACATCGCCATGCAGATCGCCGCTATGAACCCCAAGTACTGGGACAAGTCCCTGGTTCCCCAGGCCGACGTGGACCACGAGCTCCAGGTTCAGGTTGCTCTGATGGACAACGATCCCAAGATGGCTTCCAAGCCCGCTCAGGTCAAGGAAAAGATCGCTGCCGGCAAGATGAACGCTTTCTTCAAGGACAACTGCCTGCTGCAGCAGGAGTTCGTCCGCTCTGACCTGTTCCAGGGCAGCGTGGAGGGCTACATCGCCGATGCCGCCAAGAAGCTGGGCGGCAAGGTCACCTTCGTGGACGCCATTCACTATGTGAAGGGCGAAGGCATCGAGAAGAAGGCCGACGATTTCGCCGCCGAAGTCGCCGCCCAGATTGCCGGTGCTTCCAAGTAAGTTTCCCCTGATATGAAAATGCCCCGTCAGGCCAAGCCTGACGGGGTTTTTCGCCTCTCCTGGGGGTAAGGTGGGTTTTTTCGCCCTCTCCTGCTTGGAGAGGGTGGCACGGCGCAGCCGTGACGGGTGTGGAGGGGACCTGTAAAACATCAGGCCGTGCCCCGTTGAATGGCCAGGGCCCCTCTTCGCGTAGGGGACGATGCCCACATCGTCCCGAGACCTGACGGGCGGGAACGGTGGGTCGATACGTACAAACCAACCGCTCAAACCCCAAACTCTCCGGGCGGATGGGAGGTTTTTGCCACTCAACCTGGCCCGGCCTATGCTTTTAGGTGTCCCCTCCACACCCGGCCCTGCGGGGCCACCCTCTCCAGGCAGGAGAGGGCAGAGGGTCTTTTATTTTACCTCCAGCACGCCGTAGCCGGTCTCCTGGAAGTGGACGCTGTAGAAGGCGGTCATCAGATCCGTCAGGTACTTCACGTCCTTCACACCGGCGGTCTCGTAGCAGGAGTGCATGGCCAGCTGGGGCAGGCCGATGTCTACGGCGTTCATGCTGACCTGGGCCATGGCCAGATTGCCCAGGGTGCTGCCGCCCACCTTATCGGAGCGGTTGGCAAAATACTGTAGGGGCACCCCGGCCTTTTCCGCCAGGAGCTTGGCCGCGGCGATGCTCAGCCCATCGCTGGTGTACTTCTGCCCGGCGTGAGACTTGACGACCACGCCCTCGTTCATATAGCAGCAGTTGTTGGCGTCGGTGTGCTCCGGATGGTTGGGATGGACGGCGTGGGCATTGTCGGCGCTGAACAGGAAGCTGGAAGCCACAGCCCGGGCAAAGTCCTCTTCTCCCCCGCCTAGGCTCAGGGTGATCCTGCGCAGTACGTCATACAGGAAGGTAGAAGCCGCTCCCTGCTTGGTGCCAGAGCCTACCTCCTCGTTGTCGAAGCAGGCCGCCACGTTGACGGACCGTTCGCTTCTGCCCTTCAGGAATCCCTTCAGAATGCCGAAGGCGCACTCCTGGTCGTCCAGACGGCCGGAGGACAGGTATTCCTCCCGGGCCCCCCACACGGTGCCCTTTTCCCGGATATACAGGTACAGGTCGCTGCCCAGGATCTGCTCCCGCTTCACGCCCAGTTCCTGGGCCACAATGTCCAGCAGAGCCCCGTCCTTCAGGTCGCTGCCCAGAAGGGGCAGCATGTCCACCTGCTTATTGTAGGAGGCCTTGTCGTTGACCTCCCGATTCATGTGGATGGCCACACTGGGGATCAGCAGCAGATCCCTGTCCAGGGCCACCAGCCGGGAAGTGACTGTCTGACCCTCCTGGACCAGCACCCGCCCGGCAACGCTCAGGGGCCGGTCCAGCCAGGTGGAGCAGATCATGCCGCCGTAGCCCTCGGTATTCAGCCGGGTATACTTCTGGCCCATATGCAGCTCCGCGTTCTCCTTGATCTTAAAGCAAGGGGAATCCGTGTGGGCCGCCGCCACATTGAAGCTGTAGTCTTTCAGGTCTGTGCCCAGCCGGAAGGCAATGACGCTGGAGCCGTTGCGGCAGACAAAGTAGCCCTCCCCAGGGGTCAGCTCCCACTTCCGGCTCTCCAGCAGCTCCGTAAAGCCCTCTTTCAAGAGGATCTCCCGGATGGAAGCGGTGGTGTGGAAGGCGGTAGGGTTTTGGTCCACAAAGGACAGCAGTTCCTGAACTTCTTCGTGTATCATAAATTTATATCCTCCATATACGCAGATCAGGGGCTGTAAAAACAGCCCCTATATCTTACACCTTTTTCTCTCGTTTTGCAATCATGGGCAGGATGATTCCCAGAGCCGTCAGCACCACAGGGGTGATCACGTTCAGGGCAAAGGTAAAGGGATCCTTGTCATACATACCCAACACGCAGCATACGGCTGTCACGGCGAAGCACCAGCCGCCAAAGAACTTGGCAACGACCTGGTTCTTCACGAACCGGTATTCGGCGGGAATTTCCTTAAAGTGATTCCGCAGGGCCACATAGGCCACAAACACCCACAGATACCGCATGGGCATGCACACGGAATTCAGCTTGGTCAGCTGCCGCAGCACGGCGGCGGCACCGGGCACGAAGGACTGGACCAGGATGATGGAGCCGGAGAGCACAGCCACCAGCTTGATGCCGTTGCTGTGGACGCCGCAGTCGTTGACCTTCTGCAGGCCCTGGGGGATGAACTGCTTGGTGTGCTCGTTGTCCAGCAGCATCCGCAGGGGGGCATCGATGCTGAGCACCAGCACCGCGAACTGGCTGATCACATTGCACAGGGCGTAGACGATCATAAACAGGTCGCCCAAGTGGTAATACTGGCCCAGCTTCTGGAAGGCCCAGTAGGAGCTGTTGGCGGCATAGGCGTTGAAGCTGGCAGTGCTCTCGTTGATGACGGCAGGGTCAAACATCTTGCCCATGGCAATGGTGCCCAGGATGGCGCAGGCCACCACCATGCCCGCCAGGGCGATCATGCTCTTGGGGAAGCCCTTGCTGGGGTTCTCCACCTTATTGACGTAGGGAGAGATTTTCTCGCAGCCGCCTACCGCAAAGACCAGAATAGACAGAGAGGTGAAGTAGGCCACATTGAAATTGGGGATCAGCTCCTGGAAGGTGAAGGGTCTGCTGACGTACTCCGCGTTGGGATTGATGGCAGGAGCCGCGAACATCATCACGATGTACAGCAGGGACATGACGAAGGTGCAGGTGCCGGCGGCAGTCAGCAGCTTCTTCAGGGGATTCAGGCCCCGGCTGGCAATGTAGCAGCCCACCAGCAGGATGCAGAAGGTTGCCAGCTGCACATACAGGGTGGGGATGGAGTCGTAGGTTTCCGCGTTGCGGAAAATGGCCCAGCTCAGGGCCTTCAGGAAGCCGCTGCCCTTGCTGGCGATGTAGGTAATGTGGCAGGCCCAATAGGTCCAGCCCGCGTAATAGGCCAGCTTGGCGTTGGTGGTCTGGTGGATCCAGGAGCTGACACCGCCGCCCTCGTTCTTAAAGGCGGAGCCAAGCTCGCCCACCATCAGGGTATAGGGGATGAAGTAGAGGGCAAACATAGCCACCCAGCTGAGAATGACCTGGCGGCCGTTGAAATACACAAAGCCGTTGGTCACATTGCCAAAGCCCCACACCGTGGAGAAGGCCATAAAGGCCAGGGTCGTCCATTTGATTCTACTGTCTGTTTTTGTTTTTTCCACGTGGATACTCCTTCTTTCTCTCTGCCCAAAAATGCGCAAAAATACAGGGGCCAACGGGTTGCGCATGGCCTCTCTGTTTATTTTTTGCAAAACTCCGAGCTGAGCCTTCAAATTTCTGTCTTATTATAGCAAATTTTACCCATTTTTTCAACGGACGGAATCCACGAAAAGCCCCTGTGTAAATTGGCTACAATCCACAAATTGTATTTCAGTCGCGGACATTCCTCTGCGTTTCGACGATTTCCTCTTTACTTTTGGCTTTTCTCCCGTATAATAAAAGTAACAACTGATTCCTATAGGAGGCGAAGACCATGAAATACGATTGCCCCAGCTGCGGCCGCCCCTTCAACGGCAAAAAGTGCCGGAATTGCGGCTACGAGTCCTTTGACGAGGAGATCGCCCACCGGCTCCACACCCACAAGGGGGAGCCTCTGGTAATCCAGGACAGCCAGCGGCGGCCCATCCCCACCGCGGACCCCTTCGGTTGTCCCCCAAAACGCCAGCCCAGGAAGCGGCGAAGCACCTCCTGGCCCGGCCTGGTGGTCACGGTCTGCTGTCTGCTGTCCGTGCTGCTCTCCGCCGCCAAGGATCTGCCCTTTCTGCGGCAGCCGGTGCCGGATCTCTTCTCCTTTTTCAGCAGGTCCCAGATCGCCCTGCCGGAGGACGCGGTTTCCATTTATTCCGACAAAGACATCGATATCTATGCCCAGTGGGATCCTGCCGCCGGTCTTGTCCCCGACATCCCCCTGTACATCCGGAACAACACCTCCAAAAGGCTCCTGGTAGAGACGGAAAACATCACCGTCAACGGCTTTGATCTGGACCAATACGCCTACCTTTCCCTGACGGTGCCCGCCAACGGCCTGGAAGCCGGTAACCTGTACCTGAATAGCGGCGGTCTGGAATTCTGCCAGATCGCCCAGCTGAAAACCCTGGTCCTCCGGTTCCGGCTCCGGGACCCCAACACCTGGGCGGACAAAGGGGCCACCGGCTACTGCGCCTTCCCGGTGGAGTCCCCGGCAGACTATGTCCAGCCCGGCTGCGATGAGGGCCCCCTGGTCTTCGAGGACGAACATCTCCGGGTCATCCTTCGGGATATCCAGATGATCTCCGCCTTTGAAAACGAAAAAATGGTCCAGATGCCCCAGTTCCTCTTCTATGTGGAGAACAAATCCGGCGAGGACCTGTCGGTCTATACCAGCGGCACCACCCTCAACGGTGCCGACAGCAATGCGGATATCTGGGTGGACCTTCCCCCCTGCTCCAAAACCGTCACCCCGTGCCTTTGCACGAACCTGTTCTTCGATTCTCAGGAGGATATCCACAGCATTTCCACAACCCTCCACTACACAGTCGGAGACCTGGCAGAATGTTCCCAGGACGTGACCGTATCCCTGGAGTGAAAAAACCTCCAGCCTTCCCCTACGGGGAAGGTGGCAGGGCCTTTGGCCCTGACGGATGAGGGGAGCCCAGCCATCCCAAAGAACCGGGCCAGGATGAATGGGAAAACCCGTAGGGGCGGCTATCAGCCGCCCGTCGACTTTCGAGACGGAGCGCCTGGATAAAACGCTCTATCCTGTTAGCTGGCGGGCGGCTAGTAGCCGCCCCTACGAGGCGTACCGTTTATCCGAGGTTTCTGTGGCCGTCAGTTTGTTCCCCCTCATCCGGCCCGGGTAAAGGCCCCCCAACCTTCCCCTGGGGGAAGGTGGCCCCGTAGGGGCCGGAAGAGGGGCGGTACCAGGTTCGTCCCAGTACCGCCCCACACCCGTCTCGGCTTCGCCGAGCCACCCTCTCCCAGGAGAGGGTATTTTCTTTATTTTTCCCGTGCCACCACCACAAACCGGCCGTTGTCCGTGTGATAGGCGCAGGTGACCAGGGTGAGGAGCCTGTCCCCGGGCTGGGCGGTGACGCCGGTGTCGTAGCAGGCGTGGGTCTTGTAGTAGTCGATGGCCTCCCGGTAGCTGTCCTCGGACTCCGCGTCAATGAACTTGTAGAACTTGAAGCAGTTCTCGGTTTTATAGTACACCCGGTCCCGGAAGGCGGCCAGGACCTCATATTCCCGCTCCTCATCCCACAGGTCCAGCTTCACCGTAGGGTGCTGCTGCCAGTAGGACTTCTGCTCATATTTCATCAGGCTGCGGAACATGGAGCCGTCCAGCATATTGTGGGCGTAGATGATCAGGTTGTCGCTCTCCGGGTCCAATGAGCAGTTGGCGTCGATAAAGGGAAGCCCGGCGAAGCTGTACTTCTGGTCAAAGCCCAGGTGCAGGTATTTTTCCGGGTCCTGAGGGGTATACATAACGGGGTAGTCGATCTTTGTCCCCCGGATGGTCAGCCAGCCTACGGTGTCTTCGTTCTCCTCCCGCTTCTCCTGTAGGAAGGGCAGGTATTCCCGCTCCTTGGGGGCCTCAGCGGTCTCTGACGGCTGGGTTTCTTCCGTCGTCTCCGTAATGACCGGCTCCGTTTCTCTGGGCTCTGTAGCCCTGGGAGGGGCCGTGGTCACGGCCTCCATCATGGGTTCTCCCGGCTTCTTCGGGGTGGACCGGACCAAGGCCACCACCACCGCCAGATTCACGCACAGCACAGTCAGCAGGACCGCCAGCAGGATCACCACCGGAGACGGCCCCGACCTCCGGGCATGTTTGTAGGTTTTTCTCATAATCATTTAAAAGAAGCGGTGGATGACGGAGCATCCACCGCTATGGGAAGGAAGAAAATAAGCTTATTTCGCCAGCCGGATCCGGCGGATCACAATGGCGGCAGCGCCCAGCAGCATCAGCATACCGTAGGCGAAGATGGGGGTCACGTCCCCGGTCTTGGGCACAGAGTCCAGCCCATCGGAGGAGCTGCTGTGGTGGCCTCCGGAGGAGCCGCCGTCGGTGGTGGGCTTCTTGTAGCCGCAGTCCACGCACTTGCCGTCCTCAAAGTTGTGGTCAGCCGTCTCGCCGCAGCGGGTGCACTCGTGATCGGCGCTGTCCTTCTTGGTCCAGTCGTGACCCAGGGCAGGGATGTCCTTGGTCTCGGTCTCGGTGCAGCCGGGGTTCTGGCAGGCTCTGGTCTTCACACCGGCGGTGGTGCAGCTGGCTTCCTGGGTGGTTTCCCAGTCACCGAAGCTGTGGCCGGTGGCTTTGATCGGCTCAACGCCCTTGGTGGCATCGCAGCGGCTGCACTTCCAGCCGCCGGTGGAGCCGTCGGTGGTACAGGTTGCGGGAACCTCGTTGACGGCTACGGAGAAGTCGTGGTCCAGGGCGGGGATGGTGGTGCTTTCCACAAATACTTCGCCGCAGGCGGAGCAGCTCAGGCCTCTGGTATGGCCAGCCTCGGTGCAGGTGGGATTCTGGGCACTGACCCGGACATAGACGTGCTTCCCGTTCTCAGTCTTCGGGCAGATGTTACTGGCGTAGAATTCCACGGATTCGTCAACATCCGCGCTCTCCGCCATGGCTGCCACAGGCAGGGCCATCACAGCAAGGCTCAACACAACCAGCAGGGTAGCGATAAAACCATGTTTTTTCATACATTACTCCTTAATGCTGGTGGAGTTCTCCTCCGGCCCAGCTCAGTTCTGCATTGCCCGCCTTGGCCAGGGACTCCATAGCCACCACATCCAGCACGGAAGCGCCGCTGTCATCGGCGGCAACAACACCCACCACATGGATCCAGGCTCCGGCGGCGATGTCCTTGTCGGCATACCGCAGGGGCAGAGCCAGCGTGGTCTTCTCGCTGCCGTTGACCAGGGTCCGGTAGACAGTCTTGTTCTCTCCGTCCACCCCCAGCACACCTTCCAGCTCGTAGACCTTGCCGGTCTGGTCCGCGGTGTGGTAGAGGATCTCCGCTACCTGGGTGATGTAGTCGTCATCGGTGAGGGTGGTGGTGTCTTCCTTCAGTACCGACACCAGGTCCTTTTCCTCGTCCGTCATAGCCACAGGGCCCTTGGGAGCGGAGGAAGCAGCAGCCTGGCCAGCCGTCTCACCGGTCTGGCTCTTGCCGCAGGCGGCGAAGCTCACCGCAAGCACAGCGCAGAGCAAAAATGCAATGATTCGTTTCATAGACTTTTTCCTTTTTTAGGGATTGGCTGCCCCACCTGTCACCCGAATAACAGGAAGGGGCAGCCGGGGGTAGGTTTTACTTATCTGTCGATCATGGTCTCGTGGCAGCGGCTGCACTCCCACTTGACCCAGACGCCGTCCTCATCTTCGCCGTCTTCTACAAAGATGCTATAGTCGTGGCCAAGGGCGGGAACGTCCTCACAGCCGGACAGGATCTTCTCGCAGACGGAGCACTTGGTACCGGCGGTCTTACCGGCGGTCTCACAGGTGGCCTCCACGGCGGGAACTTCCACAGGGGTGTGGCCCTTGGCGGCAACGTCTTCACAGCCGGACAGGATCTTCTCGCAGACAGAGCACTTGGTACCGGCGGTCTTACCGGCGGTCTCGCAGGTGGCCTCCACGGCGGGAACTTCCACAGGGGTGTGGCCCTTGGCGGCAATGTCTTCCTGAGCCTTCAGGATCTCTCCGCAGCGGCTGCACTTGACACCGGCAGTCTTACCGGCGGTCTCGCAGGTAGGAGCAACGCCCTCCAGGACTTCCTCTACGTGGCCCAGAGCCGCAACAACATCCTGCTCAACCAGGACCTTGTGGCAGACGGAGCACTTCTTGCCCTCGGTCAGGCCGGTCTTGGTGCAGGTGGGCTCAACAGCGGGGATGACTTCGGTATTCTCGTGCTTGCAGGTCTCGGAGGAGGGCTCAACCAGGACCTTACCGCAGACGGAGCACTTCCAGCCGTCAGTACCGGGAATCTGAACGCGGACGTGGTCGGTCTTGGCTAGAGTACCAACCTGAACAGTTTCACCGCAAACGGTGCACTTGTTGCTCACAACGCCCTCTTCGGTGCAGGTAGGCTGCTTGGTGGTCTCCACCTTCGTGTCGTCAAAGGTATGCGCAGTCTTCTCAATGGTGGCGTAGCCACTCTTGCCGCAGTCGGCGCAAGTCCAACGCTTGATACCGGTAGCGGAGCAGCTGGCGGGTCTCAGCGTAGACTCAGTCAGGTTCACATGATTGTTGGCATCGATTGCGCCGGTCTTCTCTTCCAGAACCTCGTGGCAAATCTTGCAGACGATCTTGGTAGAGGCCTTGGTTACGCAGGTGCCCTTCACAGTGATGGTTTCCTTTTCCTTGTGGTTCAGTGCCTCAAATTCGGGCAGCATATCCTCGGGAGCGATATCCCGCAGCTCAACCTTGTGGCAGATGCTGCACTCATACTTTTCCTTGGCATCGGAGGTGCAAGTGGCATCCACAATGTTAACATACTTGTAGTCGTGCTTGCCGTCCTTGCCAACGGCGGGAACGTCCTTCACCTTAGTCTCATCACAGCGGACACACTTGTAAACCTGCTTACCGGCAGTCTCACAGGTGGGCGCAACGTTTCTCTCGTCATCCTTGACTTCAACAGTGAACTCGTGGCCCAGAGCATCCTCAACCTTCTGCTTCTCGCCCTTCAGAGCGCCGCAGACGGAGCACTCCTCCCAGGCGTATCCAGCCTCGGTGCAGCTTGCGGGGGTATCCTTGACCTCATACTTGTGTTCGCCGGTAGCGGGTACGTCCTCGTGTACAGTTGCACCGCACTTGGCGCAGATGTAATCGTAGCCGCCAGCCTTACCGCAGGTAGCTTCCACAATGGTGTCAGGCAGGACTTTGCCTTCCACGTGGTTACCAGCGGGGATCACGCCATAGCGGGAATCGCCGCACAGGGTGCAGGTCTCGCGCTTGATGCCGCTCTTGTTGCAGTCAGCATCTCTCAGGACGACTTCCTGGCCATACTTGTGAGCGCTGGGGTCAACAGGCAGAACCTTCTGCGCTTCCTTAACGGAATCGCAGCGGCTGCACATCAAGCCATCGCTCAGGCCCTCGTCCTTACAGGTAGCAGCGTGGCCCTTAATGACCTTGGTGTAGTCGTGGCCCAGAGCGGGCAGGGGTGCGAACTCAGCAGGGATTTCCTCGGTCTTGGTAGCTCCGCATTCCTTGCAGGTGAACAGAGTGTGTTCGTCCTTTGTGCAGGTGGGCTCCACGTCAACGCCATTATCCCACACGTGCTTGCCAGTGCCGCCGCCCAGGCTTACGAGCTTGGTCTCTTCGCAGCGAGTGCACTTCACGACAGCGAAGCCTTCCTTATCGCAGGTGGGCTCCACATTTCTGGGATCATCCTTGTAGGTCTCAAAGTCCTTGAAGTCGTGGTCCAGGGCCTTTGCGATCTCCACCTTGTCGCCCTTCAGAGCGCCGCAGACGGAGCACTCTTCCCACTCGTAGCCAGCCTCGGTGCAGGTTGCTTTGCTGGTCTTCTTCGCATAGGTATGCTCGCCGGTAGCCTTCAGAACCTTAGTAACCTCTTTCTCGCAGACAGAGCAGATACCCTTGATGTAACCGTCTTCAACACAAGTAGGATTCTTGCTGTCAACCAGGTCCGTAATAGTGTGCTCCGTCATTGGAATGACGACATACTTGGTAGCCTTGCCGCAGGCGGTGCAGGTGGCGCGGCCAATGCCAGTCTTCTCACAAGTTGCCTTTCTCAGAGGCTCGGTCTCGCCGTAGACATGCTTGGAAGCGTCCACAGGGATTTCCTCGTGGCCGCTGAGCCACTTTCCGCCATCGGGGCAGTCGGGGCACCAAACACCGGCGGTGTAGCCGACCTTGGAGCAGGTGGGATCCTGCTGCTCGACAGTCTTCTTGTTTGCGTGGTTGGTGGCATACATACCATCGACCATCTTGTCAGCGGGGATCTCTCGCTGATCTTGGGCGTGGCAGTTCTTGCAGACATACAGTTCCTTGGCATCCTCGGTGCAGGTAGCGTCTACCATGCCCTTGTATTCCCATGCATGCTTGCCGGTGCCGCCAACGGTGGGGACAATCTTTACTTCGGTCTCTTTGCAGCGCAGGCACTTGTATACCTGCTTGCCCTCGGTCTCACAGGTCGCAGCAACGTTTCTCTCGTCGTCTTCGACCTCCACAGTGAAGTCGTGGCCCAGGGCGGGGTGATCTTCGTCAGGCAGAACTTCAATACGCTCACCGCAGACAGTGCAGAGGATCTCAACATAAGCCCCTTCGGTGCAGGTTGCGTCATGAATGACATAGTGCTCCTTGTCACCGGCCTCACCGGGGGTATGGCCCAGCTTGGGGATGGGCTGGGGATCCAGCCCCTTGCCGCAGACTTTACATACGACGCTCTCCAGGCCTTCCTCCTTGCAGCTAGGCTCCTTAATAATGGTCTTCTCGCCGGGAGTGTGGTCGGCCTTCAGAACGATGTAGCCCATGGGCTCACCGCACCACTCACACACAGCACGGGCCAGGCCGGTCTTGCCTTCCTTGCAGTTGGCCTCACGCAGGGTAACACCGGCGGTAGCCTTGTGGGCCACAACAGGAATCTCCTTCTGCTCCACGGTAACCTTACCGCAAACGGTGCAGACCTTGCCATCGGTCAGGCCGGCCTTCTGGCAGGTTGCCGGATAACCTTCGATGGTCTCCTCGGTATGCTTACCGGTTGCAGGAACAGCAAGCTCACCGGTGAAAGGCTTCACTTCCTCGTAGTCGCAGCCGTCTCTGTCACATTCCATCCAGATACCGGCGGGATCCTGACAGTCGGCATCATGGATACGCTTGGTCTCGACCAGGTTGTGTCCCAGAGCGGGGACCTCAACGTTGGAGAGTTCCTTGTAGCAGACCTCGCACCAGGTGACCTTTTTACCGGCCTCAGTGCAGGTAGCCGCAACACTCTTCTCTTCGTTGACGGCCTCGGTATGGCCCAGAGGCTTGCTTCCGGGGACAACCTGGGCAGCCTCTTCCTTACCGCAGTTCCTGCACTTCTTAGCGGTCCGGGCAGGGTTCTCGCAGTCGGCGGGCAAGTCCTTAACTTCCCAGTCATGGTCGGGCCGCTCGGTGATGGCAGTCTCTCTCACTTTGTGACATACAGAGCACTCTTCGACCAGCAGACCGTCGGCATCACACTTGGCATCGATGGACTTGGCTTCGTCCTTCACATACTCGTGATCCGCATCGAGCAGGGTATATCCCATGTTTTCTCCGCAGACCGTGCAGTACTTCCGGCCAATGCCCTTATCGGTGCAGGTGGGTTTGCGAAGAGTCTCCACCTTGACCACATGCTTGGTGCTGTCAGCCTTGTCCCCAGGGATCTTCTTGGTAGCATCGCAGCCAGTGCGAGTGCAGCGAACGATGGTGTAGCCATCATTCTTGCAGTCGGCTTCCTTCTTTTCGACAGGGTTCTTCTCGTCCCAGTCATGCCCCAGAGCGGGATCTTCCTTGATATCCCGGGTCTCACTGCCGTCCTTTTCCTGGCCGTCGCAGTTGGGGCAGACGTAGGTCTCGTGACCGGCGTGCTCGCAGTCGGCGGGCACATAGGAACCGTCAACAACGACCCACTCTTCCTTGGGAGCGTGACCGGTGGCGGGGATTTCACCCTTCACATCCTTGTCACAGTCGGGGCAGTGCGCAGACTTTACGCCAGCCACTGTACAGGTTGCTTCTTTTACCGTCTCCCAATGGGCATTCGCATGCTGACAATCCGCAGGGACATCCACTTCGGTAGCGAAGGCGGAAGTGGGCAGCATGGAGATCACCATCATCAGAGACAGAAAAGCAGCAAAGATTTTCCTCTTCATGAAATTACCTCCATTGAAATATAATACTGGAAGGATGCGGTTTCAAACCGCTTTGGCCGGTATCCCGGCCGGTGGGGATCGCTTTGGACTCCAACGCAAAATAGGAAAGAACGGATTCAAGCGGTGCGGACGCGTCTGCCCAGAAACTGCTGAACATCAGCCATTTCACAGGCCGGTTCCTGCGGTACCGAGACGCGCTGAAAGTCACACTTGTATCGATGCCTTTCCCTTTCTCCATCTGCCTCCTTTCCTTCGAATTTCGCGTAAGACCCTCAGCCCGGAGAAGCTGCCGCTTCCCCTTCTCCTCTATTTCCACGGGCCGGACCGACCGGACCCGGAGAAACCCATTGGGCCCGGCCGTTTATGACATAATTCGTATTATGTGGTGAACTCCTGATGCAAAATCCGGCGTTGCGCGCCAGAATCCTGCACCATAGTTCGATTTTTTCAACTTGGCAAAGAAAAAACGCCTATGCCACGGTTGCTTTTTACCAGCCGTCGCATAGACGATTTTTGCGGAATACCTCTTGATTTTTTGTAGAGGGTAGTGTATAATTTGAAGTCGTATAGATATAGGCGGATTTACGTCCTCATAGCCCGGTTTACCACATAATACGAATTATGTGGTTTTTTTCTGCCCATTTATCTCTCCTTTGCACGAAAAGTGTCTTTTTTTCAACTTTTACATCAGCAGATTCAGGTGCTCGATCTTTTGGCGGTGCTCTTTTCCGGTAGACATAATATAGATGCGGGTGGTCTCGATGCTACCGTGGCCCAGGATGTCCGCCAGCAGGGCGATGTCCTTTTCCCTGGTGTAGAAGGTCCGGGCGAAGAGCTTGCGCAGGTTGTGGGGATAGACCTTGTGAGACTCCACATTGGCCGCGGCGCACAGCCGCTTCATCTTCGCCCAGACATTGCTCCGGTCCAGGCAGTTGCCGGACCTGGTCACAAAAACAGGGCCGGACCGGATGTTCCGCCGGGCGGCGTAGCGGCTCAGGGCCTTTCGCAGTTGGGGCGGCAGGAAGATGGTCCGGGTCTTGTTTTTGCAGCATACCGTCAGCTCCTCAGACCGGATGGCCTCCACGGTGAAATACCGGAGCTCCGAGATCCGGATGCCTGTGGCGCAGATGGTTTGCAGCAGCAGATTCATCTGCTCGTCCCCTCTGGAGGCCTCCAGGAGCCTGCGGTACTCCTCCTTCGTCAGCTCCCGCTCCTCCGGCACATAGATCCGCCGCTGGACCCGCAGGCTCTTCACGCAGCAGTCCTGTCGCCCGCAGTACCGCAGAAACCCATTGACGCTGGACAGCATGGAGTTCACGGAAGCCACCGCATACCTTCTTTCGATCAGCAGCTGCTTGAACCCCAGCGTCT
Source organism: uncultured Eubacteriales bacterium (assembly GCA_900547405.1). Classification (GTDB taxonomy): domain Bacteria; phylum Bacillota; class Clostridia; order Oscillospirales; family Oscillospiraceae; genus Faecousia. Next base: position 19,751 of record URGL01000030.1, read on the forward strand.
CCTCCTTGCTCAATTTTCCGCTTCCCAGATACCGCCGGAAGGACCGCAGATCCCGCAGGTACTTCTCTATCGTAACGCCACTCTTCTCCTCCCCTCGCAGAAAACCGGCATAGTCATTCATCAGTTTGTTCGTGATATATTCGATCATCATAGACCTCCTCGCAGGGTGTAATTTTCGGTTTGAGATTATCATACAAAAGAACATGACAGATTCAAGGCAAATTTGAAAATGGGCTGAGAATTTTTTTCGGATAAGCAGATTCAAATGAATCTGTGGGCTCCTGTTCCCTCCTCTTCCCCTGTCTTTATACGGCCTTAATACCATCCATGCAGCCCTTATCCCATCTTAAAGCTCCCTCTGATAGGATTGAGAAAATCCATTCAGGGGGAGTTGTCTTTTATGCCGGAGGAGCTGATACATCGAAAGCGCCGACTTTCGTCCTTTCAAATCATCATCCTTGGTTTTGCCGGAGTTATTTTGTTTGGGGCGCTGCTGCTGATGCTGCCCATTTCCACAACAGGCAGGAACGTAACGCCCTTTCACGAAACGCTGTTCACCGCAACCTCTGCCGTCTGCGTGACAGGGCTTGTGGTGCAGGATACCGGGAGCTATTGGTCTGGCTTCGGGCAGGCGGTCATTCTGGCGCTGATCCAGGTAGGAGGCCTTGGCGTTGTGACCGTTGCGGCATCCTTTGCGCTGCTGTCCGGGCGAAAAATCTCCCTGATGCAGCGCAGCACCATGCAGGACGCGATTTCCGCGCCAAGTGTCGGTGGGATCGTCCGGTTGACCCGGTTTATCCTGCGGGGGACATTGATCCTGGAGCTGCTGGGCGCACTTGCCATGCTGCCGGTGTTCTGCCGGGACTATGGGTGGCGGGGCGTTTGGATGGCGGTGTTTCATTCCATATCCGCCTTCTGCAATGCCGGGTTTGACATTCTTGGAACAAAAAGCAATCTCTATCCGTCCCTTACCGGCTACGCAGACAGTCCGGTCATCAATATCACGGTCATGCTGCTGATCGTCATCGGCGGCATTGGGTTTTTGACTTGGGATGATGTCTGCGAAAACAGGTGGCGGTTTCACCGCTATCGGATGCAGAGCAAGGTGATCCTTGTCACCACAAGCCTGCTCATTGTTCTGCCCGCCGCGTTTTTCTTCTTCGTAGATTTTTCCGCGCTTCCCAGAGAAAACCGGCTGCTGGCCTCCTTTTTTCAGTCTGTCACGCCGAGGACGGCGGGCTTCAACACCGTAAATCTATCCGCAATGTCCGGTGCGTCCCAGGGCATCATGATCCTGCTGATGCTCGTCGGCGGATCCCCCGGCTCTACGGCAGGCGGCATGAAAACAACCACACTGGCCGTTCTGCTCGCCAATGCCGCCGCGACCTTCCGCCAGCGTGAGAGTGCCCAATTCTTTGGGCGAAGGATCGATTGCGGCGCGGTGAAGACTGCCGCAACCATTCTGACAATGTATCTGACGCTGTTCTTTGGCGGAGCCGTCTTTATCAGCGCTTATGAAAACCTGCCCCTTTCCGCGTGCCTGTATGAAACGGCTTCGGCGGTGGGAACGGTGGGATTGACCCTGGGTATCACGCCGCAGCTGCACATTCCGTCCCAAATGGTGCTGATCATGCTCATGTATCTGGGCAGAGTCGGCGGTCTTACCCTTATTTATGCGGCGCTTTCCGGCAAAAAAGCGGGCCACGCCAAGCTGCCCCTTGAAAAAATCACGATTGGATAATAGGAGGAACCATTTTCTATGAAAAATATTTTACTGGTTGGAGCAGGTCGCTTCGGGCGGCATATCGCCGTACAGCTGTCTCAGCTGGGGCATCAGGTCATGGCCGTCGATACAAACGAGGATCGGATCCATGATGTGCTGTCCTTTGTCACCAACGCCCAAATCGGAGACAGCACGAATGCGGAGTTTCTTCGTTCTCTTGGCATCGGAAATTTTGACGTCTGCTTTGTGACCATTGGCGGCAGCTTTCAGAACTCCCTGGAGACGACCTCCCTTCTGAAGGAACTGGGGGCAAAGTGCGTGGTATCCCGTGCCGAGCGGGATGTGCAGGCAAAGTTTCTGCTTCGCAATGGGGCGGACCATGTGGTCTATCCAGAAAAGCAGGTGGCAAAATGGGCGTCGATCCGATACACTGCCGACCATATTTTCGACTACATAGAGATTGACGACCGGCACGCCATTTTTGAAGTGGAAGTGCCCACAGGCTGGGTTGGGAAAAGCATCGGAGAACTGGATATCCGCAGAAAGTTTGGGATCAACATTCTCGGCATCAAGCATTCCGGAAAAACCGATGTATCGATCACGCCTGATACACTGCTGTCCAAGGAGACTACCATCTTAGCACTGGGCGAGTACAAGGCGCTGCAAAAGTGCTTCCGGATATGAACGGCGGTGAGAGAATGTGCTGGATGTTATCGTGATCGTCGGAACATCTCTGATATTCCTGTTTGGCTGGTTCCTGATGAAGCGGTTGGATCGCTTTCTGGACGAAAATCAGAAGCGCATGGATGAAACCTACGAGCAGCGGGAGCCGGAACCTTGTGTGCACCTGGACGGAGATATGTCATTCGAGGAGCTGGAGGAAGCGATCGCCCGGTTTCGCGGCAGCCACGCCCATGTGAACATTGTAATCTATGATTCGGAGCAAATTTTCTTTCCGGGCAACGAATCCGATTGGACACGGTAGAAATTGACACATTTTGGTGCTATAATAATATAAATAAGAAGGGCGGTGAACATGTGCAGAACACAGGAAGCGAACTGTCTCAAGAGCATATTCTGGTATGCCTGTCCTCCTCCCCGTCCAATGAGCGCATTGTGCGAATGGCGGGACGGATGGTCAAAGCATTTGGCTGCTGCTTTACAGCGCTCTATGTGCAGACACCTGACCGCAGCGCATTGGGCAAGGACGATCTGGCACGGCTGACAGATCATATGAAGCTTGCGCAGCAGCTTGGAGCAAGGATCGTTACCACCCATGGCGAAGATGTGGCCACACAGATTGCGGAGTACGCACGGCTTTCCGGTGTCACAAAAATTGTAATCGGACGAAGCGGTGTGCAGCGGCGGCATTTCTGGAGTCACCCGACTCTGACCGAGCGCCTGATTGAGCTTGCTCCGGGGCTTGACATTCACATTATCCCCGATGCGGATATCTATAAAAACTACCGGCAAAAGTCAACTGTGATCTCACATCCAACCGTTCCGACCATGGGGGAACTCTTGCTGACATTGGGCATTTTGGGAATGGCAACTGCCATTGGCTGGGGGTTCTCCCGGTTAGGCTTTACGGACGCAAACATCATTGCGGTTTATTTATTGAGCGTACTTCTGACTTCCCTTTTCACCAGCGGCTATGTCTGCGGCATTCTGGCTTCTTTCCTGAGCGTGATCCTGTTTAACTACTTTCTGACGGAGCCCCGCCTGTCTCTATCGTCGTATGACAGCGGATACCCTGTAACGTTCGTGATCATGCTGGGTATCGCGCTTCTGACCGGCACACTTGCCGCAAAGCTCAAAGCACATGCCCGGCTGTCTGCCAGAGATGCCTATCGCACGAAGCTCCTTTTTGATATGAACCAGCAGCTTCAAAAGGCGGAAACGCCGGAGGAAGTCTATCAGATGACCGCAACACAGATACAACGACTGATGCAGCGGGATGTTCTGATTTACCCGGCCCAGGCCCATGCGCTGCTTGATGGGATCATTTATCCGGCAGACGGAGCCAGAGCACACAGCGTTGCCAGCGGAGAAGAACAGAATGTGATCCACTGGGTCTGGCAAAACCGAAAGCGGGCCGGAGCAACGACCGAAATATTTCCGGAGGCAAAACAACTGTATCTCGCAATTCGTACAGGGCAGCAGATCTACGGCGTTGTTGGGATTCCGATAGATAAGAAAAACCAGCCGGACGCATTTACATCCAGCATTCTGTTTTCCATTCTCGGCGAATGCGCCCTGGCGCTGGATAATCTGCGCAACGCCAGAGAAAAGGAAGAAGCCGCCGTCCTTGCAAAGAACGAGCAGCTTCGGGCCAATCTTCTGCGTTCCATTTCCCATGACCTCAGGACCCCGCTGACCTCTATTTCCGGAAACGCCGACACGCTGCTGCACTGTTATGACGCGCTGGATGAACCGACGCGGCAGCAGATTTTTACGGACATCTATGATGATTCCCAATGGCTGACCGGCCTCGTGGAAAATTTGCTCTCCGCCACAAAAATTACGGACGGCAGCGTAAAGCTGCAGCTTTCCGACCAGGTCCTGGAGGATGTGGTATCGGAAGCCCTCCGGCATATTGACCGGAGAGCAGAAGAGCACCACATTACGGTGGATTGCGGAGAGATTCCGCTGCTGGTGCGGGTGGATGCGGGGCTTATCATGCAGGTGGTTATCAATCTGGTGAACAACGCCGTCAAATACACTCCGGCAGGCTCGAACATCCGAATCACGGCAGTCCAGCGGGAAAAGCTGGCCGAGGTCTGTGTCAGCGACGATGGACCCGGTATCCCGGATGAACGAAAGGAACGTGTTTTTGAAATGTTCTTCACCGGGGGCAATCCCATTGGCGACAGCCGCCGAAGCCTTGGGCTTGGGTTGACGCTGTGCCAGGCCATCATCCACGCGCATCACGGAGAAATGACCCTGAAAGACAATTTCCCCCATGGCTGCGTCTTTTCCTTTACATTACCCCTTAGTGAGGTGAACCTAAATGAATAAGCCCCTGGTCCTCGTTGTAGAAGATGATACCCCAGTACGCAATCTGATCACAACGACACTGAAAACCCATGAATACCGGTATCTTCCGGCACAAAACGGCGCAAGCGCCGTGATGGAGGCCCTGTCTCACAATCCGGACATTGTGCTGCTTGATCTGGGACTGCCGGATATGGACGGCGTGGAGATCATCCGAAAAATACGGGCATGGTCCAATATGCCCATCATCGTCATCAGCGCCCGAACGGAGGACTCCGATAAAATCGGGGCACTGGATGCCGGGGCGGACGACTATCTCACCAAGCCCTTCTCTGTAGACGAGCTGCTGGCGCGGCTGCGGGTGACCCAGAGAAGACTGGCGCTGATGAAGGCAGACACCCCTCAGGAGTCCCCGATTTTTACCAACGGCGCGCTGAAAATCGACTATGGGGCAGGCTGCGCATATCTTGACGGCGCAGAGCTGCACCTGACACCCATTGAATACAAGCTGCTGTGCCTGCTCTCCAAAAATGTGGGGAAGGTCCTGACCCACACCTATATCACACAGCAGATCTGGGGCAGCAGCTGGGAAAACGATATCGCTTCCCTGCGGGTATTCATGGCGACCCTGCGCAAAAAGCTGGAAAGCGGAAAAGACGGACAGCAATATATACAGACACACATTGGCATCGGCTATCGGATGCTGCGGGTGGAGGGAACATAGTGGTCTCCCTGTTCTCGCCGCTAAAGTTGAGCCTTTGCATTCGAATTTCACAACCGGGAGGTTTTTATAATGGAGAACGAAAGATATTCAATTTTATTCAGCAGCCTGACCGGCAACACGAAAAAGCTTGCCGATGCCCTCCGAGAGGTGCTTCCCAAGGAAGACTGCGATTATTTTGGTGGGCCGGAAGCGGAAGTGCCCCCCAGTGAAATGCTCTACATCGGATTCTGGACGGATAAGGGAAACGCGGACAGCGCCGCCCTGGAGCTGCTGGCAAAGCTGAGAAACAAAAAAATATTCCTGTTCGGGACGGCGGGCTTCGGCGGCAGCGAGGCATATTTTCAGAATATCCTCAATCGTGTCAAGGCGTCCATAGACCCAAGCAATTCTGTGGTCGGTGAATATATGTGTCAGGGCAAAATGCCCCAGTCGGTGCGGGAGCGCTATCAGAAGATGAAGGCCCAGCCGGAGCATCCGGCCAATACGGATGCGCTGATCGAGAACTTCGACCGGGCCCTATCCCATCCGGATGCCCGTGATCTGGAGCGGCTGAAGGAGATCGTTTTGAAATAGGAAGCGCTTTTGCGTCAAAAATCCGCCCTCTGTCCATGGGACAGAGGGCGGAAAACAGTTTTTGGGCTTACTTCAGTCCGGCCTGCTCCAGCAGAGCGGGGATCTTGGACTCCCAGCCCAGGCTCATGATGTGCACGCCCTGGCAGTAGGGCTTGCACTCCCGGATGATCCGGGCGGCGATTTCCACGCCGGTAATACCGGCCTTGGTCTTCTCCTTGTCGGCCTGCAGCTCCTCGATGAGGGCATCGGGGATGTGGACACCGGCTACGTTCTTGTTCATGAACTTGCACATACCGGCAGACTTGGGGATGATGATACCCACCTGAACGGGCTTGCCGAACTGCTTGGCGGATTCCATGAACTTGATGAACTTCTCAGGCTCAAAGACGGCCTGAGTCTGGAAATACTCGGCACCGGCCATGACCTTGCGCTCCATCTTGACCAGCTGCGCGTCCACGGAGTCGGAGCAGGGGGAAACCACGGCACCCTTGGCGAACTTGGGGGGCTCGCCCACCAGGTCGTTGCCGCCCAGGTCCTTGCCGGTCTCCAGCACGCTGGCGGCATGGAGCAGGGACACGGAATCCAGGTCGAACACGGGCTTGGCCTGGGGATGGTCGCCCATCTTGGTATGGTCGCCGGTGAGGCACAGGATGTTGTCAATGCCCAGCATGGCGGCGCTCAGAAGGTCAGACTGCAGGGCGATGCGGTTCCGGTCCCGGCAGGTCAGCTGGAAGATGGGGTTCAGGCCGGCATCCTTCAGCACCTTGCAGGTAGCCAAAGAACCCAAGCGCATAACAGAGGACTGGTTATCGGTGACGTTGACGAAGTGGACGCCGGAGAGATACTCCTTGGCCTCCTCTACCATGCCGTCGATATGAATTCCTTTGGGAGGGCCGACCTCGGCAGTAACGACAAACTCACCGTTATCAAACAGTTCCGTAATTCTCATAACTCTATTCGCTCCTAATTATTCAGATTCTTTGGCGGCTTTGGTAGCCTCATCGGTGTTGAAATCATGCATCTGGATAGGGCACTTCAGAACATCCAGCCGGCCCTGGGCCTTCAGGCGCTGAATGATCCGCTCCCATCCGCAGTCCATATCGGGGCAAACCTCGCATTTGCCGTTTTTGGTGCCGCCGCAGGGGCCGTTGACCAGGCTCTTGGAGCAGGCGGTGATGGGGCAGATGCCGCCGGTCAGGTTCAGGAAGCACTGGCCGCACTGGCCGCAGTCCACCTCCAGAGGCGTTACACCCTGGAAGCCGGGCAGCTCGATGGTGTCGCAGCAGGCATACACCTTCATGTCTTCCAGCTCCTGGGAGATGGTCTGCACGCCCACGCCGCAGGAGAACACCAGCACAGCGTCTGCCTCGGCGATCTTCCCCATGGGGCCGCGAAGCCGCAGGGCCAGCTCGTCGGGATTGCAGACATAGTCGGTGGTGAGAACGCCGACCACCTTGCCCTCGGCCTGGAGCTTGTCCTGGAGGGCCTTGGCCTCCGCCTCAGGGAAGCCGACTTCCTTACAGCCGTGGCAGTTGATGATAAATACCTTGCCGGAAGTGAGGGAGCCGATAACCTCTTCGGATTTCAGTTTCGTCATTAACATATGTCTTCGTCCCCCTTATTTCTTCTTCAGCAAGGGCATGACCAGGCCCTTGGCGGCGTTGATCTTGGAGACCAGAGGAATCTTGGAGGAGCAGATGTACTCGCAGCACTTGCAGGAGAAGCAGTCCATGACGTTCAGCTTCAGCAGGCCCTCGGCATCCCCCAGCTGGCCCAGCTTGTAGATCTCCAGGGGCTGGAGCTCCATGGGACACACGTCCACACAGCGGCCGCACTTGATGCACTCTTTTTCCTCGGTATGGTCGGCGGCAATGGCAATGATGCCGTTGGAGCCCTTGATAATGGGCACATTGGTGTCCTTGATGGGAGCGCCCATCATGGGGCCACCCATTTTCAGCACCACATCCTCTCCGGTGACACCGCCGCAGTGGTCGATGATCTCCTGGACATTGGTGCCCAGCTTGACCATGTAGTTGCCGGGATGCTTGATGAATTCGCCGGTGACGGAGACAACACGCTCCACCAGGGGCATTCCCTTCTGGATGGCATCGGAGATGGCCTTGGCGGTGGAGGTGTTGGACACCACGCAGCCCACATCGGCGGGCAGCTTGCCGCTGGGCACCTGGCGGCCCATAACCTTCTTGATGAGCATCTTTTCAGCGCCCTCGGGATACTGGGTCTTGGCGGCTACCACCCGGATATTGTCGTAGGCCTTGACCTTTTCTTCCATCAGAGCCACGGCATCGGGCTTGTTGTCCTCAATGAGGATCACGCCCTCGGGGGCAGAGACGGCCTTCATCATGGCCCGCAGACCGTAGATGATGTCGTCGGCGTACTCCAGGAGCACCCGGTGGTCAGCAGTCAGGTAGGGCTCGCACTCGGAGCCGTTGATCAGCACGGCATCGATGGGCTTGCCGGGCTTCAGCTTGACATAGGTGGGGAAGGTAGCGCCGCCCATGCCCACAATGCCCTTCTCCTTGACGATCTCAACGATCTCATCGGGGGTCAGCTCTTCCAGGGGCTTGTTGGGCTTCACGGACTCGTCCAGCGTGTTCTTGCCGTCGTTCTTGATGACAACGCTCAGGATACCGGGGCCCTTGTTGGGGTGGGTATGAGGCTCCACGGCCACAACAGTACCGCTGACGGAGCTATGGACAGGGGCGCTGATGAATCCGGCCTGCTCGCCGATGAGCTGGCCAACCTTTACGGTGTCACCGGCCTGGACAACAGGGTTGGCGGGAGCGCCGATGTGCATAGCCAGGGGAATGATCACCGTGTCGGGCTCGGGGAACTTCTGGAGGGCCAGATGCTCCGTGTATTCCTTATTCTCCGTGGGATGGACGCCGCCGTAGAAGCCCTCGTAGCGCTTTGCCCGGGCTTCGGCCACATAGGCCTTGATGGCATCTACATTGACCTTGGAGTAATCCCGGAGCTGGACGCTCTGGGACAGGAATTCCTTCGTCCGTCCCTGCTTCTCCAGGCGCTGATAGATCTTCTCCCAGGCGCAGTCCTTCTTGGGGTCGATCTCGCACTTGCCGTTTTTGGCGCCGCCGCACTGGCCGTTAATCAGGCCCTTGGAGCAGTCTACAATGGGGCAGATGCCGCCGGTGACGTTCAGATAGCACTGGGCGCAGGCGCCGC
>URGL01000031.1 GCA_900547405.1 uncultured Eubacteriales bacterium
GCCGTAGTCAGCGCCCAGCTCCTCAGAGGCAGCCCGCTTCCAGGCAAAGACGAAATCGGAAGCCTTCAGATCCTGGCCGTCAGACCACTTCAGGCCGTCACGCAGGGTGTAGGTGTAGGTCACAGTGCCGTCCTCGTTGACAACGCCCTCGGGCAGAGACTCGGCGCAGTCGGCAACGATCTCCAGCTTGCCGTCAGCACCGGTGTCCCACTTGGCCAGGCCTGCGAACAGGTGGCTGTCCAGGGTAGCGCCGTCCACAGCGGAGTTCAGAGCGGGATCGAGAACATCAGGCTCGGAGGCGATGCAGACGCTGATGGAGTCGGTCTTCCCGTCCACGTCGCACTTGTAGAAGTACTTGTAGCCCAGGGGGTTGCTGAAGAAGCCGTGAACGGAGTCATCCAGCATATAAATGTCGGTGTAGAAGTACAGAGGCACGATGCAGCCGGTGTCCATCAGCATATCCTCGGCAATGTGCATCATGGCATAGCGGTTGTCCTTGTCGGTGCAGGACTTGATGGCGGAAATCAGCACATCGTAGGTCTCAGCCCAGGTGCCGTTCTCAACCTTGGTATCCAGGCCGTAGGGGGTCAGGTCCAGGCTGTAGGCCTTGACAGCGGCGTGGTCGCCCTTGCCGAACTGGACATCGTTGTTGCCGGACGAGGAAATCCACATATCCAGGAAGCAGATGGGGTCGTTGAAGTCAGCCACCCAGCCGTTACGGGCCACGGAGTAGTCGCCGTTCTTCCGGGTGTTCAGGAAGGTGTTCCACTCCTGGTTCTCCAGGTTCATGGTGATGCCCACGGAAGCCAGAGTAGCAGCCAGGTACTCACCGATGGCCTTGTGGGCATCGGAGGTATTGTACAGGTAGGTCAGGGTGGGGAAGTTGGTGAACTGACCGGTGGTCTCGTCGTAGTCGTAGTACTTGCTCAGGATCTCGATGGCCTTTGCGAAGTTGTCCTCGTAGGCATCCTCGGCCACATTCCAGTAGCCGTCGAAGCCGTCGTTGTGGCCGGCGTTCTTGTAGAACTCGGAGCCGTCAGCGTCGGTCATGCCCATGGCCACGAAGGAGGAAGCGGGGACCTGGCCGGCCTGGGTGATCTCCTCGACGATGTAGTTACGATCGTACAGCAGGGAGATGGCGTAGCGGATCTCAGCCTCAGCAGCAGCCTTCTCTTCAGGAGTCATGTTGCTGGTGTCGACCTTGCCGGTGTCGGCAGGGGCTTCGGTGGCAGCGTCAGTGGCAGCGGCAGTGGTAGCAGGGGTTTCCGTCTTGGAACCGCAAGCAGCCATGCTCAGAACCATGACGGCAGCCAGGAGCAGAGCAATGATTTTTTTCATTTTTCATTTTCCTTTCTCAATAGTGATTTTTATCTTCAAATCCCGGTTGGGACCTGAATTCAATGGAAGATTGTCCCCGACCTTCTCCTGGGAGAAGGTGTTTTTATCCAATCTCGTTCAGCCGGTGGCAGGCCACAAAATGCCCGGACTGGACCTCCTTGAACTCCGGCATGGAGGCGGCGCACTCTTCTTTCGCGTAGGGGCAGCGAGTGCGGAAGGGGCAGCCGGAGGGGGCGTTCAGGGGGCTGGGAATGTCGCCGGTAAGGACGATGCGCTTATTCTCTCTGGCGGCCTTGGGGTCCGGCAGGGGAACGGCAGACATGAGGCACTTGGTATAGGGATGCAGGGGATGGTCGTAAATTTCCTTTGCGTCCGCCAGCTCTACCATTTTACCAAGATACATAACGGCGATTCTGTCGGAAATGTGACGGACCACCAGAAGATCATGGGCGATGAACAGGTAGGTCAGGCCCATCTGATCCTGGAGTTCATCAAACATATTGATGACCTGGGCCTGGATGGACACGTCCAGGGCGGACACAGGCTCGTCGCAAACCACAAACTGGGGGTTCATGGCCATGGCCCGGGCAATGCCGATGCGCTGCCGCTGGCCGCCGGAGAACTCATGGGCATAACGGTTGGCGTGCTCAGAGTTCAGGCCCACCTTGGCCATCAGCTCCAGCACCCGCTCCTCCCGCTCCTTCTTGGTGGCGTACATCTTGTGTACGTCCAGAGGCTCGGCGATGATATCGGAGACGGTCATACGAGGGTTCAGTGAGGAATAGGGATCCTGGAAAACCATTGCGGACTTCCTCCGGTAGTCCAGAATGTCCTTCTTGGTTTCAATTTTCTTGCCGTCGAAGAGGATCTCGCCGGCGGTGGGCTTATACAGGTGCAGGAGCGTGCGGCCAACGGTGGTTTTGCCGCAGCCGGACTCGCCTACCAGGCCCAGGGTCTCACCCCGGTGGATGGAGAAGGACACATCGTCCACAGCCTTCAGAGGCTTGGTGGAAAAGGCACCGGTGGAGATATCGAAGTACTGCTTCAGGTGCTTGACTTCAACAAGCGTATCAGCCATTGGTCTTTCCCTCCTTTTCCATTTCTTCCTTCACGTTCATCCAGCAGGCTGCCTGATGATCGGCGTTGATCTGCATCCGGTCGCAACGCTCTCTCAGGCAGATCTTCATAGCGTTGTCGCAGCGGGGAGCGAAGGGGCACCCGGCAGGCATATTCAGCAGGTCGATGGGGGTGCCGGTGATGGGCTGAAGCTTCTCCCCGTCGTTGGAGACCGTGGGGATGGAGCGCATCAGGCCCTTGGTGTATTCGTGCTTGGGGTTGTAGAAGATCTCGTCAGCAGTGCCCTGCTCGCAGATGGAGCCGGCGTACATGACGATGACCTCGTCACACATCTGGGCAACAACGCCCAGGTCGTGGGTGATCATAATGATGGCCATGCCCAGCTCTCTCTGGAGGGACTGCATCAGCTCCAGGATCTGGGCCTGGATGGTCACGTCCAGAGCGGTGGTGGGCTCGTCGGCGATCAGGATGTCAGGCTCGCAGGCCAGGGCCATGGCGATCATGACTCTCTGGCGCATGCCGCCGGAAAACTCGAAGGGATACTGGTTCATCCGCTTCTCGGGCTCGTTGACGTTGACCAGGCGGAGCATCTCAACGGCCCGCTCACGGGCCTGCTGCTTGTTCCGGTTGGTATGCAGCAGGATGGCCTCCATCAGCTGGTGGCCGATGGTATAGGTGGGGTTCAGAGAGGTCATGGGGTCCTGGAAGATGATAGACACCCGGTTTCCCCGGACGGTCTTCATTCTCTTTTCGCCGCAGCCTACCAGCTCCTCGCCGTCCAGCTTGATGGAGCCGGAGACGATCTTGCCGGTCTTCTCCAGGATCTGCATGACGGAGTAGGCGGTGACGGACTTGCCGGAACCGGACTCTCCCACAATGCCCAGGACCTTGCCCCGGTCCAGGTTGAAGGAGACTCCGTTGACGGCTTTCACTTCGCCCGCGGGGGTGAAGAAGGAGGTATGCAAATCGTTTACTTCTAGCAATGCCATTCTTTATCTGTCTCCTTTCCTTATTTCTTCAGCTTGGGGTCAAAGGCATCCCGCAGACCATCACCGAAGAGGTTCAGAGACAGAACGATCAGAGAAATGACAATGGCGGGAATGACCAGACGGTAAGCATAGGAGGTGACGCCGTTCAGCGCGTCGGAGGCCAGGCTGCCCAGGGAAGGCATGGGGGCGTTGACACCCAGGCCCAGGAAGGACAGGTAGCTCTCGGTGAAGATAGCGCTGGGGATCTGCAGGGCGGTGGAGATAATGACCACGCTGATGCAGTTGGGCAGCAGGTGCTTGCGGATGACCCAGCCGGCCTTGGCGCCGGTGGCCTGAGCGGCCAGGACGTACTCCTGCTCCCGCAGGGACAGGATCTGGCCCCGGATCAGCCGGGACATGGACACCCAGTACAGCAGGGCAAAGACAACGAACAGGGAAATGATGTTGGAGCCCAGTTTCGCCAGGACCGTGCCATCAATGACGGCTCCCAGGGTCTGCTTCATAACGGTGGCCAGCAGGATGACCATCAGGGTATCCGGCAGGGAGTAAATGATATCCACAATTCGCATGATGATGATATCCACTTTTCCGCCGCAGTAGCCCGCGATAGAGCCGATGGTCATGCCGATGATCAAAACAATGATACTGGCGAAGAAGCCAACGGCCAGAGAGATCCGGGTGCCGTAGACCACACGGATGAAGTAGTCTCGGCCGGAGGCATCGGTGCCGAAGATGTGGGGGAAGACCTTCTCCCCTGCCTCCATCTTTTTGAGCTCGGTCTTGCCGTACTCAAAGGGGGCCAGGTTGTTGTAGGACTTGTCCACAGGCTTTCCAGGGCGAACGCCCAGCATGGCATCGTACTTATAGGGCCAGAACATAGGCAGAATGATGGCTGCCAGGGTGATGACAATGATCAGGATCATGCTGATAAAGGCGATCTTGTTTTTCACCAGACGCTTCATACCATCCTTGAAGAAGGTGGTAGAGGGCCGCATCTGGACCATATATTCCTTCTCCGCGTCGGTAGCGGGGATGAAGTCATCCACATTCACGTGGAGGCTGAAGGGGTTCTTTTTCATATCCATTGATTGAGCAGCCTCCTTAATCCAGCTTGATCCGCGGATCTACCACGGTGTAGAGAATGTCGCTGACCAGGTTCATGACCACGATCAGAATGGCCAGTACAATGGTGGTGCCCATGACCATGGGGTAGTCACGGCCCGTAATGGAGCTGACGAAGGCACGGCCGATGCCAGGCACGGCGAAAATCTGCTCCACCACCAGAGAACCGGTGACGATATAGGCCAGCATGGGTCCAAAGTAGGTGATGACAGGGATCAGAGAGTTCTTCAGGGCATGGCCGAAGATGATCTTCACAGGAGCCACGCCCTTGGCCTTGGCGGTGCGGATATAGTCCTGGCCCAGCACATCCAGCATGGAGGAGCGGGTCAGACGGGTGATATAGGCCATGGGATAGAGGCTCAGGGTGATGATGGGCAGCAGGAGGCCCTTGGCGCTCTCGCCGTTGGCGGGCACCAGGCCCAGCTTCACCGAGAAGATCAGCAATAGCAGTGTGCCCATAATGAAGGAGGGCATAGAGACAAAGGCGGTGGTAATGACCATGATGATCTTGTCCAGAATGGAATTCCGGGTCAGAGCGGCCACACAGCCCAGGACAATACCGGTGCCCAAGGCGATGGCGGCGGCGATGAGGCCCAGCTTGATAGAGGTCTTCATGCCGTCGGCAATGACATCGATGACCTGACGGCCACGGAGCTTAATGGAGGGACCAAAGTCAAACTTGGTCACAATATCTTTCAGGTAGTTGACATACTGCTCCATGACAGGCTTGTCGAGACCATACTTGGCCTCCAGTGCCTTTTGGGTGGCTTCGGAGACGGCCTTTTCGCTGAGGAACGGGCCGCCGGGGACAGCGTGCATGACGAAGAAGGTTACAGTGATAACCACCCACACCGTCAGCAGCGCCAGGAGGATGCGCTTGAGGATATACATAAGCGTCTTGGTGTTCATCCGGCTCTTCCTTTCGATTTTTTCAGGTGCATAGATGTTGCACAATAGTTATACCCTGAATTATACCAAATTTAAAAATTCAATGCAACTGGATAATTTTCCAAACTATATCCCTATTTCCCCCGGGCTTTGGGTACATTTCACAACAAATTCAGATTGCAATAAATTCGTACAAAAGACATATTTGGTGGCGTGTTCCGAACTTTTCCGGGCCACTTGCCAAAAATCCCCGGCACAAAACGTGCCGGGGCGGAAATTTATTCTCTTAGCCTTCGCTGCTGTCGCTCAGGTCCATACCGTCCATACCCTCCAGGCCGAATTCATCGCCTTCGGCGGTGGTCTCTTCGGTTTCCTCGGTTTCGGGGGCAGGAATGAACTCGCTCATATAGACATCCTCAGGGAGCCCGGCAAGATAGGCGGGCAAATTGATGATGATGCCGTCCATGTTCTGGGGCAGGGAGACCGTATAGGTTGCCTCCGTGGCTTCGCCGCCCTTTTCCTGGGTGATCTTCAGGGTCATGGTGAACTTGTTGCCGATGCAGGTGGACATACCCCGCTCCTTGTCGTAGAGCTTGGCGATCCGCTCGCCGTTGACATAGACCTCAGTCTTATAGGGGGGCTTCAGCTCCGTGCCGTCTACCTCAATCTTCTTGGCATCCAGGTACACGGTGTGGCCCCGGCCAATAATGGTCATGGCGTAGCCCAGGGCGATGAGCAGCACCACGGCAATGATCTGAATGATGAGGGTCTTCTTATTCTTCATGTCTTAGCCCTCCTCTTCCGCGGCCTGCTCGGCAGCCAGCTGGGCACCGGCGGCAGACTTGGCCTTCCGCTTCTTGGCCTCGTACATCACAAGGGCCACGGTAATGACCGCGTAGGACACAAACACCCGGAAATACTCGCCGATCATGGAGTCGCCGGTGATGGCCGCGCCGGTCTTGGGCGCTACAATGAACATGGTATGGAACAGAATAACGCCCAGGAACACGTTGCCGATGCCCGCCTTGTCAACGCTGGCACCGCCTACCAGCAGCGCCGCAATGGCGAACATACCGATCTGGGAGTGGGCAGTGTAGGTGGGGAAGTTGCCTACGTTTTGCAGGTAGATGATCATGCCGAAGCCGGCAAAGACGGTGGACATGACCATGGCGATGACACGGGTCCGCTCCACGTTGATGCCGGCGTCCCGGGCCACCTCCATATCCTGGCCAACCGCCCGCATATCCTGGCCCAGCTTGGTTCTGCGGAACCAGACAATAAACAGGCAGGCCAGAACGATGAGGATCAGCGTCAGCACAGGGATCTTCACCCCGCCGATCTTCAGGGGGATCAGGTTGTCCAGGCTCTGGCGCATATTCAGCAGAGACACGGTATTGCGGATGCCGTAGCCCCGGGGCAGCTTGATGGAGGCGTGCTTGATGGGGATAATGGGGCCCATCATGTACAGCACCACCAGCTGATAGATACCGGTCATGAAGAAGGCGATCATGTAGGAGGTGATCATTTCACGGCCCTTGGCCTTGTTCAGGATCTTGCCGATGAACACACCCAGGCCGATGGAAATGGGGATGGAGATGATGGCGGCCAGCACCAGGCCGGGGATCCCCCAGATCTGCCAGTCGGCCACAAAGATCAGGCCGATCTCACCGGCCATAGCTCCCAGGGTCATGCCGAAGTTCAGGCCCATACCGGCCATAATGGGGATCAGCAGACTCAGGATCAGGAAGGCATTCCGGCCCAGACGGGTCATGACCTCGTTGAGAAGGTAGCTGGCAGAGAAGCCGGACATGGGAATGCAGTACAGGCAGATCAGGATGAACATAATGGGCACGCTGTTGTTGCCGATGAAGTCCTTCACCTTCTGCCCGAGGGTCTTTTCGCCCAGACGGGGGGCATTGGATTTGTTTGCCATTTTAGTTTTTGCCTCCTTCCGTCTTACGGGTCAGTGCGTAGACGATCATACCGTTGGACACGATGATCCGGATGACCTCACTCATATCCATGTGGAACAGGCCATTCATAACGGTGGGGGTCATGGTCACCAGGCCCTGGTACAGGAAGGTACCGATGATGACATTGGTGATGGATGCCTTGTTGACGGAGGCACCGCCGATCAGGATGGCGGCCACGGCGGGCAGGGCCATATTGAAGGGGGCCATGTACAGCTGAACAAAGCCGAAGCCCTGCTCATAGACCAGAATGCCGATGGCACCCAGCCAGGTAGACAGGATGACGGAGAGCATACGGGTCTTGTCGATGCTGATACCGGCAGCCTTGGCAAAGGCGGGGTTGGAGCCTACGGCAGTCATGGCGGTGCCGGTCTTGGTGTGCAGGAAAGCCCACATCAGGAAGGCCAGCAGAGCGAAAAACAGCAGAGAGCCCGTGGGGATCACCAGGTTGATGCCGAATTTATTCAGGTCGATGGCCAGGAAATTGGCCAGGACCTTGTCGTAGAAGCCCTCCAGGGAGATGGTGGTCCGCAGGCCCTTTCCGGCGAAGCCCCAGACCATGGTGGGGCTCTTGTAGGGCAGCAGCAGCCACATCATGCACATGAAGGACACGGCGGAGAAGCCCACATAAGTCGCGACCATCATTTCGCCGCCCTTGATCTTATTCAGCAGGAAGCCGTAGGCGGCACCCAGGAGGATGGCGAAGGGGGTAGACAGGACGACG
Source organism: uncultured Eubacteriales bacterium (assembly GCA_900547405.1). Classification (GTDB taxonomy): domain Bacteria; phylum Bacillota; class Clostridia; order Oscillospirales; family Oscillospiraceae; genus Faecousia. The sequence goes on from URGL01000031.1 coordinate 8,109, forward strand.
GCCATAAAAAAGCTCATTGCTCCGGTAAAGCCCAGCTCAATAGACAGCGTCGCGCCCAGCAGGCCGGAGATAATGGCCAGGGGCAGGCCCATGTTCAGGCCGCAGCCGGAGTGGATCATAGGCACCATGGCGAGAACCATGATGGCGTTCCAGCTGAAGCGGTTGAATACGTTGGTGAACTGGGTCCACAGATTGACCTGGGCAAAGGGTGCCAGCAGGAACATCAGCAGCAGAAACGCCGTGATGATCAGTCTGGGAACGCCGTAGCTGTCCACGGCACGGCGAAGCAGTCCTTTTTCTTTCTTTTCCATGTTTCGCCCTCCTTACTTGACCTGGCTGACCATCAGCGCGCCAAAGGCCTCGCTGGATTCGGTCGCCGGCAGGATCCCGGCGATCCGTCCGCCGGAGACAATGGCAATACGGTCGCAGGTGGTCCGCAGCTCCTCCAGCTCAGAGGAGATCATGACCACGGTAACGCCGCTTTCCCGGTTGAACTTTTTCAGTGCCTCCAGCACCAGAGCCTTGGCACCCACATCGATGCCTCGGGTGGGCTCGGAGACGAAGAGGAACTTGGGCTCCAGCGCAAAGGCCTTGGCCAGGCACACCTTCTGCTGATTGCCGCCGGAGAGCTCCCGGGCCTTCTGCTTGGAGGAGGTGCACTTGATCTTCAGCTCATCGATATACTGCTCCGTCACCTCATGAATGGCCTTTTCGTCACGCCACTTCACAAGGCCACCCAGGTAGCTCTTCAGGAACTTGTTGTGGATCTGCATGGCAGGGAAGGCCACGTTCCACTCCAGAGTCTCGTCCAGCAGCAGGCCCACACCTCTGCGGTCCTCGGATACGAAAGCCAGCTGCTCGTCCAGGCACTTTCTGGGATTGTTCAGGGGAATGGGCTTGCCGTCGAACTCCACGGTGCCGCCGGCCTCATACAGGCCCATCACACCGTTGGGGATGCCCAGCTTGCCCTGACCGGCAAGGCCGCCGATCCCCAGGATCTCGCCTTCCTTAATATCCAGGTTGACATTGCGGACGATTTCGCCGGGCATATCCACCCAGAGCTTCCGGATGGACATAATGGTCTTGGCGTCGGAATGATCGATGATATCCTGAGAAACAGAGGTATCCACCTTCCGTCCCACCATGGCCCTAGTGATCTCGTCTACGTTGGTTTCCTTGGCAGGGGTATCCTTGACCACGTGGCCGTCCCGCATGATGACCACCTTGTCGCAGACGGACAGGATCTCATGGAGCCGGTGGGTAATGAAAATCACAGAAATGCCCCGCTTGGACATGGCCCGGATGGAGTCCAGCAGCGCGTCGGCTTCCTTCTCCGTCAGAACAGCGGTGGGCTCGTCCAGGATCAGCAGCTTCAGCTGGTCCTTGCTCAGCTCTCTGGCGATTTCGGTGAATTGCTTGTGGCCGACAGGCATATCGCTGATGCGCATATCCGCGTCAATATGAACGCCCATCTTCTCGATAGCCGCCTCGGCCCGTTTATCCATTTCTTTATAGTCCAGGGTATTCAGCCGGTCACCGAAAACCTCGGACAGAATCGTCTTCTTTTGGGGCTCACGATTGAGCAGAATATTCTCCTTGGCAGAAAAGCCGGGAATCAGAGAAAACTCCTGATGCACCATGCCGATACCGGCAGCCAGGGCATCAAAGGGCGTAGAAAAGCGGACGGTCTCGCCATTCAGGAGAACGTCACCGCCGTAGCCGCCGGTTTCCCGAATCACATCCATACCGAAGAGGATCTTCATCAGGGTAGACTTACCGGCACCGTTTTCGCCGACCAGGCCCAGGACCTCGCCGGCTTCCAGAGTAAAGTTAATGTCTTCGAGAACCTGGTTCCCGAAGAAGTCTTTCTTGATATTTCGTATCTCCAGCAATGGAGCAGTATTTTTTTCCATAAGCAGTTCCTTACCTGTGAAAACAGGGGAGAGAAAACCTCTCCCCTGCTTTGTATTTTATTTCGTTCGCTTGTTACTTCAAAGTGAAGTACTTCTCGGGAACTTCCACAGAGGTGGAACCCATGAAGTGGCCGGGATTGCCCATGATGTAGGTATCCTGATAGACCAGGAACACGTTGTCCAGCTTCACGCCGGTATCGGCATTGGTGTAGTTGGAGCCGTTCCACTGGGCCTTGGGAGAGAACACCTGATAAGCCTTGGCGATGTCGTCCACATCAGCCAGCTCGCTTTCGCCCTTCAGGACGTTGACAGCATGCTGGGCCAGGCCAGCGGACGTGGTGTAGCCGTAGGAGTAAGCCCAGGTGCCGAACCGGTCAGCGCCGCCCTTTTCGCAAATGGCGGACTCAACCTTGGTCAGGATCTTTCCAAAGTCGCCGGCCTCCTCAGTCAGGTCGATGCCCAGAGCGCCGGGATAGCCCATCAGAGGAGAGGGCAGGTCGGCCTCGATGAAGTATCCGCCGTACTCCAGCAGCTGCTTCAGCAGGGGCTCGGTGTGGGCATCGTTGGTGCAGAAGTAAGCAGCCTTCTGGCCGTACTTCTCCACCCACTCGGGGACCTTCTCAAGGATGTAAGCCTGGGCACCGGCGACACCAACGTCAGAGGTGGGGTCGGGAGCGGTTTCCAGAACGAACTTCATGCCGAACTCTTCGCAGGCAGCCTGCATGATGGCTACACGGCGGGACATGGTCTCATAGGCCATGTGACGGGGGAAGGAGATGTGCACAAAGGTGTCGCAGCCCAGCTCATGGGCGGTACGGATGATCAGGTAGCCACGAGCCACAAAGTCGTTGTTGCAGACCAGATCAGCAGCGGAGCCGATCTCGGGCAGGTCCTCGTGGGACTCACCGGCGATGCACAGGATGTCGGGGCGGCGCTCCTTGATCTGACGGAAAGCCTCGGTGGTGCCGGGCACAGCCTGGTTGACAACGATGGCCTTCATCTCGGGATCATCGGACAGGTTGACAATGGTCTGAATGGTGGTCTCCAGCTCTTCGGTGAAGTTGTCGGGGTAGATCGCCAGGGTGACGTTCTCTTCGCCGTACATAGCCTGGAAGGCCTCGGCGCCGCGGCGGTCGTCCTCAGACTGAGAAACGGAGCCGGTGACGATGCCGACATGGAAGGGGTTGCCGTCTGCGTCGATCAGGGCATTTTCAGCTTCAGCGGAAGCCTCAGCAGCCTCGGTGGCGGCGGTCTCACCGTCGGCAGATGCCTCAGTGGCAGCGACGGTGGTGGCGGCGGGGGTGTTGCTGCTGCCGCAGGCTACCAGGGCAAGAGCCATAGCCAGGACCAGCAGGACGCTCATGAACTTTTTCATTGTTGGACCTCCATCTTTTCCTCAAAAGATTCATCCTGCGTTTGCAGGATGTTCATACTATAGTTAAAATTGCAGTATTTGTCAACTCCAAATTGCAGGAAAGTGCGTAAAAATTCAAGTTCTTTTCATCTTTTGTATCTTAGCACAAATACCTCCCCATTTTCTCTTTTATTTTTGTGTAAATAGGCGTGCCCCCTTCTTTCCTCTATGGATATGTTTTCTTGGCAAACAACCTTCCGTGTCATAAATACACTTTTCCACAAATCAGTCACATCTGTCCACGCGTGTTTATTTCACTAAAGCGCCCCGGAGGGCTTCCTCCGGGGCGCTTTGTCATAATATGAATACTATCCAGTAATATTCTGTATATTATTCATTACGTTTTGCAGGATTCACTGCCACTTATCGCAAAGCATATTGATCTGGTCCGCGAATCTGGCCACATCCTTGTTGGTCCGCCCCCGGAATGCCCCCACCAGCGCCGTGAGCCGGGCCAGGGCCGCCGTAAGCTTGCCGTAAATGCTGTCCTTCCGGGCAGCGGCAGGCGTGAGGGTTTTCTTCTGGACCAGGACTCCCTCGGGCTCGTACTCATATCTGCCGGAGGCCAGGTTGAAAATGGCCCCGGAATAGGGTGCGGAGCCATGGATGCCCAGCTTCTCCTGGATGAGCCCGGCAAAAAAGGTGACCACCTGGTCCTCGCCGTGATTGACAAAGACTTTTCTGGGCTTCTCTTGGAACTCCGACAGCCAGTGCAGCAGTTCCCTCTGGTCCGCGTGGCCGGACTTGCCGGGCATAGAGACAATGCGGGCCCGGACCGCCACCTCCTCATTGAAGAGTTTGACGGTTTTGGCCCCTTCCAGCAGGCTTCTGCCCAGGGTGCCTTCGGCCTGATAGCCCACAAAGAGCACCGTGGAGCCGCTGCGCCACAGATTGTGCTTCAGATGATGCCGGATCCGGCCAGCCTCGCACATGCCGCTGGCGGATAGGATCACCTTGGGGCTTGGGTCCAGGTTGATGGCCTTGGACTCCTCACTGGTCACCGCCAGATGGAGCCCCGGGAACATCAAGGGATTCACTCCCCGGTGGACCATGTCCAGGGTCTTTTCGTCCAGGCAGCCGGGGGCGCACTGGAGGAATACCGCCGTGGCCTCGATGGCCAGCGGGGAGTCTACATATACCGGGAAGTCGAAGCCCACCAGATTCTTTTCCTTGATCTCCCGCAGCAGATACAGCATCTCCTGGGTCCGGCCTACGGCGAAGGCGGGGATCACCAGATTGCCTCCCTTGCCAAGGGTTATCCGGACGCAGTCCGCCAGAAAGTCCGTAGGGTCATTGCAGGCCTCGTGGATCCGGTCGCCGTAGGTAGACTCGATGATGGCGTAGTCCGCCTCCCCGATGTAATCCTTCCCCCGGAGGATGGGCAGATTCACATTGCCCAGGTCTCCGGAGAAGACCACCTTCCGGCTGACCCCGGGCTCAGACAGCCACACCTCAATGGAGGCAGAGCCCAGCAGATGCCCGGCGTTGACAAACCGGATGTCGATGCCCTGGGCGATGGAGATCTTTTCTCCCAGAGAGCAGGGCCGGAACCGCTTCAGGCAGCTTTCCGCGTCCTCCAGGTCGTAGATCGCCTCCACCGGATCCAGACCGGCCCGGGCAGCCTTCCGGGTCTTCCATTCCGCCTCCTGCATCTGGATATGGGCACAGTCCTTCAGCATAATGGCGCAGAGGTTGGTCGTCTCGTCCGTTGCGTAGATGCGGCCCCGGAATCCGTTTTTCGTCAGCAGAGGCAGCAGGCCGGAGTGGTCAATGTGGGCGTGGGTCAGCAGGACAAAGTCCAACGCTCCGGGAGAAACCGGCAGACTCTGGTTCTCAAAGCAGTCCTTTCCCTGCTCCATGCCGCAGTCCACCAGGCCCAGCACGCCGCCGCACTCCACCATGGTACAGGAGCCTGTTACCTCGTGGGTGGCTCCCAAAAAAGTCAGTTTCATAGGGCACCTCCTTATCTATAGTATTACTATACCACCATCCCTTTGTCCTGCCCAGGAAAATAGGGGTGGGAATTTGTCCAATTTTGTGGTATGATGGGAAGAGTCAAAACCCTCTCCCGGGAGAGGGTGGCAGGGCCAAGCCCTGACGGGTGTGGGGCAGTACCTGATCCGCCCCGGTACCGCCCCTCATCCGCCGCCGGGGGCGGCACCTTCCCCCAGGGGAAGGTTCAGAAGATTTTTACACCCGAATCATGATATGTTCACGTTTTTCGGGTATAAAAGAACTATACTTTTACGTATTGAAAGGAAACCAACATGAAAAAACTGATTTCTCTGACCCTCAGTGCCGCCCTGTGTCTGGGCCTCTTTGCCGGATGCGGCAAGCAGAGCGCGCCTGCCGCATCCGAAACCACCGCTCCCGCCTACGCCTCTTCTCTGGAGGTGCTGGAAAAGGTCTGGGCCACCTTCCCCGAAGAGGACCGCTTCCCTGCCGCCGGCGGTGACGAGGCCCACGACACCACCGACGGCCCCGGTGCTTTTGATATCAACGCCTACGGCGAATCCTTCCGGTATCAGACTCTGGTGGACGAGAACCTGACGGGCAAGCTCACCGGCGATGCCGCCACCCTGATCCACATGATGAACACCAACACCTTCTGCTCCGCCGTCATGGAGCTGAAGAACGCCGGTGAAGCCTCCTCCTTTGGGGAAATCTACAAGGAAATCGTCCAGGGCAACCATTGGATGTGCGGTTTCCCCGACACTCTGGTGGTGCTGAGCCTGGGTGACTTCGTCCTCACCGCCTACGGTGCCGACGACCTGATCCAGCTGTTTAAGAACGGTGCCCAGTCTCTGGGGGCAACGCTTCTGGTAGAAGCCCCGGCGGAAGCCTGAGCCCATGATTTTTTCCAGCATTCCCTTTCTCTATTACTTTCTCCCCCTGGCCCTGCTCCTCTGCTATCTGGTACCGAGCAGGGCCAGAAACGCGTTCTTGCTGCTGGCGAGCCTGGTATTTTACGCCTGGGGGGAGCCAAAGTATCTGCCGGTCATGGCAGCCGCCACAGCCCTTGGCTACGGCTTCGGGCTGGCCATTGAGCGATTCCGGCGGTTTCGGAAGCCGCTGCTTGTTCTGAGCATAGCCTCCAGCCTGGGATTTCTCCTCTATTTCAAATACGCCGACTTCTTCCTGGAGAATCTCAATGGCCTGGGGGGGAACGTCCCCCTGCTGAAGCTGGCCCTGCCTGTCGGCATCAGCTTCTACACCTTTCAGATCCTCAGCTATACCGTAGACGTATACCGGGGAGAGGTAAGGGCCCAGCGAAACCCCATTGACCTGGCCTGCTACGTCACCTTCTTCCCCCAGCTCATCGCCGGACCCATTGTCCGCTACAAGGACATTGCGGCCCAACTCCGGGACCGGCCCCAGAATCTGGACAATCTCCGGCTGGGAACCGGCCGTTTTTTGGTAGGGCTGGGGAAAAAGGTGCTGCTGGCCAACCTGCTGGGAGAGGTCTGCGCCGCCTGGCGGGTAACAGAGGACCCTTCCGTTCTCTTCTCCTGGCTCTATGCCATCAGCTACACCCTGCACATCTATTTTGACTTCTCCGGCTACAGCGACATGGCCATTGGTCTTGGAAAGCTCTTCGGCTTCTCCTTCCCGGAAAACTTCAACTACCCCTACATTTCCCGCAGCATCACCGAATTCTGGCGGAGATGGCATATGTCCCTGGGCACCTGGTTCCGGGACTATGTATACATCCCCCTGGGCGGCAACCGGAAGGGAAAAGGGCGGCAGTTTCTCAACATCCTGATCGTCTGGATGCTCACGGGCTTCTGGCACGGGGCCGCCTGGAACTTTCTCCTCTGGGGTCTGTACTTCGCCCTGCTGCTGATGGCGGAAAAGGCGGGGCTTCCGGTCCGTGGACGGGTCTACACCCTGGCGGCTGTGGTCCTGGGCTTTGTGCTTTTCGACGCTTCCTCCCTGTCCTCCGCCCTGGCCTGCGTCAAAGGGCTCTTCGGTCTGGGTGGGCTGCCTCCGGTATCCACCCAAGGGCTGTATCTGCTGAAAAGCAATCTGGTTCTTCTGGCCGTCGCCATCCTGGGAGCCACCCCCGCCCCCAAAAGGCTCTGGGAACAGCTGGAAGCCAAGGCCCCCCGGCTTTCCGCAGGCCTGGCCCCCATCGGCATGGCCGCCCTGCTGCTGGTCAGCACCGCCTGCCTGGTGGACGGGTCCTACAATCCCTTCCTCTATTTCCGCTTCTAAAAACCCTCTCCTGGGAGAGGGTGGCACGCCCTGGGCGTGACGGGTGTGGGGGCGGCAGGCAGAACCGTGCCCCGCCGCCCCTCATCCACCGCCGGGGCAGTCCCCCATGCCCAGGGGAATGTTCAGGAGTCTTTATGAAATCTACCAAAAACCGCTTTTTCCTTCTCTTTGCCGCCTTGTTCCTGGCCCTGACCCTGGCCTGCTGGTTCCACAGCCCCAGGGCCGAATCCCTCACGGAGCGGCGGAAGCTGGCCCAAAAGCCGGAGCTGACTCTCAAAAGCTTCACCGGCGGCAGCTTTGCCTCCTCCTTTGAAAGCTACAGCCAGGATCAGTTTCCCCTGCGGGAGGGCTTCCGGACTCTGAAAGCTCTGTTCCAGACGAAGGTCCTGGGCCGTCAGGACAACAACAATATCTACGTCAGGGACGGCTGGCTGGCCCAGCTGGAGTACCCGGAGAACCTCTCCTCGGCAGATTACGCCGCCTCCCGGTTTCAGCAGGTATATGACCGGTACCTATCCGGCAGCAGCCGGGTATATCTGTCCGTGATCCCGGACAAAGGGTACTTTCTGGAGGGCATCCCCAAAATGGATCACGGTGCCTTTGTATCCCGGCTCCGGGAGAAGACCCCCTTCGCCGCATACATCGACCTCTTCCCCACCCTGACCCTGGACAGCTACTATCGCACGGATACCCACTGGCGGCAGGAAGCGATCCTCCCTGCCGCCCAGGCTCTGGCCAAGGCCATGGGAAAAGAAATCGGCAGCGGCTTTACGGCTGCGGATACCGGCATCTGCTTCAAAGGGGTCTACGCCGGACAGTCCGCCCTCCCTGTTTCCGGCGAAAGCATGTATTATGTAACCTCCCCCACCCTGTCTGCCGCCACCGTCTGGGACGGGGAGCAGGGCAAAGCCATAGGCGTCTATGATTTTGACCGTCTCACCGGCAGGGACCCCTACGAATTCTACCTCTCCGGCTCCCTGTCTCTTGTCACCCTGAGAAACGAAAACGCCGCCGGGAAGGACCGGCTGATTCTCTTCCGGGATTCCTTCGGCAGCAGCATTGCCCCCTATTTTCTGGACTGCTACCAGGAGGTGACTCTGGTGGATATCCGCTATATCCCCGTGAACCGACTGGGCCGGCTCCTGGACTTTGAAAATGCGGACGTGCTTTTCCTCTACAGCACCCTGGTGCTGAACCACAGTGAGACTCTGAAATAAAAGGGCTGTCTCGAACGATTTTAAAAAATCGTTTTGAGACAGCCCCTTCATTTTCGTTATTCATTCAGCAATTCCGCATCAGACAATGTGGGGTCAAAACTGCCTTGAATGGTGGGTACAGAGCGAGTATTTAGTACATAGCCGGGGGGCAGCGTAGTGGGGGTAAAGCCAGTGACTTCTCTGAAGACACGGTTGAAACTGCGAATTGTATTAAATCCACAGCGCAGCATGACATCTGTAATTTTCATAGTCGGGGCACTGTCAAGCAGCTGTACAGCCTTTTCAATGCGTACTACGTTTAGGTATTGTGAAAAGGTCATGCCAGCCTGCCGCTTGAAATAGCGGGAGAAATAAGCATCAGACATATTCATAAATTGTACGGCATTCTGATATGTGATGTGTTCATATTCCAGATCAATATGGTTCAGCAATTGCTTATAGCGGGTGATTACGTCACTGAATTGCCACTGAGCTTTCCTTAATGGTTCTCCTCGAAAGACGTCAACCAAAATTTCTCCTATCATGGCTTCTGTACGGCATTCGAAGAAGATAGGCTGATTCTGGAGTTCATGTCTTATTTCAGACAGCTTTGGAAGAATGCCATACCGGTCTTCAAACACTGGGTTTTCTAATGCGAAGGGGGAGGTAATGGGATCATACATCTTCTCATCGAACAGGCAGACGAGCAGAACACTGTCCGGGCTTGCGCTGATGTAATGAACGCGGCCACTATGACAGAAGATACATTGCTGCTGGGTAATGTTGAACATGGTATCATCCAACATAACCTGAGCGCTTCCCTCACGGCATGCTATTAATTCATGTTCCATGTGCCAATGTGAGATGTTGTGTAAGTTCCTGTATTTGCCTACCCAAACGTGCTCATTGCCTGCATACGCTCGTTTCTCAAATTTTGCTAACATTAGAGAAGTCTCCTTAATAAGTCAATAAATGTCTATAACAGAAAAAAGAAAGACTTTCAAATCAGGAAGTAGTGGGGTAATATTAACACAAAGGAAAGAAAAAGACAAGCCGTATTTATGGAAAACGCCAATATGAGACAAAAAGAAAGACAGGGCGAAATAATCAATGTCCATGTATGTTGTACGGTGATCGCGACGCCGTATCACAGATAGAAAGAACAAAAGGAGATAACAACATGAAAGAGAGTAAGCTGCCCAAACGATTTTGGCTGATCATCGCGGTCGCTATGATCCTCGTGAGTATGATTGGCTCCAATTTGGTGCAAAGTGATGGCGGGAAAGTAAAAATTCACAAAGTGAATCTGGTGGTTGCTGATGGTGCGGAGCTGTATGCGCAGATGTACATTCCCGAGCAGGCCAGCGCAGATCATAAGCTGCCTCTGGTAATTGTACAGCATGGCAGCCAGCACAACCTGCAAATGCAGGACATGAATATGGTGGAATTAGCGCGCCGTGGCTTTATCGTGATCTCCGGAGACGCCTTTGGGCATGGCAGTTCTACGCCAAGAGGCTTCGTCGACCCATCTATGAACTTTGCCAATATGCGCTATCTGCTGGAATACGCCTGCAACAATCTGGATTGCGTTGACATGGACAAAATCGGAATCTGCGGCCATTCCATGGGCGCTTCCATCACCACGACAACGCTAAAGTACTATGTGGAGCAGGAAGCCAGAGGCCTGGGGGTCAACAAAATCAAGGCATGTCTGGAAATTGGTTATGACCCGGAGTATGTCCCCTATACTTTTGAGGGGATTGAAGAACCAGTTTACGCAGATTCTGATTGGGGCGTCATTGCTGGCAAATACGACGAATATTTCTTCCGTCAGCCCGATGCGGGCAATGATCCTGCCCATATCCTGGAAAGCAAGGCGGCACTGGACTTTATCCACCAGGTAGACCCTGCAGCGGAGGGCCCTGTTCAGGAGGGCAAGTATTATCAGGGCGAGATTAACGGTAAGGAGTGCTACCGCGTTTACTATCAGAACCCTGAGATTCATCCGCAGAATACATTCTCTTCCAATACTTCCCGTGATGTAACGGAATTCTTCTACACCTGCTTGGGTGTGCCGGACGGTTACAGCTACATTGACCCCAGTAATCAGGTTTGGCTCGGCAAGCAGCTGCTCAATGGCCTTGGGCTTGCGGGTATTCTGTTGTTCCTGTTCCAGTTTGCTTCCTGGATTATGGATGCGGTTCCCTTCTTCTCTACACTGAAACGAGGAAATAAAGTTCTTCCGGAGGCCCCCGCACTGGATACACCGAAAAAGCGCTGGGTCTATTGGGTAGGTTACGTGCTGAATATGCTGCTTCCGGCGGCACTTGCCATGCCGGTTATGCACTACTGGGTTGGCAAGCAGTCCTTTGCACCTATGACGGTTACAAAGTGGTTTGGCGAAGGTACAACAACGGAGGTTGCCGCCTGGGCACTGGTTGCATCTGCCTGTATCCTGGCCGTATTTCTGCTGTCCTATTTTCTGTTCAGCCGGAAGTACGGAATGTCTACCGACGGCTGGGGTTACAAAACCAGCGCACCCAATTTCTTTAAAAGTCTGTTGCTGGCCTTTATGACGTTCCTGACTGCCTACGCCTTTGTCTTTATTGCAGACTTCTTCTTTGTGACTGACTTCCGTTTCTGGCTCATTGCTATGCGCACTTTCAATGCCAATAAGGTAATGTATTGGCTGGCCTATCTCCCTGCGTTTGCGGCCTTCTATCTGGTCAACTCTCTGGTCGTTGAGGGTGGCAACCGAATCAAGGGGATGCCGGAGTGGGCTGTCACGACATTGAGTTGTCTGGCAAATTTCCTGGGTTTGGCGATCCTGATTTCTATCCAGTACATCGTCTATGCCAAGACTGGAACCTTTGTTTTCAACGCTATGCGAACCCACAATTTGTTCCCGTTCCTGGTACAGGTACCTGTGGCAACCCTGATTACCAGACGGTATTTCAAGGAAACCGGAAGCATTTACCTGGGGAGCTTTACCATAGCGATGCTGTATACCATGATGCAGGTCACGCAGGTTTCTACCAACTTGGGATTGATTCCTTAATGGCGTAAAGCGCACATCTTTGAACGGCTTCCTGGTGCCCTTTTTATTCCTTTTTTTATTTACGCAGTTGCGATAATAATTGTCGGTTGATTGTAAAATGAAATTTGGAACTTTGTTGACTTCAGTAAGATTATTGCCATGGGTCACTCCATGGGTGGCCAGTACACGATGGCTTTCTCTCTGGCCAATCAGAAGGACGTATTTCTGCAAGTTAACTTGGGAATGAATGTCCATGGTTTCCTGCCAGAGTCAGACCAGCTACTATCTGCTGACCAATTTTGCCACCAAGTGGCCGGGAATCTTCTGATACCGTTTTCCAATGAAATACAACTCACCTTGATTTAGAAAGCTCTGATTCAATCAGCAAGAACTGGGAGCGAACGAATTTTCTTTAGCCGAAGGGTTCAAAAGTGGTGGAATGCGTATGTATTTCCCACTTTTGAACCCGCACGGATAGCAAAGAAGATCCGCTGTCCAGTCGCAGAGGATTTATTCAGAGGTTCCCTAAAATACAGCATGCGAAGATTATACACAAACTAAAAAGTAGCACTTGGAAAGGATACAATGTCTTATGTCAAGAAAAACAAAAACCACTGCGGTTATCTCACTGATCCTGGTATTTGTGTTTATGTTTGTTGCCGCTGGCTTTAATAATGATTGGGGTCGCGTCCATATTTCGGATGTCTATTATCCCAATTCTGAGGGAGGTATGATCCACGCACAGTTGTTCATTCCTGAAAATGCGTCTTCTGCGAATCCTCTCCCCGCTATCCTGAATATGCATGGCGGCAGCGATTATCTGCAAACGGTAAGCAACTACAGCCTGGAATTGGCACGACGCGGCTATGTGGTACTGTCTGTGGACGCTTACGGCAGCGGTGCGTCTGACTATATTGACGGAAAAGCGGCTGTAAACGCCGGTGTTGGGCAGGAAAGCACCTCGGCGCTGAAAATGGACGGCGGCGCATCCCTTGGCATCGAGCAGCTGCTGTCGTATAAGTTTGTAGACAAGGAAAACATCGGCCTAACGGGACATTCCATGGGCGGAACCTACATCGCCAATGCGGCGCTGGAATATGCGGATAGCGTGAAAGCTATCATGCCCTGGGGGTCCGGGTCTTTTGTAGACAAGATGAAGTCAACGGATTCTTCCGAATTCCGGTTTAACGTGGGTTACATTAACGCGCAGTGTGACGAAATGGTGTATTTCGCTACAGGCGAGAAAACCGGCAAACTTTTGGATGACGCTTCTCTGAAAGACTTTTTCGGAACAAATGCGCGAATTGTGCCGGAGCAGGTGTACGGCAGTTTTGACGAAGGCACAGCAAGAGTGATTTATACCCCTAAGGCCACCCACATCGGCAATATCATCTGCAAAGGTTCTGTCGGTGCCATGGCCAGCTTTTTTGAAATGGCCATGCCCACAGATTCCGGAATTTCTTCCGATAATCAGGTGTGGATGTACAAGGAGGCGTTCAGCGTTCTGGCTATTGCGGCACTTGTCGCTTTTATGATCAGCTTCGCATTTGTACTGCTGGACAGCCCGACATTTGCGTCTCTGAAGCGTTCCGGCGGGAAGGCAATTGTTGGTGGAAGCAGTGTGCCGCGTTTGATTGGTACGTTGATCTGTATTGCTGTACCCGCGCTGACCCTGCATAAGGTGGGTCTGTGGCTGGCAACAAAGAAGGCTACGAAGCTCCTTCCGATGAACTGGGCAAACAATCTGATGTGGCTGGCGGTTATCAATGCGTTGATCATGCTGGTTGTGTTCCTGGTATGGCATTTTGTTTGGGGTAAAAAGGAAGGCAGCTGCCTTGCGGCCTATGGCTTTGCCGAAGATGACGGCAAGGTTCGTGCTTCCGGGATCCTCAAAGCGTTCCTGTTTGCCGTGACGGTGATTGCCACTATCTACTTTATCGTAAACCTCTGCTACGGCCTGTTTAAGATTGACTTCCGTTTCTGGCAGTTTGGTATTATGCCCATTACGCTGAAACGGTTTGCGTACTTCATTCCCTATGGCGTCTTCTTCCTGGTGGCATTTGGAATCATGAACACTGTGAGCACAGCCTTTGCTTCCATTGGCGAGAAAGGAAACAAGGGAAGTACCGCCAAGCAGTATCTGCTGGGCTGGCTAATCGGGGCAGGCGGTTATACGGTGATCATGCTGATCTATTACATCGGCCTGCGCACGACATTCCGGCCTCCGTTCTTCTTTGCCTATGCTCCCTTCTCCAATGGACACCCAAATTCTCTGGTATACAGCATGAAGACGACGGTCCTGGTTCCCACATTTACGATTGTGTCCCTTGTTAATACGGCGTTGTACAGAAAGACGAAGAACGTTTATGTCGGCTGGTTTGTGGCGGCATTTATGGCTGCGATGATCCTGATTTGCACGAATGCTTTTGCGGTCTGATCAGGTGACCAACTAAGGAGCAAAGAGACTGGGAGGCTTCTTTGCTCTGTCAAATGCAAAGGAGAAAGCAAAAATGAAAAACTACGAATTCTGGTTTATCGTCGGCAGCCAGACCCTTTATGGGCCGGAAGTGCTGGAAACGGTGGACGCCCGGGCAAGGGAGATGGCGGCTTATCTGACGGAAAGGCTGCCATATCCTCTGGTATACAAGGGAACCGCCAAATCCGCTGAAGAGATTTCCGCGGTTGTGCGGGAGGCCAATTATCAGGAGAAATGCTGCGGCCTGGTTACCTGGTGCCACACTTTCTCGCCCAGCAAAATGTGGCTCAGCGGTCTGAAGGTTTTGCGGAAGCCCTACTGCCATTTTGTGACGCAATATAACCGGGATATCCCCAATGACGAGATCGATATGGATTTCATGAACCTGAACCAGGCGGCGCATGGAGACCGGGAGCATGGTTTCGCGGGGGCAAGGCTGCGCCTGCCGCGGAAAATCATTGCGGGCTATTGGCAAACCCCTACCGCGGCGGAGCGGTTGGGCCGCTGGATGCGAACGGCGATTGGCGTTGCCGTGTCCAGGAACATGAAGGTCATGCGTTTTGGAGACAATATGCGGGATGTTGCCGTGACCGAGGGCGATAAAATCGAGGCCCAGCTGAAATTCGGCTGGCAGGTCAATACCTGGGCGGTAGGCGATCTGGTGGCGGAAATGGCCACGGTTACGGAAGAAGAGGTCAAGGCCCAAATGGCGGCGTATCTGGGAAAATACGATCTTGCCACGGAAAACCGGGAGGCCGTTGCCTATCAGGCCCGGGAGGAAATTGCCATCAAGCGGATGCTGGACCGGGAGGGCTGCCGGGCCTTCGCGGATACCTTCCAGGATCTGTACGGCCTGGAGCAGCTGCCTGGCCTGGCGGCCCAGGATCTGATGGCGCAGGGCTACGGTTTCGGCGGCGAGGGCGATTGGAAAGTGGCGGCGCTGCTGGCGGTCATGAAAGCCATGGGCAAAGACGAAAACGGCGCTTCCGCATTTATGGAGGACTACACCTATCATCTGGAGCCGGGCAGAGAGTATTCGCTGGGCGCACATATGCTGGAGGTCTGCCCCAGCGTGGCCCAGGGAAGGCCCCGGATCGAAACACATCCTCTGGGCATTGGCATGAACCGGAAGGATCCTGCCCGGCTGGTATTCAACGGCAAGGCGGGGAAAGGCATTGTGGCGAGTCTGATCGATATGGGTGGCCGGTTCCGGCTGATCGTTCAGGATATCGAGGCGGTGGATCCGATTATGGACATGCCAAATCTGCCTGTGGCCCGGGTCATGTGGCGGGCCATGCCGGATCTGCTTACGGGTGTGGAATGCTGGATCACCGCAGGCGGTGCCCACCATACGGTTCTGAGCTATGACGTAACTGCCGAGCAGATGCGGGATTGGGCCGCGATTATGGGTATCGAGTATGTCCATATCGACAAGGACACCACCCAAGAGAAGCTGGAACAGCAGCTGATGCTGCAGGACATCGCCTGGAAGCTGCGCTGAAAAGGGGGAACATATGGAGCTGAAGGATACGGTCCTCGGTATTGAACTGGGTTCGACCAGAATCAAGGCAGTGCTGGTGGACAGGAATTTCCGGCCGCTGGTTTCCGGCAGCTTTGCCTGGGAAAACCAGCTGGTCGATGGGGTCTGGACCTATGCCATGGACCAGGTCTATCAGGGACTCCGGACCTGTTACGCGGACTTGAAGCGGCAGGTTCAGCAACGCTTCGGCCAGACCATCCGGCAGGTGGGGGCCATTGGCATTTCCGGTATGATGCACGGCTATCTGCCCTTTGACGCACAAGGAAACCAGCTGGCGCAGTTCCGAACCTGGCGAAATACCATGACGGGACAGGCTGCGGAAGAGCTGACCGCCCTGTTTGGCTTCAATATTCCCCAGCGCTGGAGTATTGCCCATCTGTATCAGGCCATGCTGAACGGGGAACCACATGTAAAGGATATCTCGTTTCTTACGACGCTGGCGGGTTTCCTGCACTGGAAGCTGACAGGAGAGAAGTGCATGGGCGTGGGCGAGGCCTCCGGCATGTTCCCCATTGGCCGGGGCAGCTGCGCCTACGACAAAGAGATGGTCCACAAATTTGACGCGCTGGCGGCGGAAATGGGCTATTCCTGGACATTGGAGCAAATACTTCCCCAACCGGTTCCTGCGGGAACCCCAGCGGGAATTTTGACTCCGGAGGGGGCCGCACTGCTGGATCCTTCCGGAGATTTGCAGCCGGGAATCCCGCTGGCACCCTGTGAGGGAGACGCGGGAACCGGTATGACAGCTACCAATGCTGTCCGGCTGGGAACCGGCAACGTATCCGCCGGAACTTCAGATTTCGCGATGCTGGTTACGGACTGTAAGATGGCGGTACACCGGGAAATTGACATGGTGACAACGCCCGCGGGGATTCCCGTCGCCATGGTACACTGCAACAACTGCACTTCGGACATCAACGCGTGGGTTTCTCTGTTTGAGGAATTTGCGGAGGCGATCGGTGCGCCCCAGGAGCCGGGAAAGCTGTATACCCTGCTGTTCCGAAAGGCACTGGAGGGCAGCCCGGATGGCTGCGGGCTGGTCAGCTGCAATTTCTATTCCGGAGAGCCTGTTTTGGGCCTGAATCAGGGACGCCCGCTGGTGGTCCGCAGTCCGGACAGCCGATTAAACTTGGGAAACTTTATGCGGACGCACCTCCTGTCTGCCCTTGCCACCCTGAAAATCGGGCTGGATATTCTGACGCAGCAGGAAAAAGTGGAACTGACCAAACTCTATGCCCACGGCGGATTCTTCAAGACGCCGGAGGTGGGACAGCGGATCCTGTCCGCGGCCACCGGGACGCCTGTGGCTGTTATGGAAACAGCGGGAGAGGGGGGACCCTATGGCATGGCGCTGCTGTGCGGATATCTGCTGTGGCACCGGTCTGGGGAGACGCTGGAGGATTTTCTGGAAGACAAGGTGTTTTCGGAAGCGGAAGCCCACATGGTTATGGCGGAGCAGCGGGAAATTGAGGGCTTTGCGGCATTCCTGGCACGCTATCGTCAGGCCCTGGAAATCGAAAGAACGGCTGTAGCTGTTTTGCCGGACTGACGGAGAAGAATACTTAAACCACATCCATATGCACATGCCCCTCGTCAATGGCGTAGGCGTAGGCCGTCTCCGGCATGGACTTTACCAGGGCCAGCGTTTTGGCAGAGGGCCAGCCACGGATGGAGAAGTCCATGGCCTTGCCCGTCAGGTGCCGGGAGTTGGCCACGCCGCCTACTGCCCGGTTGTGGGCGGGGCAGCGGAGGGTGCTGCTGGGGATCATGGGGCTTCCGGCAGCGGCCCGGACCTTGTCCGCCAGGCGCATGAGCTTTTCGCTGGGCTCCGCAGGGAAGCCGCCGCAGCGCCCGCAGGAGCAGGCAATGAAGGGCTCGGAGCGGGTGAAATAGCGGATGTCCTTCCACCAACCGGCTCCCGGCTCCGGAGGGGCATCCGGCCGCTCCCAGCTTTCGAAAACAGCCTTGCGCAGGGCTGCCTCTGTGGCCGTTCCGGCAATGCCGTCGGCCTCCAGGCCGTATTCCCGCTGGAATTCCCTCACCGCCGCCCCGGTTCTCTGCCCGGAAATTCCGTCCGCCCCTCCGGGATCATAGCCCAGGGCCGTAAGGAGCAGCTGCAATTTTCGTACAGTCAATCCCTTACCTCCCTTTAGGTCAGGTAGATGCTGAAAATCTGCCCCCGGATCCCGGCCGCGGCGGGGACGATCCGCAGGGATACATAATACTCTCCGGACAGATTAGAAATATTCATCGTTGAGACCTTTCGGTCAAAGTCCTTTCCGATGGACATCTGCATCACGCTTTCCTGGACCGCATCGTATCCGGTGCTGAGGGACACCCGGATATTGGTAGAGCCGGTATTGTAGTTCTCCAGCAGCTGCCAGTCGATATTCAGGGTGGAGAATCCGCTGACAGGGATCTTCTGCCTGGTGCCCAGGATCACCGGGTCATTCGTGGTGGAGTGCAGCTCGATCCGGTCCTCCAGCAGACTGCCGGATTTCCACACCGCCGAGCCGGAGAGATAGGTTTTCTTGTACTCTGCGAAGGTCCAGCCGCCGGTAAAGTCATCGAAGGTGCTGCCCGCCTCATAAAGCCGCCCGTCGAACCGGGAACAGAACTGCTTCCATCTGTCGGCGGCATACATCCACCCCTCCAGCCGCTGCCAGGCCTTGTCCTTGTAGATGTGGGCAAAACGGATGGGCAACTCCACTCTGGGGGGACCGGGAAGGATCACGCTGGTGCCGTCCTCCTGGAGCTGGAGCCAGATGTTTCCCTCGGCCCCCTGGGGCCGGAGCTGGGAAATCAGCAGATCCGTATCTGCCCGGTCCGTATCCAGCCACACCGTATTGTTTTCCGCCGCGCTTGGCCTCTCAATACCCCGAAGGACGGTAATGCCAAAATCATCCTGCCGGGCAGTTTTCCCGCCGCCGGATTTTCCATAGAGATAACAATCGCCCATTATCGCAGCACCTCAATCTGGATCGGCACCGCCGTATCCGGTTTTTCCTCCAGGCAGGTGAAGAGAATTTTTCCGTCTCCTGCCCGGGCAAAGCTGACCTGATTCCAGCTTTTCAGCTGTTTCAGGGCCGTTTCCTGATCCTGGGCGTACACAGGACCAACATGGGGTGTATCCGTGTTCCGGATGCCCGCCAGAGGCAGCGCCTGGGTGTAAGGCCCCTCACCTGTCCAATCCGTGGACAGGGTAGCCCGCCGGGCCAGCCGCTCTCCGTCCCCCTTGGGGCCGACAGGGCCGGGCTCTCCGGGGTCGCCCTTCTCCCCCTTCTCTCCCCGAATGGAGGGAATGGGGGTGATTTTTCCTGTCCGGTCCCGCAGCCGCAGCACCGCCGTGCCGCCGCTGGGGTCCACCTGGACAAAATAGCCCTCAGGCATCTCCCCGGAGCCTACATACACCTCACTGTAGCGCAGAAACGCGGTCTGCTCACCGCCCCGCTGGCGCAGGGTCAGCCGCACGCCGTCTGCCTCCTGCTCCATGGCAATGCCATTGTCCTCCAGGGCCTCCATCAGCTGGTCATAGACGTTGGGCGCCGGAGCCTCCGGGCTTCCCCAGGCGCTCCGGATCCCCTCCCGCAGGAAGATCCTTGCGGGAGTCGTTGTCCGCAGGTTTCCGGCAAAAATGCCTACCTCCAGAGTCCTGGCATAGGTAAATACCGGCACCCGGCACTGATTTCCCCGGAAGACCACGTCTACATAGGACCCCTCCGTCTGAAACCGGGCCGTCCGCAGAGGATGCGCCTCCCATTCCTTTTCCAGGTCAAACACCACCCGGTACTCCCCGTCTCCGGTGATGTAGGGCGTGTGGTCCGTCTGAAGGGCCACGCCTTCCCGGATCGATATATGAATTTCCTTCACTTCTCACCTCTTCCTTTCCGGGCTGTTTCTCCGGCGGCACGGCAGATCTCCGCCAGAAAGTTCACTTTTTTCAACCCGTCGTCATTATAGGTCATTTTATTCAACCTGTCAAATTGGACGGAGCCCTGTGGTTTCCGCCACAGGGAAATGGAGCTGTCTCAAAAAGACAAAGGGCCCAAATAGAAGAAATGTCATTGCGAACCAGTCCGCAGACTGGTGTGGCAATCCCCCCGATTTTCGAACAATTACGTCCGAAAATCGAGGGGAT
>URGL01000032.1 GCA_900547405.1 uncultured Eubacteriales bacterium
ATCCGGAACCCCATCGTGAAGGGTCAGTACGGCGAGGCCACCAACCCCATCTTTGAGGTGTTCTATCTGGAGAATGCTCACGGCATCATCGCCGACTTCTCCGGCAACCCTCCCTACGAGTTCTAAGCAGAACGAAATAATTAAATCTTCGGGGCAAGGTGAAATCTCTGACCGGCAGTACAGCCTGCGAAGCGCTTGCAGCGCCTGATGCGGTGAAAATCCGCAGCCGACGGTATAGTCCGGATGAAAGAAGATATGAGGAAGCAGCCCCGCAGGAAAACCCGTCCTGTGGGGCTGTTTCAAATCCCAGCATATCTTTTCCAAGGAGCAATCATGAATACCGTTTCCATCGCAAAAAGCAGAAAGACCGCTGTTCTTTCCGTCCGTACCATCTCCATGACTGCCATGCTGTCCGCAGTCGCTTATCTGCTGGCCTTTGTGGAGTTTTCCGTTCCTCTCTCGCCGTCCTTTGCAAGGATGGACTTATCTGACCTTCCGGCACTCATCGGCGCATTTGCCTTTGGGCCGCTCTCCGGTCTGCTCATTGAACTTGTCAAAAACACCTTGCAGCTTCTGACCACCTCTACGGGAGGCATCGGAGAGATTGCCAACTTCCTGATGGGCGCTTTCTATGTGGTCACTGCGGGTTTCATCTATAAACGCCATAAAACGAAGAAAACCGCGCTGATTGCCTGCATCCTCGCAAGCGTCGTTATGGGTATTGCAGCAGCACTGGCAAATTACTTCATCCTGCTGCCGCTGTTTGAGAGCTTTATGCCGCTGGATCAGCTCATTGCTTCCTTTGCCGAGCCCTTGCCCTTCATCCATACCAAGCTGGATGTGGTGCTGTTCAATGCCTTTCCCTTCAATCTGCTGAAAGGGCTTGTCATCGGCGGCGTGACAATGCTGATCTATAAGAAACTGACCCCTGTGTTGAAAGGCTGATGAACCATGACACGAAATGAGTATCTGAAGCTGCTGGTGGAGGGCATCCACTCCACCACCATTGCCACCATCGGTGCAGACGGGCATCCGCAGACCCGTGTGATTGACATGATGCTCTATGACGAGCAGGGCGTGTATTTTCTCACCGCCAAGGGCAAGGCATTCTATGCCCAGCTTATGGAGCAGGGCTACATCGCTCTGTCTGCCCGCAGAAATGCATCGACATTACGAAAAAGCCTGTGGTCATCGACCAGCACCGGTGTCTCCACTGCGGACGGTGTGCGGAAATCTGTCCCAAGCAGGTTATCGAAAAGAGGTTTTGACCATGAACCAAAGTGAACGCCGACTCTTCCTCATCCAGTCTCTTCTCCGGGAGCGCCCCTCCTGCCAGAAGCAGAGTATCCCCACGGACTCCGAGCGGCAAAAAATTCTCCTCCGGGGACTGATGAATGTCCGGAATCCGCACCCCATCAGCCCGGAATTTCTGGAAACTCAGGACACCTATCTGTGGGAGGAAACCGCCCAAAAAGGGATTACAGATATCCGGGACCTGCCTCCCATACAGCCTGGGCTTTACCTGTGGCAGGGGGATATTACGACCCTCAAATGCGATGCCATCGTCAATGCCGCCAACTCCGGTCTCACAGGCTGCTATATCCCCAACCACCGCTGCATTGATAACGCCATCCACACCTACGCCGGGGTAGAGCTGCGGCTGGCCTGTGAGGCGATCATAACGGCCCAGGGCCACCCGGAGCCTACCGGCCGAGCCAAGATCACCCCGGCCTTCAACCTGCCCTGCAAGTATGTGCTGCACACCGTCGGACCCATCATCGGCAGCCAGGTCACAGACCGGGACAAGGCCCTGCTGGCCTCCTGCTACCGCTCCTGCCTGGAGCTGGCAGCCATGTATGACCTGGAGAGCGTAGCCTTCTGCTGCATCTCCACCGGGGAATTCCACTTCCCCAACGACCTGGCGGCGGAAATTGCCGTGGGCACCGTGAAGGAATTTTTAAAACAGCAAACCAGTGTAAAGAAAGTGATTTTCAATGTTTTCAAAGATCTTGACAGGCAAATCTACCGGCGGCTCCTGGGAGAAAATTGACCGGCTGCGGCAGGCTCTGACCGATGCCGACGCTGTCGTCATCGGTGCCGGTGCGGGCCTCTCCACCTCGGCGGGCTTTACCTACAGCGGAGACCGGTTTGAAAAATATTTCTCCGACTTTTATGCCAGATACGGCTTTTCCGATATGTATTCCGGCGGATTTTATCCCTATAAAACCTCAGAAGAATTCTGGGCCTATTGGAGTCGGTATATCTACATCAACCGCTATATGGATGCCCCGAAGCCGGTTTACCAAAACCTTCTGGACCTGGTAAAGGACAAGGACTACTTCGTCCTCACCACCAACGTAGACCACTGCTTCCAGAAGGCAGGCTTTGACAAAAAACGTCTCTTCTACACCCAAGGGGACTACGGCCTCTTCCAGTGCTCCGGTCCCTGCTACCAGGAGACCTACGACAATGAAGCCATCGTCCGGCAGATGTATGAACAGCAGTCGGATATGCGTATCCCCACGGCCCTGCTGCCCCGCTGCCCCCACTGTGGCAGGCCCCTGACCATGAATCTCCGGTCAGACGACAGCTTTGTAGAAGACAGGGGCTGGCATCTGGCAGCCGAAAGGTATGAGAACTTTCTCCGCACCAGACAGGGACAGAAGCTCCTTTTTCTGGAGCTGGGGGTAGGATACAACACCCCAGGGATCATCAAGTATCCCTTCTGGCAAATGACAACAAAAAATCCACAGGCCACCTACGCCTGCATCAACCAAGGGCAAGCGGTGTGTCCCCATGAGATTGAAAAGCAGTCTATCTGCATAGATGGGGATATCGGAGAAGTTTTGGCCAGACTTCGCTGAAATCTGATTGTTCCCAGCAAACGCCCCGGAAGCCGCAGCTTCCGGGGCGTTGGTTTTCTACTCTATCGTCTTTGTCGCCACAATGTCCACGCCGGTCCCGGCAACGTCGTGCAGCAGCACGTCCCCGATTCTCACCGGGGCGGCGGCAGTCACGGTTTTCAGGGCCGCCACTACGGCAAAAATCTTGCCCTTTGGGATGTCCTGGGCGGTTTTACAGCTGACCACCCGCTCCCCGGCCTTGCTGCCCACAAGGCGAACAGTGCTGGTGACAATACGTGTGGGGTTCGTCACTTCTTTCCGCGCGTATTCCTTTCCCCGCTTGCAGGTAAAGCCCACGATGTCCTTCACATCTTTCCCCTCTAGGGTCACGGTGATGGCGCAGCCCAAGGGGCAGCCGATGCAGGTCAGTTCCCGTTTTTCCATAGTCACGCCTCCTCCACCGCAATGTGGATCCGCTTCAGCTCCGGGTGCTTTGCCAGGGCCTCCCGGGTCAGCTTCAGTTCCTCCATCTCACCGGGAGCCATAACCGGGCGCTTGCGGCTGGTGACCTGCTCGTCATCCAGGTACAGCCGCACCCGGCGATCCTTCATAACGCTGCCTACCCGGAAGCGGATCACCAGATCCTCCGTTACCCGCTTGGGGTCGATGCTGGCGGGAACGGTATACCGGGGACCTCCCTGGAAGGTGATGCTGATTTCCCCCGCCTGGCTGCCAGGCCCCTGGTCCAGATACCGGATGGCAGCCCGTCCGGCAGCGGCGGCCTCCTCGGAAACAAAGTCCACCAGATCGTGAACGTGAAGTACATTGCCCGCGGCAAAGACACCGGGGATACTGGTTTGCAGACTCTCGTCCACTACAGGGCCGTTGGTCACCGGGGAAATGGTCACACCCATAGCCCGGGACAGTTCGTTTTCCGGCAGCAGGCCACAGGACAGCAGCAGGGTATCGCAGTCGTAGTGGATCTCCGTTCCGGGGATAGGCTTTCTGTCCGGGCCCACCTGAGCAATGGTCACACCGGTGACACGCTCCCGGCCCTGGATATCCACCACCGTGTGGCTGAGTTTCAGCGGGATGCCGAAATCATTGAGGCACTGGACAATATTCCGCTTCAAGCCGCCGGAATAGGGCATCAGCTCCGCCACCACCAGGACCTTGGCCCCCTCCAGGGTCATGCGGCGGGCCATAATGAGGCCAATATCGCCGCTGCCCAGGATGACCACTCTCCGGCCTGGGAGATACCCCTCCATATTCACCAGACGTTGCGCCGTTCCGGCGGAATAGATACCGGCAGGGCGGAACCCCGGGATATTCAGAGCTCCCCGGCTCCGCTCCCGGCAGCCCATGGCCAGGATCACCGCCCTGGCCTCGATGTCGATGAGCCCGTCGGTCCGATTCATGGCGGTAATTTTTTTATCCTCGCCGATGGACAGCACCATGGTATTCAGCTTATAGTCAATGCCGCGATCCAGGACTTGCTTGGCGAACCGCTGGGCGTATTCCGGGCCTGTCAGCTCCTCACCGAAGGTGTGCAGGCCGAAGCCATTGTGGATGCACTGGTTCAGGATACCTCCCAGCCGGTCGTCCCGCTCCAAAATCAGGATGCTCCGGCCCCCGGCATCGTAGGCCGCAACCGCTGCCGCCAGACCGGCAGGGCCGCCGCCGATAATGACGATATCGTATTTCATCCTTCACACCTCCCCGATTTGGTCTTTGTTTACGCCAACAATGAGTCGGGAGTTTCCGCCGCACTTGGTGATATCCTCCTGGCCCACACCCAGCTCCCGGGCCAAGATCTCCATGACCCGCGGCGAACAGAAGCCAGCCTGACACCGGCCCATACCGGCCCGGGTCCGGCGCTTGACGCCGTCCAGGTCCTTCGCCCCCAAGGGACGGCGGATGGCATCCAGGATCTCCCCTTCCGTGACCTGCTCGCAGCGGCATATGATTTGGCCATAGGCGGGCTCTTCCCGGATCAGTGCCTGATACGCCTCTCTGGAAAGGGTCTTGGGGTCCAGAATGCCCTTCCGGGTCGGAACGAAGTCCGGCTTCTCCTCCAGGCCCAATTTTTCTTTCAGCAATTCCGCCACAGTCAGCCCGATGGCAGGAGCAGAGGTCAGGCCCGGAGACTCAATACCGGCACAGTCCACAAAGCCGGGGGCATCCTCCACTTCACCGATGACGAACTCGTGATGGTCCTCATGGGCCCGGAGTCCTGCGAAGCTGGTGATGGTTTGGCCCAGAGGCAGGTGATCCACAGCAATGCCGGACTTGGTGATGACCTCCTCCAGACCGGCGGCGGTGGTGTTGGTGCCGTCCCGATCCTCCACGTCGATGGCCGTAGGGCCCACAATCGTGTTGCCGTGGACCGTGGGGCTGACCAGAACACCCTTGCCCAGCTTGCCGGGGAGTTGGAAAATTGTGTGCTTCACAAAATTCCCCGTCTGTTTATCCAGCAGGCAGTAGTCTCCCCGGCGGGGGGTGATGTGCAGCTTCCGTTCCGAAACCATATTGTGGAGCACATCTGCATAGACCCCGGCGGCATTGACCACATACCGGGTCCGGAAGTCCCCACGGTTCGTGTGAACCGTCCAGAAGCCCTCTCCTTTTGTAAAGCCCAAAACGCTGGTGTTGAATTGGAATGCCACACCGTTGGCATTGGCGTTTTCCGCCAGGGCGATGGTCATGTTGAAGGGGCAGACAATTCCGCCGGTAGGGGCCCACAGGCCCGCCACAGCATCCTTGCTCACATTGGGCTCCAATTCGTGGAGCCGCCTGGAATCCACGATTTCCAGCCCCTCTACCCCATTTTTCAGGCCGTTTTCATAGAGGGCCTCCAGCCTCGGCAGGTCCTCTTCGGACATACACACCACCAGAGAACCGTTCATCCGGAAGGGGAAATCCAGCTCCTTGGCCAGCTCCGGCACCATCCGGTTTCCCTGGACATTCATCTTGGCCATGAGGCTGCCATGGGCGGCATCGTGGCCCGCATGGATGATGGCGCTGTTAGCCTTGGAGGTGCCGCAGCACACATCCGACTCCCGCTCCAAAACCAGCATATTTCCCCGATAGCGGGACAGATACCGGGCCACCGCGCAGCCGGTGACGCCCGCTCCGATGATCAAGCAATCGTACAAACGAAACGCCTCCTTCAAGAGAAATCGGGCAGCCCAAGGACACCTTCCCGTAGGAGGGGATTGGGCTGCCCGACACTTACACTATGAGCAGAATATATAGATTTTCGAAGTTACCAGGGGATCGCGTTGTACAGCAGCACTGCCACAATACCGCCTAGGATGGGTCCCACAATGGGTACCACCAGGCCATACTTGAAGTTGCTGTCGCCCTTGCCCTTGATGGGCAGAATGGCGTGGGCGATCCGGGGACCCAGGTCACGGGCAGGATTCAGGGCGTAGCCTGTCAGGCCGCCCAGGGACATACCGATGGAGACGATGATGCCGAAGACCAAGAGTTTGCCCACACCGGCGTCCAGACCGGGAACCTGGTTCATGCCGCAGATGGCGAACACCAGCACGAAGGTGGCAATGGCTTCCTGCACAATGTTCCGGCCGGTATTGGGAACGGAGGGGCCGGTAGAGAAGACCCCCAGTTTGGTGCCAGGGTCCTCGGTGGCGTCGAACTGATCCTTAAAGAGAATATACACCAGGATACCACCGGCGATACCGCCCAGGATCTGAGCAATGACATAGCCGGGAACCAGAGCCCAGTCAAACATGCCGCCCACGGCCAGGGCAATGGTCAGCGCAGGATTGAAGCTGGCGCCGGAGGCCTGGCCAAAGATAAAGGCGGGAAGCATAACAGCAAGGCCCCAGGCAATGGTGATCTGGATAGAGCCGGCGCCCTTCATGCCGGATTTGTTGAGGCTGACGTTGGCGACAACGCCGTCGCCCAGAAGGATCAGGATCATGGTGCCCAAAAACTCAGCAATATACGGTAACATAACAAATAACCTCCCTAAATAGTCGCTGCGGATACTTCTCATCTATTTGTATTCGTATGCATTCGGGGAAACGCTGAACTGTGCTTATTCGTCCTTGGCCCAGCCGTAGGCGCACTTGACGGCCTTGCTCCAGCCCTTGATCTTGGCGGCACGGTCCTCCTCGGTGATCTTCGGATGGAAGACCCGGTCAATGGCCCGGTTGCGGACAACGTCTTCCTTATTGGACCAGTAGCCCACAGCCAGCCCCGCCAGATAGGCGGCACCCATAGCGGTGGTTTCCACACAGGTAGGCCGCTGGACAGGGGCTCCGGAGATATCGGACTGCATCTGCATCAGCAGGTTGTTGGCGGAAGCGCCGCCGTCTACATTCAGGGCCGTCAGCTTGATACCGGAGTCCGCCTGCATAGCGACCAGAATGTCGTTGACCTGATAGGCCAGAGATTCCATGGTGGCACGAATGATGTGATTCTTATTGACACCCCGGGTAATGCCCACGATGGTGCCCCGGGCGTACTGATCCCAGTGGGGCGCACCCAGGCCCGTGAAAGCGGGAACCACATAGCAGCCGTTGGTGTCCTTCACCTTACCGGCATAGTACTCGGAGTCGGGAGCGGATTCCAGAAGCTTCAGCTCATCCCGGAGCCACTGGATGGCAGCCCCCGCTACAAAGACGGAGCCCTCCAGGGCGTATTCCACCTTGCCGTCCAAGCCCCAGGCGATGGTCGTGACCAGTCCGTTTTTCGAGAAGACGGGCTTCTCGCCGGTATTCATCAGCAGGAAGGCACCGGTGCCGTAGGTATTCTTGGCCTCGCCGGGATGATAGCAGGCCTGGCCGAAGAGGGCGGACTGCTGATCTCCGGCGGCGCCGCCGATCTTGATGGGGCCGCCCAGCAGCGACGGATCCGTCTCCCCATAGACGCAGCTGGAGGGCATGGGGGTAGGCAGCATGCACTTGGGAATATCCAGCTCTGCCAGGATCTCATCGTCCCACTGGAGAGTGTTGATGTTGAAGAGCATGGTCCGGGAGGCGTTGGAATAATCGGTGACATGGACCTTGCCGCCGGTGAGCTTCCAGATCAGCCAGGTCTCCACGGTGCCGAAGAGCAGCTCACCCCGCTGGGCCCGCTCCCGGACACCGGGGACATTCTCCAGAATCCAGCGGATCTTGGTGCCGGAGAAGTAGGCATCGATGACCAGGCCGGTCTTGGCCCGGAAGGTATCGGTCAGGCCCTTTTCCTTCAGGCTGTCGCAGTACTCGCTGGTGCGGCGGCACTGCCAGACAATGGCATGGTATACAGGCTCTCCGGTTTTCTTATCCCAGACAATGGCGGTTTCCCGCTGGTTGGTGATGCCGATGGCGGCAATGTCGGCAGCGGTAGCGCCGATTTTCTGCATCGCCTCAACGGCAACGCCCAGCTGAGTTGCCCAGATCTCATTTGCGTCATGCTCCACCCAGCCGGGCTTGGGGAAAATCTGGGTGAACTCCCGCTGAGAGACGCTGCACATTTCGCCGTGCTCATTGAAGAGGATGCAGCGGTTGGATGTGGTACCCGCGTCCAGGGCCATGATGTACTTTGCCATAATTTTTTGCCTCCTTGTATAATGAAATTGTTCATTTTGCACATTTGTAATCTATGTGGATCCTCAAAAAATAGAACCGCCTCACATATCCCAGACAGCGCCAGCCGTACTGGAGATGGCCAGAGCCCCAGCCTCCAGGGCCTGCAGGACCTCCTGCTTCTCGGTAATGAGACCTCCCGCCAGCACCGGCAGTCCCGTCAGGTTCCGGACCTTGCGGATGATGGTAGGCATAAGCCCCGGCAGGATGTCGATGGCATCCGGCTGAAAGGTCTTGACGCTGAGCAGGGCCTCCAGAGCCATGGAATCAATGACAAACGTCCGGAAGATGGCAATCATCCCCAGCTCCTTGGCCCGCTGGAGCATATTGACCCGGGTGGAAATGATTCCGTCCGCTCCGGTGGTGTTGTGGAGGAAATCCACGCTGACCTCCTTGCAGGACAGGCCGGTGATCAGGTCCGCATGGACAATGGCCAGCTTCCCGGCCTTCTTGATGCGCTCCACGATCCCGCCGATGCCGCAAATGTCTCCATAGAGCACGAACACCACTGACGGCTCCGCCTTCAGGCAGCGCTCCAACCCCGTTTCATCCCGGATCGCCGCAATGATGGGGTTTTCCTGCAAGCGCTTATAGAGTCTTGCGTCCATTCCTTTTCCATCTCCCCTTTGATGCCCTGAACACAAAAAGCATGGAAAACAACGCGGGGGCTCTTCACTCCGCTTGTTCCCATGCTCAACGCTCCGGGCAAGATATTCAGTTGCCTTCGTTTGACTGTATTCTACCAGTTGTGTACAAAAAAGTCAATAGATAATAAGCACTTTTTGTAGAAAATGTTGTACAAATGTGGACAGGATTTTTTGTAGAAAATGGGGATCTGACTTTTGCTGCGTCAAGCCCCAGATAAAGTCTGGACTTTTCCTCTTATCGGCGGTAAAATCTGTCTATAAAAGTGCCGGAGGTCAAGTCATGAACACAGCCACTGAAAAAATACGCCAAGCCACCCCCGCCGACCTCTCCCGCATTGCGGAAATCCTGGTCTTCGACAAGCGGATCACCTGTGGGCCATTGAGAAAAACACAAGGGCCATTGCCTTTTATGAGGCCCATGGGTTTCAGCTGACTGGAGAAAAGGCATTCGAAGAGGGAACCACGGAATACTTGGTAAGAATGGAATGGAAGCCTTAACCGTCATATAGAAAAATCCGGCCACCCCGCGGCCGGATTTCTCCATTGTTTAGCGAAACACCATATTGGCAAATATCCGCTCCATGCGGCTATTGGGGAACCTTGCGTCAATAAAGGCCCAGAAGGCATTGGCGGCAGGGATGGCATCCACCCGCTGGGACCAGCGGAAGACGGCGATCAGGGTCACGGCGCAGTCGAAGACGAAAAAGGCCGTCAAGGCCCAGGTGAGGATCTTTCCCACCTTATTGGGAATTTTCAAAATCAGCTGGGCCATCATGGGATACAGGTTCTTCACCCAGAAAATGCCCAAAAAGCCCCAGAACACGGAGTATATCAGGCAGATACGGCCGTTGATGTTAAAGGGCATATGGCTGTAGTCCCAGCTGACGGAGCCGAAGAGCATCTCCTGGGCCCAGGAGCAGAAGTATTCCAGGGCGCTGCCCACCAGGAAGCCTCCCAGGAAGGACAGCCATCTGCCCCGGTTCCGGTAGCGGTAAAGGGCAACGGTCAGCACCAGGGCACCGGCTCCATAGACCATATTGAAGGGTCCATACACCAGGCCGGACCGGCTCTCAATGTAGCCATTGGTCAGCAAACACCAAAGGAGCTCAATCACAACGCCGCCAAAGCAGCCGATAAAGCACACGAGAAGCAGCTTGTAGAGATTCATCCCCGAAGCGAAGTGGCCCCTCCGGGTCTCCTCCAGGTCGATGACGGAGTTTGCCGGTGGCTTCAGCCGGAAGTGGGGCTGCCGGGTCAGATCGTCCCACCGGGCAGAGAGCTCGTCGGACCGCTCCAGCAGCTGCTGGCTGGCCTTGGCCACATTCACTGCCGCCCGCCGCTGGGAGCGAAGCCGGACCATGACGGTCTTGCCGTAGGCCTCCGGATCCTCCGCCTGGGCCAGATCCTCGTAGAGGCTCTCCACCGTTGGCTTTTCGGCAGCCAGGGTGGCCAGCAGGGCCTGGCTCTCCGCTTCCTCCGGAGATACCACGTCATCTTCTGTAATGGCATCAAATTCCCGCAGAGCCTTTTTCCATTTTTTTACCTTCTCCCGGGCAAGGCGCTTGCCCGCTCTTTTCTTTCCCGCCATGGTGAAACAGGTCCTTTCCTTGACAAAATGATAGAGTATGCTACGAAGAGAATCGAAAGTTAAGCTGAACTGTCCATGAATAGAATGTGAATAAATAAAAAAAGAATTATTGGGTTGACTATTGAAAAAATTCGTGATAAAACTGTTCAAAAGAGAGGTTTTAGGAGGTTTTTCTATGAGCATTTTCCTAACCCTGGCCTACCTGTTCTTCATAGGCAGTGTGCTCGGCTGGGTCATCGAACTGCTGTTCCGCAACATTGTACACCACAACAAGAAGTGGGTCAACCCCGGATTTTGCACCGGCCCCTATCTTCCCATCTACGGCTTCGGACTGTGCACCCTGTATCTGCTGGCGAGCCTGGAAAAGTACGAGGTGATCT
This sequence comes from uncultured Eubacteriales bacterium, assembly GCA_900547405.1. Lineage (GTDB taxonomy): Bacteria > Bacillota > Clostridia > Oscillospirales > Oscillospiraceae > Faecousia. Next base: position 11,056 of record URGL01000032.1, read on the forward strand.
CGAACCCCATCGTCAACAAGATCGTGCTGTTTGTCCTGATGGCCATTGGAATGACCCTCATCGAATACATTGCGGGTCTGTTCTGCCTGAAATATTTCAAGGTCATGCTGTGGGATTATTCCGACCTCTGGGGCAATGTTCAGGGGCTCATCTGTCCCCTGTTCTCCTTCTTCTGGGCGGTGCTGGGTGCCCTCTACTATTTTCTGGTCCACCCCTACATTCTGAGCGGTCTCGACTGGCTGTCCCGGAATCTGGCCTTCTCCTTCTTCATCGGTATGTTCTTCGGGGTGTTCATCATCGATGTGTGCCACTCCGCCAACCTGGTGGTAAAGCTGAAAGCCCTGGCCGAGGAAAACCAGATCGTGGTCCGCTACGAGGCCGTCAAGAAGCACATCCGGGAGAACTTCGAGGAGAGCAACAAGCGGCTCAAATACAATTTCTTCCGGCCCTTCCACGATGAGCACACCCTGGCTGAACGGCTGAAGGAAATGCAGGAAAAATTGGAAAAGTACAAATTAAGCGCAAAATAACCCTCTCTCGGGAGAGGGTGGAACGGGCGCAGCCCGGGACGGGTGTGGGGCGGCTTCCGGAACCGGCTTGGGTACCGCCCCTCTTCCGGCCCTGGGGGGCCACCTTCCCCCAAGGGAAGGTAAGGGAGGAAAGGAGATAACAAATGAACGAAGTCAAACAGCCAAAGAAGCCACTGATGTGGTACTACAGCGTGGTGCTGATCGCCATTCTGCTGTTCAACGTACTGGTGATGCCCATGATCGCCGATATGAAAATCAAGGAAGTGGACTACGGCACCTTTATGTCCATGACCGAGCAAAAGGACATTGGACGGGTAGAAATCCAGGACAATCAGATTCTTTTCACCAACAAGGACGATTCCCAGATCTTCAAAACCGGTCTGCTGGACGATCCGGGCCGGACAGAGCGGCTCTATGAAGCCGGGGCCCAATTCAGCGGAGAGATCGTGGAGGAGACTTCCCCCATCCTCAATTTCTTCCTCTACGTCATGCTTCCTCTGATTATCTTTACGGGGCTGGGCCAGATCCTGTCCCGGAAGATGATGGACAAAATGGGCGGCCCCAACGCCATGACCTTCAACATGGGCAAGTCCAGTGCCAAGGTCTACGTCAAGTCCTCCGACGGCATCCGGTTTTCTGATGTAGCCGGAGTGGACGAGGCAGAAGAAAGCCTGACGGAAATCGTCAACTACCTTCATGACCCCTCCAAATATCGGGAAATCGGTGCCACCATGCCCAAGGGCGTGCTGCTGGTGGGCCCTCCGGGCACCGGTAAGACCATGCTGGCCAAAGCCGTAGCCGGTGAGGCGGACGTGCCCTTCTTCTCTATCTCCGGCTCGGAATTCGTAGAGATGTTCGTGGGCATGGGTGCCAGCAAGGTCCGGGACCTCTTCAAGCAGGCCAAGGAAAAGGCTCCCTGCATCGTTTTCATTGACGAGATCGATGCCATCGGTCAGAAGCGCTCCGGCGGAGCCATGGGCGGCAACGACGAGCGGGAGCAGACCCTGAACCAGCTGCTCACAGAAATGGACGGCTTTGAAGGAAACTCCGGCGTTATGATCCTGGCCGCCACCAACCGGCCCGAATCCCTGGATCCCGCCCTGACCCGTCCCGGCCGGTTTGACCGCCGGGTGCCCGTAGAGCTGCCGGACCTGAAGGGCCGGGAGGCCATTTTGAAGGTCCACGCCAAGAAGGTAAAGCTGGCCGAGGATGTGGATTTCAGCGTCATCGCCCGGATGGCCTCCGGTGCCAGCGGCGCGGAGCTGGCCAACATCGTCAACGAGGCCGCCCTGCGGGCGGTGCGGGACGGCCGGAAGTTCGCCACCCAGGCAGACCTGGAGGAATCCATTGAGGTGGTCATTGCCGGCTACCAGAAGAAAAACGCCATCCTCACCGACAAGGAGAAGCTGGCCGTCAGCTACCACGAAATCGGCCACGCCCTGGTCGCCGCCCTACAGACCCACTCTGCCCCGGTACAGAAAATCACCATCATTCCCCGGACCTCCGGCGCTTTGGGCTACACCATGCAGGTAGAGGAGGGTAACCACTACCTGATGACCAAGGAGGAGCTGGAAAACAAGATCGCCACCCTCACCGGTGGCCGTGCTGCCGAGGAAATCGCCGTGGGCGCTGTCTCCACCGGCGCTTCCAACGACATTGAGCAGGCCACCAAGCTGGCCCGGGCCATGATCACCCGCTACGGCATGAGCGACCAATTTGACATGGTGGCCCTGGAAACCGTCACCAACCAGTACCTGGGCGGCGACACCAGTCTCGCCTGCTCCGCCGAGACCCAGACCAAAATCGACTCTCTGGTGGTAGAGCTGGTGAAGAAGGAGCACGAAAAGGCTTTGAAGCTCCTTACCGAGAATCGGGACAAGCTGGAATCTCTCTCCCGCCACCTTTATGAGAAGGAAACCATTACCGGCGACGAATTCATGGAGCTGCTGAATCAATGAATCTGCTGTTCTGCATCAATCAAAAATTTCAGCCCCTGCTGCTCCAATGCCTACGCTCCATCGCCAGCAAGGGCGGGGAGCCGGAGTATGACGTCTATATCCTCCACTCGGACCTGGGGGAGACGGATCGGGCTGCCATCCGGGCCCAGGCCCCCGACTGCTTCCGGATCCACTTTGTTGCCGTAGATCCCAAGGAATTCGACGGTTTCCCCGAAAGCAAGCGCTACCCCCGCCAGATCTACTACCGGCTGGCAGCCCCTCTGCTGCTGCCGGAAACCCTGGACCGGATCCTCTATCTGGATGTGGACACCATCGTCATCAACCCCCTGCGGGAATTCTATGACACGGATTTCGAAGGCAGCGGCTACATTGCCTGCACCCACATCCGGGAGGCTCTGACAAAATTCAACGATCACCGTCTGAAGGTCCCGGAGAACTCCCCCTATGTGAACACCGGCGTCATGCTCCTGAATCTCCCCAAGCTGCGTGGCTGCCTGACCATGGAGGCCATCAAGGAAACCGCCCTGAAAAAGGTGGACTCCTTCCTTCTGCCGGACCAGGACCTGCTGACCGTCCTCCATGGCGATCTCATCAAACTGGCCGATACCCAACGATATAACCTCAGTGACCGGATCCTGAATCTCTACAATATGGCCCCGAACCGTCCCAAGCATGATGAAGCCTGGGTCCGGAAAAATGCCGTGATCCTCCACTTCTGCGGCAAAAACCGGCCTTGGCTGCCCCACTATGTGGGCACCCTGGGCGTGTTTTATCGGGAGCTGGTGGAGGGTCAATAGGCTCTCAATGCCACAAAAAAGCAGACACCCACGCTTTTGTGAGTGTCTGCTTTCCTGTTATAGGAGCTGCCTCTTTGCAAGGCAGCTCCTTGTCATACGATTCTCAGGCTTCCAGATTGATGCCGGACTCCTTGTTGAAGACGTGGCAGATGTGGCCGCCGAAGCTGTACTTCACGGCGGTGCCAGCGGTCAGAGCGGCAACCTCTTCGCCGGTCATGTTCATGGTGGAAACCACCAGAACCACGTCACGGCCCATAGAGGTCACGTGCAGGTGGACGGTAGAGCCCATCATTTCGGATACGTCAACAACGGCGTCAATGCCTTCCTTGGTCAGCTCGATGTGCTCGGGACGGACACCCAGGACGATGCTCTGGGGAGCCACGTTGTTCTTGGTCAGGTTCGCCTGCTTCTCATCGGACAGGGTCACGGTGATGCCGCCAACCTTCACGGCGTACTTGCCGTCTTCCTTCACCAGCTCGGCATCGAACAGGTTCATCTGAGGCGTGCCGATGAAGCCGGCAACAAAGAGGTTGTAGGGGTGGTTGAAGACCTCCTGAGGCGTACCGATCTGCTGGATGAAGCCGTCCTTCATAATGACGATCCGGTCGCCCAGGGTCATAGCCTCGGTCTGGTCGTGGGTAACGTAAATAAAGGTGGTGTTGATACGCTGGCGCAGCTTGATCAGCTCAGCACGCATCTGGTTCCGGAGCTTGGCGTCCAGGTTACTCAGAGGCTCGTCCATCAGCATGACCTGAGGGTTCCGGACAATGGCCCGGCCAATGGCCACACGCTGACGCTGACCGCCGGACATAGCCTTGGGCTTACGGCCCAGATACTGGGTGATGTCCAGGATCTCTGCGGCTTCCTTGACCTTGCGGTCGATTTCTTCTTTGGACTCATGGCGCAGCTTCAGAGCGAAGGCCATGTTGTCATAAACGGTCATATGGGGGTACAGCGCGTAGTTCTGGAAAACCATGGCGATGTCTCGGTCCTTAGGGGCCACATCATTTACCAGGCGGTCACCAATGTACAGCTCGCCATCGGTAATATCTTCCAGGCCGGCGATCATACGCAGGGTGGTGGACTTACCGCAGCCGGAAGGACCGACCAGAACGATAAATTCCTTGTCCTTGATGTCCAGGTTGAAGGCCTGCACAGCAACAACACCCTCATCGGTGATCTGCAGATTGGTCTTCTTGGTCTCTTCGCCCTTCTTTTTCTTCTTGTTCTTCTTGGCGTCGTCGCCATTGAAGGGGTAGACCTTTTTGATGTTCTTCAGGGTTACGCTTGCCATAGTTTTTCGACTCCGGACATACTGAATCCTCAATGTATGCCCTCGCGCTCTGCCGAGCAAAACAGCAGAGGCATTACGACAGGTCTCCACACTGCCGCACCGTGAGTCAGACGGGGTTTCCTCCTTTATGTTAGCGGGATCGGTGCTATTTTTGTGGAGTAGCAAAGCCCCGCCGGGATATGGTCATTTTACCACACCCGGCGGGGAATCGCAACCGTTTAAGTCTCCAGTTTTTAAGGGGCAATTTTGTTGCATTTGACGAAAGGGCCCCGCCGGATACCGGCGGGGCCACCTTTTATTTTTCCTCCGGCCAGAAGGGCTCCGGGCCCTTGTCACAGCCGCGCTGGCGGATCTGGAGCTCCTGGCTCTTGACGCTGACAGTGGTGCAGGGGGGGATGGAGCTGGTGATGAACACATTGGAGCCAATCACCGAGTCCCTGCCGATCACCGTAGCGCCGCCCAAGATAGACGCGCCGGCATAGATGGTCACATTGTCCTCAATGGTGGGGTGCCGCCGTTTGCCCCGCAGGCTCTGGCCGCCCCGGGTGGTGAGGGCACCCAATGTGACTCCCTGGTAAACCTTCACATGGTCACCGATGACAGTGGTCTCTCCCACCACAATGCCGGTGCCATGGTCAATGAAGAAGTACCGGCCAATGGCCGCTCCCGGGTTGATGTCGATGCCCGTGACGCTGTGGGCATGCTCCGTCATGATCCGGGGCAGCAGCGGGACCCCCAGGCCATACAGCACATGGGCCAGCCGGTAGACGGTAATGGCGAACATACCGGGGTAGCAGTAGACGATCTCGTCGGTGCTGTAGGCCGCCGGGTCTCCTTCATAAAAGGCCTCCACATCGGTCTGGATCACCGCCCGGACGGCAGGAATCTCCCGGAAGAAGTCCAGGCTGATCTTCTCCGCCTTCTCCTGAGCCGCCGCCTCGTCCATATCCGCCTTGAATACCATGGCCATCTGCTTGACCAGGTTGTACATCACATCCTCAATGAGCATAGAAAGATTGTGATGGGTATTGTAAATGCGGTAGTTCTTATCCCTGGAAAAGCCGGGATAGACAATGCGCATGAGCTTGCCGATCATATCGATGACCACTTCTTTGTCCGGATGGGTGAAGGGATCCATACGGTCGATGCTGCGGCCGTTGCGATAGTCCTCCAGAATGGTATCGACGATCTGCTCCGCCTGCTGTTCCATAGTGGCCATGTGTGTTTCCTCCTTATCAGTCTTCCAGCCGCCGGATATCCGCCCCCAGTGCGGTGAGCTTGCCGATCAGGTCCTCATAGCCCCGCTCCACATAGTGGATGTCCTCCACCACCGTGGTGCCCTGGGCAGAAAGGCCCGCGATCACCAGGGCCGCTCCGGCCCGCAGGTCGTGGGCAAACACCGTTGCACCCGTCAGGGTATCCACCCCCTGGACCACAGCGGTTTTGGCACTGATCTTGATATTCGCCCCCATGCTCTCCAGCTCGGTACAATAGCCAAAGAACCGGGTCTCGTAGACGCTTTCGGTCAATCGGCTGATTCCCTTTGCCAGCGCCATGCACACGCAGACCTGGGCCTGCATATCCGTAGGGAAGCCGGGATAGGGCTGGGTTTTTACCGTGGACTTGCGCAGAGGGCCGGACCGCATGACCCGGATAGAATCATCGTAAACAAAGATCTTGGCGCCCATTTCCTGGAGCTTGCTGGTGATGCACTCCATATGCTTGGGGATCACATTCTGCACCAGCACGTTGCCTCCGGCGGCGGTGACGGCAGCCATATAGGTGCCCGCCTCGATCTGGTCCGGAATGATGGCATAGGTGCCTCCCCGGAGAGCGTTTACCCCCCGGATCTTCACCGTATCCGTGCCCGCACCGGTGATCCGGGCGCCCATGGTGTTGAGGAAGTTGGCCAGGTCCACGATATGGGGCTCCTTGGCCGCGTTTTCAATCACGGTCTGGCCGGGAAGCAGGGTAGCCGCCACCATGATATTGACGGTAGCGCCCACGCTGGCCATATCCAGGCTGATCCTGGCCCCGTGGAGTCCCTCTTCCCCGGGCTTCAGGGCGATATAATCCTCCGTCTCGTCCACATTGGCACCCAGGGCCTCAAATCCCTTGATGTGCTGATCGATGGGCCGGGAGGCAAAATTGCAGCCTCCGGGAAGGGCCACATGGGCATGGCCGAAACGGCCCAGCAAAGCACCCATCAGGTAGTAGCTGGCCCGCATCTTTTTTACAAGCTCCGGGTCTGGGGTCGTACACTGGACCTCGGTGCTGTCCAGCTCGACTACGTGAGGCTCCGGATAGCGAAGCTTCACTCCCATACCCTCCAGGATGTCCAAAAGGATCCGGACATCCGATATATCAGGTACGTTTTCAACGCGGCAGACTCCTCTGACCAGCAGCGCAGCCGGCAGAATGGCAACCGCCGCGTTTTTCGCGCCGCTGATGGTGACGGTCCCCACCAGGGGATTGCCGCCGTTAATTTCATATCTGGCCAAGGAATGATCCTCTCCTTGTGATGAATTGGGTAATAGAACACAATGTTTCCAGTGTATTCTAACACAAAACCGGAATCTTGTAAAGAAGCAATTGGTCTATCTTCGCAAGCCCTTGGGATAGTGGTTTTTGAGCTGGCTTCCGTCTCCTTTGGCCCAGCCGATGCTGTAGCCGTCCACCGTCACCAGGCACCAGCCCTTTTGCCTGGACGGCAGGGTCTCCCCGTGGAGATAGCGCTTCATCTCCCCGGAATCCCAGGCATAATTCTCTCTCTGGCCACAGTCCTTCGTCCACAGGGCCAATGCGTGGGCAGGCTCCAGCCGGTCCTTTTTGAGGGTTCCCAATTCCAGCCCAGGCCGCAGGACCCGTAGGCCCTTCAGCTCCGGTGCGTTCTCCGGCAGCAAAAACAGCCGGTCCCCGAATTGGACGCACTTCTCCCGGGGCAGAAGGATGCCCGCTTCCTTTGAGAAGCTGCTCCATGCCTTCGGCAGGCTCTGGCCCTTCTGCTCCTGTGCTTCCGGTTCTTCCCCCTCCAGCTTACGCAGCCGGGCGGCGAAATGTCCCTCCCCCCGGAGCTTGTGGGGCCACATGCGATAGGTCCCCTGGGCCCCGGCCTCAAACCAGGGCGCTTCCAGGCTCTCCGGAACGAACTCCGGATGCCGGTCCAAAAAGGCCGCCACCGCCTCTTCGTCCTCCTGTGGGGCAAAGGTACAGGTGGAGTAGACCAGCAGCCCTCCCGGGCGCACCATACCCGCCCCCCAGTCCAGGATCTCTGCCTGGCGGCGGGCGCACATCTCCACCGTCTCCGGGCTCCAATCCGTTACCGCCGCCTCCTCCTTGCGGAACATTCCCTCGCCGGAGCAGGGCGCGTCTATCAGGACTCTGTCAAAGAAGCCCGTCAGGCGGCGGCTGAGATTCTCCGGCTTCTCGTTGGTCACCAGAGCGTTGCCAACGCCCATGCGCTCAATATTCTGGGCAAGGATCTTTGCCCGGCCCGGATGGATCTCATTGCATACCAGCAGTCCCTCTCCCATCAGCCGCCCGGCGATCTGGGTGCTCTTGCCTCCGGGGGCGGCGCAGAGGTCCAGGATCTTCTCCCCGGGCTGGGGGTCCAGCAGGGCCACCGGGGCCATGGCGCTGGCCTCCTGTAGGTAGTATACCCCCGCCTCGTGGTACGGGTGCAGCCCCGGCCGGGCGGCGGGGTCGTAGTAATAGCCCATGGGCTCCCAGGGCACCGGCTCCAGGGCAAAGGGCACCGTGGGAATTTCCCCCTTCAGGGGGTTAAACCGCAGGGCCACTGCCCGGGGCCGCTGGAGACTCTCCAGAAATGCCCCATATTCCGGCCCCAGCTGGGCCTCCATTCTCTGTAAAAACGCCTCAGGCAGCATAGTGCCCCTCCTTACTGTTCCGTCATCCTTGCCAGTGCCAGCAGATTCCGATCCGTCAATCCCGACAAGGCATAGGCCCCATCCAAAAGGGCATCCACATTTTCCGCATCATTCTCGATCTCCTTGGAGAACAGCTGGGCCGTCTCCACCGGGTCTCCCCCCAGCAGGCACACCAGCAGCACGGCGGAGATCATAAATTTCCCCCGGCATACCAGGTCAAGATCCGAAATTGCCTGTAGCCAGTACCGGGAAATGAGATAGCGCAGCATAGCCCGGTCCGATTGGGCCAGCTTTCTGGGGCTGGGCGCTGCCAGCCGCTTCCGCCACTTGGGGGTCAGAATTTCCAGCTCCCGGAATACGTTCAGAAAGGACGCCTCATCCCCCCGTCCCTCCGGTTCCGGCAGGTCTTCACTCTCATAGATCTCTTCCGCGGCTCCATCCAGGACCTGCTGGACGGAAACGCTGTAGTACAGGAGCCGTTCCAAGGGCCGGTCCAGTTCTGTCAATTCCATAGCCCGCTGCCGGGTCCGCAGCAGCAGGGCCATGTCCGGCTCCACATCCTCCGCCTGCCCCTGCTGGACCCACTGCCATGTTTCCTCTTTCAGAAGGAGCCTGGCCGCCTCCGGGCAGCTGAGCTCCAGCCCCAGCTCCACAAAGGAGCCGTAGTCGTGGGTCAGCCTGGGAAATTCCCGGCAGGTTTTGCAAAGGGCCTCTTCCCCCAGCTCCGCCTGGATGCGGCACAGGCCGTCGGCCCGCCACATGGGGCACCAGGTCCCCTCCAACGTCAGATAGACTTCTCCATCCTCGTTTTTCAGGAACCTACGCAGCCTGTCTCCCAGTTCCCCGGGCAGGCTGCGGTATAAGGCGGCTTTCTCCCCGTCCACCGCCACATCCCACTGCTGGCAGCAGCTATCCGGGCAGGCCGAGGCAATACAATGGAACCCATCGTACAAATCAGGTTTACGAATCAGCATGGGGGCTTCCTTTCTGTGTATCGGAAAGCCCGCCGCGAAGGGCGGCGGGCCGGAAAATCATTCCTGCTTGGGCTTCAGCCGACTGATGGTATCCGCCGCGTCCTGCAATGCCAGGCGGCTGGAGGAGATGGCGGCTTGCAGCGTATCCAGCTGGGTGGAAACCTGCTGAGAGATGCCTGTCACCTGACGGATGGCCCCCTCTACCCGGACAGAGGCCTGATTCAGCACAGCGCCGGTCTGGGCATAGATGAGGTTGGCCCGCTCCTTGGCCACCCGCTCGGCCCGCTCCGCCCGGCGGTAAGCCTCCAGCTCCTGGTTGGTGTCCAGCCGGGCACCGCTGACCTGGACCACGGCCTCCCGCTGGACCTCGTCCCGCTGGCGCAGCGCCTCGTCCCGCTGGGCCTGCATGGCGGCCAGCTGGGTCTCCAGCTCCATGCACTTATTCTCCAGCTCCCGCAGCCGCTTCTCCCGAGGGTCCTCCCCCTCCGGCTCCGCTTTTCTGCGCAGATTATCCAGATCCGTTTGCAGCTGGTTCAGCTGGGCGTTGTGCTGGGTATTCAGGTATTCCAGATATCGGGCCACATCCTGACGGTTAAACCCGTTCAGGGCAGAGCGGAAATTCAGATTCATGGGCGTTCTCTCCGGTCATATGTCAATTTTTTCTATTATAGCACAGAATTTATGGGAAAACAATCCCCCCAACCGCCGAAATGACCCCGGGCGATATATTCTTCCGGTGGGAAGAAACATTTCTCTTGCTTTTTTTTCCGGGATGTGCTATTCTATACAGGCAAAATCCCTATGCCGGTGTGATGGAATGGTAGACGTAGTGGACTCAAAATCCACCGCCAGCGATGGCGTACCGGTTCGAGTCCGGTCACCGGCACCAAAGCAATATAATCCGAACCAAATCTTCCCAGTGGGAGATGGGTTCGGATTATTTGTTTTCTTTGGCAAGTTCGAGGAAACCTATTTCCGAAACGGTGCCATCAAGCGGCCGGAATCAAAGCCCAGAGGGCCACGGAAAAAGAAACAGATTTGGATGCCTTTGTTCATGGTATGGGGGATGGAATCATGGGAATGTCCGGCGGACATTCCCGGCCTTTGCCGGTGATGAGGACTTATTCCACGGATCCATATCTTTCGCGTTTGATTTTCTGAAGCCTCTGCATATAGCTGTCCACTGTCGAGGGATCAACAAGGGAGGAAATATACTCGCCGGCGATAATGGCCCGCTCCAGGTCAACGCCGGTGTCGATGCCCATGGTTTGCAGCATATACAGCAGATCCTCCGTAGAGATATTTCCGCTGGCCTTTTTGAATACGGGACAGCCTCCAATTCCGGCAAGGGAGCTGTCGATGCGGTCAACGCCCGCCTGCATGGCAGCCAGTGTGTTCGCTAGACCGGTGCCTCTGGTATTGTGGGCGTGGAAAGCCCATACCTGAATCTCGGGGAATTCCACCTTCATTTCCAAAAAGCGGTTGAAAATCTGGTTGGGAGCCGACATTCCTGCCGTATCGTTCATGGAAATTTCCGTAGCGCCGGAATCTATAAAGGCACGGATAATCTCTTTGATTTTCTCACTGGGGATCATGCCGTCATCATAGGGAGAAACAAAGGCCAGGGAGATCGAACCCAGGATTTTTACCTGATGCTGACAGCCCAGTGCGCCGATTTCCCGGAATCCCTTCATTCCTTCACCGATGGATGCGCCGTTTCTCATGAGTTGATAATGTCTTTCACTTCCGGAAATATTCAGTTTGATCTTTTCACAGCCCGCGTCCACGGCCATTCTCATAGCGGTGGGGGTCTGCAGCAGCGCCCGGTAGACAACCCCCGGCTTCCGCTCCATCACGCGGAAAATCTCCGGCGTGGATTCCATGCCGCGCATCAGGTTGGAGCCTTTGTCCACGAAGGAACCTACTTCGATTTCGTGGATTCCGGACTTTACGATCAAATCCAGAATGGTCAGCTTTTCCGCCACAGTGGGGGGCGGCAGAGTCTGAAATCCGTCCCGGGTGGATACTTCACAAACGGTAATACGCTTCGGAAAATTCATAGGTGCTCTCCTTCCTGTTTTTTGCGGCTTCGTTGATTATGGGAAATCAGGTAATTCCAGTATATTTCCGCATATTTGGAGAGCTTGATTCCCTTTTTCCGCGCGACTACGATGCCGCGGGTCATTGTGGCACTGTTCAGGGCGCATGCCGCGATCTGTCCGTTTTCCATGTCCTCTTTGTGAATGGTGACGCCCGGCATCAGCGCGATGCCGTTGCCCACGGCGGCCAAGCTGTAGCGGGTATCCACATATTCGACGCACCGGGTGCGGGGCGGGGTGTAGGAGATTTCGGTGAACAGCTTCTGCTCCGCATGGTAAAGACCCTGCCCCTTGGGTGCGGTAAGCCAAAGGAAATTACCTTCCAGAATCCGTTCCGGGGCAAGGGAGATTGGCTGCTTCGCGCGGGATGCGGCCAATTCCTCCGGGGTGAAAATGCCGAATCTGGTGGGAACGACCAGATACAGCAAATCCTCGCTCAGTTGGACGTAGTCCAGATGGTCCGAAATTACCGGAGTGGTGAAAATAGCAAGCTCCGTTCTTTCCTCCTCCAGGGATTGTTCACATCCGAGGGCGCTCAGGTTGCACATATCGATAACAACATTGGGGTAATTCTGATAAAACATACTGGAATACCGGGCCGCATAGGTCCCTCCGCGATGCGTGGTCGCGATATGGATAACTTCCGCGGAGGAGTCCGGTATGGTCAGGGTCTGCATCAGCTTGTCCTCCAGGGCGACGATTTTGCGGGCATAGTCCACAAACAGGGCGCCGGAAGCGGTGATTTCAAAGGAATTCCGTGTGCGGACAAACAGCTTTTGTCCCAGCTGCGCTTCCAGCTTCCCGATCTGCTTTGTCAGGGCGGGCTGGGAGATGTACAGATTTCTTGCCGCGGCGGAAAAGCTCCCCGCCTCCGCTGCCGCGATGACATAGCGATAAAGACTTGTATCCATTGCCGGCCCTCCTGTGGTGGTTTCAGATGACGTATTTCTGGTATTCCCCCTCGCAGGGATTGCCCGCGCAGACATAGGCGGCGTTTTCTTCAAAGTCCACGATCATGCTGGCCACCGTCATCAAGCCCCGCATATCCTCCATGCCGTTATTGCTGTGGCAGCAGATGGATAGGGGGAAGTGCTCATGGTCTTTCATGATCTCCTGAATGTAAGGAACGTCAATGCTGCCCCAGTTGTGGTACAATAGGTCTGCCAGCCGGGTATCCCGGAACTTGGGCATCCTGGCCCAGGTGTCGTTGCGGTCCTTGTCCGGGTCCACCACGAAATGGTTGGCATGGGTCACGATGCCGGCCTTGGGCTTGATGAAATCACAACCCTTGGGGCAAGCCTCGATATCGATGGCCCGCCGATCCTTGTAGGAAACCAGCAGCATATTATTGGAAACGCACCGCTTGATGCCGGTAAGCCATCCGAATGCCTCATCATAGGTCTTGCTGGCAAGCACTCTTCTGCGCAGGAAGGTGACGGGAATGCCCACGCCGGGTCCGTCCCAGATGGATTCGATATAGTTGTTGCACAGGCCGATGCCGTTGCTGTTGAAGCCCTCCCGGAGCATCTGTCCCGCTTCCGTCAGGCCGAAAATCCTGGTTCCGTCCTCCTGGAGGATGTGCAGAAGCACAATGTTCTTAAAGACGGCGGGCTTGTAATCCCAGTTCTTGATCATATAGGTTTTCCCGTCCCTGGCGGCTTCCGGAAGGACGGCGGCGGTGGTGCACTCCGGGGCTTTGTTGGGGTAATTGGTCAGCTCGTAGCGGGTATTGAGCACCATCAGATCCTCGAAGGAAATCTCCGCTCCGGCGGCGATGCCCTTCGCCTCCTCCAGCACCTCCGGCATGCTTTCCTCCAGCTGGGGCACATACTGCATGGCCAAGCTGTGGACGAGGTCCCTGCTCTTACCGGTGGATTCAAAGAAGGACAGATAGTTCTCCGCTCCGTTCTGAATCTGCTGCTTTGCCTGGCGGCCGTACTGCACGCCCCGCTCAAAGCTGGTTTTCGCGTTGATTCGGATGACGGTAAACTCCGGTTTCATAGAAAAAACTCCTTTCCTATTGTCCCGCAATGGGGGAAACAGAAATGCTCCCTATGCGGCTGCTCCGCAGGACAGCCGGGCCGCCCTGCAGAATATCAAAAACTTAGTCGATTGGCTTTCATAAGCAGTGCGGTAAATTGGTGTTTGGCTTAGCAGAGCCGATATCCTGATCAAAAGAAAGCGTTTACAGATATCTGCCGAAGAAGGACTGGGCGGCGTCCACACGCTCCTGTTCGCCGTCGCCGTGCTCCAGGCCGGGGAGGATCTGCAGCTCGGTGTGGATTCCGTTCTCAATGAAATTTTTCTGCAGGCTCTTCATACGCTCCACCCGGCAGGAGCCGTAGGGAGAGTCACCGATATACTTCACATCCAACTCGCCCACAGTGATCAGAACAGGCACCTTGCGGATTGCCTCCATGTCGATCTGCTTGTCGAAATATTTATAGAAGTCCCGGACGCCCCAGAAATAGTCCTCCTCAAAATTCAGGAAGGTGGGTCTGCCGGGGGCGCCTATGGAGGCGGCCTTCAGACGATCCGGGTGCACCAGCAGGAACCGGTTGACAAACTGTCCGCCGCCGGAGTGGCCAAACATGAAGAATTTGGAGGTCTCCACACCGGGATAGCGCTTTGCCATGTCGTCAACCATGGCCAGCAGCACGTTGTCATAGCGGACGCCGTCGCAGGAGAGCATCTTGTAGGCGTTGAAGTCCTCGGGGTCGATCAGTCCGCCGGGGAACATGGGGGCCAACAGCGCCACCTTGCGCTCGTCCGCCCAGGCCTTCGCCACCCGGACATACTCCTCGGTAGCGCAGCCGGTGCCGTGGATAATCACCATCAGCTGGTAGTGGGGATCCTCCTCGTCATAGTAGCAGTCGGGAAGGTGCACCCAATAGGAGAACCGGGGATCGCTGGGGCAGTGCCACAGCATATTCAGGTAAGCGTTGCCGAACAAATTCTTTTTCATTTCAGAGGTCAGACCCTGGCCTAACGCAGTAGCCATAACAAGTAATTCCTTTCTTCAGAGCATGAATTTTGGGAAATGGTCATCCAATTGAGGCTTCACGCCTTCTTGGAAAACGAATTGAGGCAGCAGTAGGATATGCTGCCTCAATTCCGAAGAGAGCAAGAGATTTACAGGAATCTTCCGAAGAAGAAGCTGGCGATGACAAGCATGATGGCGCCGCCGATACGGGAGGAAATCTGGGCGTAAGACATCAGCTCCATACGGTTGCAGGCACCCAGAACCTGAACGTCGCCGGAACCGCCGCCGTTGGCCATGCACAGGCCGCCGGTGATCATGGCTTCGATGGGGTAGAAATGCACCAGCTTGGCCACCAGGAAGGTGCCGATCATAGCGCCGATAACGACCACGACGATGACCAGGAAGTTTGCGGGGTTGGAGACAATCGCCAGGTAGTCGTTCAGGTCGGTGCCGATGCCCACGGTAATCATCAGGGGGAAGGACATGTACTTGACAAAGAACTTCTGCATGGCGCCGGCGCCGGCACGAACGTTCTTGGGCAGGATGCCGGAGACGTTCAGAATGGCGACCAGGATGACCATGAATGCGAAGGCGTGAATGGAGAAGCCCAGATCCAGGTGGTTATTGATGATGGAAACCTTCTTGGAGTAGAAGTTGGCGATGTTGAAGCACACCAGGCCCAGGCACAGGCCGGTGGCGTAATCGGTAACGGTGGGCTTGTAGTCGTCGGCAGCGGCCTGTGTGTTTTCCTGGGCGATCATCAGGCGGCCATTGCCGGTGAGGGAGGGCTTCTTGGCGCCCAGCTTGTTCAGCAGCGCGGCGCAGAACACGGCAACCAGGTTGCCGATGCTGATGGTGGCGAAGGCCGCGGCATACCAGGCAGCGCCGTCATTGCCGGTGGCAGCCTCGTACATCTTGGACATGGGGGTGATGCCGGCGCCGTTGCCGCCGCCCATAACGGGAATGGCAAAGGTGCAGATGGCATTGATGGCGCCCACGCCGGTGACGGCGCCCACAAGACCGGCCAGACCCAGGGCGCAGACAACACCGCCAAGGATGGTGGGAATGTAGCCGGCAAAGGACTTGATCAGCAGCTTGCGGTCGATGGACAGAACAGAGCCGGTAATCAGAACCAGAATATACAGATTCAGGAAGCCGGTAGAACCGTTGAAGGTGTTCAGAGCCTCAATGGTCTTCTCGCCCACCAGGCCGAAGGTGTTCATGGCGCCGGCGCACAGGCAGGTGAACAGCATACCGCCGCCGAACCAGGTGTTCCATACGGGGATGTGGTCGCCAATCCAACCAAGCAGAGTACCGACGGACAGCGCGAAGGCCAGAGCGCCCACCATATCCGTCAACAGCCAGTCCATTCTGGCCAGGAAAATCATGATGACATCAACAATGATGAACATCCAAACAGGGAAGCCGAGAATCTTGTCTTCTTTTAGCGCCTTAAGCATACCTCAATCTCCTTTGTAAAATTTTCTTTAATTCTCCCAGGGAATTCTGTGACAATTTTACCAATTGTTGTGAATAATGTCAATACTTGATGTACTAAGTGGCATATTCTTTGTATGATTTGCGTTATAACCAAAAGGAATAAGGAGAATAGCCTGCGGCCGCTCCCTGGGGTGCTGTCCCCTGCGCGCGGGAAGGGAATCGCCGTGTCTGTCGATTTGAACCAGGGTGCTGCCATACCCAGCCCGGCGAAAAACAGTCCACCGCACTGTCTCAGTTAATTTACCGGGCAGCTGAGTAATACAGATAAACACATTCCGGAAATTTAAAATAGGCGGAAGCAAACGATTGTATAGTCGATATTCCCAAATAAGATAACGGGAGGAAAAGAACGGAATGTTTTTCCTGTACACGGAATTATTTTTTGTTGATTTTGCTGTAGAAATTTCAGGAGAGCCTGTCTCAAACAGGCAATCTGTCCAAACAGAAAAGATGGGTCTGTCTCAAAAAGGCAAAGCGCCCAAACAGAGGAAATATCATTGCGAACCAGTCCGCTTTCCTGGTGTGGCAATCCCCCCGATTTTCGAACAAT